>JAJRTU010000182.1 GCA_024278135.1 Gammaproteobacteria bacterium
GCCACCGGGCCACCGCCCGCGCCGCTGCCGATGACACAAACATCAAAGTCCACACTCATAAGCTGCGGTAGGTCTTGTCCGCTGTCGGCAGGGGAAAGCCGGGATAATGCTCCAGCCACCGCCAGCCGATTTCGTTCGGATTGCCGCCATAGACCGGCGCGGATAACAGGGCCTCAAACAGGTACAGCAGTATCAATGAAAGCCAACGCTATCCCGCAGAACTTTTTTCAATTTGGCGTAATACTTTTTCGCGTTGCCTGACATCGAGAGCACTGAACGTTTTTCCTGTTTTTTCCTGCGCAAGCTGATTTAACCAGCCAATACCATTGCGGATAAACTCGCGGTTGTCTGGATCAAATTGCGGTTCGGACACGGTTGTCAATAAAGATGCCGTGGCATTTAACTGCCTGGCACCGGGCGCATCTTCGTTGGCAGGAAATAAATGATCGTGCACGGCCTGCAGCGTTTTCCATGCCTCATTAGATTCAGAGTGCCCGGTATTCTCCGATTTATTTTCCGGGACCCCGGCGGGAATGATCAGCGGAAAAGCACCCGCTGCCAGCAGCAGCTTGATTCGCCGCAAAAAAGTGCGCCGATCAAGGGGTTGTTCACGCAACTCAAGCAGCAGGGAGGTGAAGTCCTGTTGCCAATGACCAGTTTTTCGTTCAGGTTGACGTTCCCGTCGAATACTCATGGGCTCTTGCCTGAGGGCCTTTTTCCGGCGTTCATTTGTTTTTCCTCAGCCCAGAAGTTCAGAAAGGCCACAAACTTTTCCGCTGAATACTGACCTTCTTGCAAGAGGTGGATGGTGTCTCTGGAGTGGAGGATACTGCCGTCGCTGTCAGCAATAAAAAAATGCGGATAGCCCCGGGTTTCGGGTAATCCGGCAAGGAAGTCCCGGTTGTCGTTTTCCTCACTGACATTAATTTTGAGCAACACAAAATGGCTGTGCAAGGTGTCGTGAACAAGGGGTGTTTCGGCGATAAAACGGTCAAGCTTTAAACAATAAGCGCACCACGAGCCGCCCACTTCCATTAACACCCGGCGGTCAGTTTTTGCGGCCATTTGCAGGGCATGTTCGCCATCCTTAAACGGATCCCGGGCCGGGTCGTATATTGTGCTGTATTCTGGCAGGGGCCCATCATTTGCCTCGGCGATACCATGGAAGCCGAAGATGCATGTCAGCAGCAGGGGCAAGGCAATCTTGTGTAAAAAGGCGAAGCCTCTGTTCGTTGCGAAAGTGAATAGCAAATTGTTCTCCGTTGTGCCGAACAGGATTCAGGTGCCGGTCAAGGCCATCTGTTCGTCAATTTTTTCTATCCTGCAGATCAGGCAGCGTGCTATTGATCCGCCACAAACCGGATCGACGTCATCACGCAGCGCCGTGAGCACATTCGCACCCACTTCGTATACCGCCTCAATCAGATCGTCAGTCTCCGGCATATACCACAGGCCTTCGGCATTGATAACGCGGGGATGCATGCCTTTCAGTATCGCGACCTTGCGTTTGATTCTGCGTGTTGTGGTGGGCGCTTCTATCCAGACCCAGTCCTCCTCCACCAGTCCGTATTCTTCCGCCGTCTCCGAGGCCATTTCCACCGTAGGCCAGGGACGGCGCTTGCGCAACCGGGGGACTTCTATGCCCATCGTGCTGTAGTATTCGATGCTGCGGGTACCGCTGATCAAGACCAGTGGATAGTCGGCTGCCTCTGCCGAGTTCGGGCTGTAAGCGGGTTCCTGGAAATTCGGCAGGGGGTCATAGCCGAATTGCTCCAGCTTGCCTGAGGTGAATTCCACTTTGCCCGATGGCGTATTGAAACCGGGTTTGCCGTCTTTACGCTGTTTGCCGCTTTTGAATTTAAGCGGTTCGTTGGGTGATTCATAAGAACCCATCTCGGCGAACTCGGCAAAAGTCATATTCAAAGGTGTCAGACGAAAATCCAGCATGTCATCGTTGTTTTTTGCCGGCAAGCGATCTTCATACCCCAGTCGCCTGAGTACATCAAGTACGACCTCCGCTTCGTCCCTGGCCTCGCCCCTTGGTTCAACGACTTTGCTGCGTGCGGCGATCATGTTGATACCGGCGTATTCGGCTATGGCGTTAGATTCGAGGTGGGTGGTGACGGGCAGGATGTAGTCGGCCAACTGTGCTGTGGGTGACACGAAAATATCGGAGACGATCAGCAAATCAAGTTTTTTCAGGGCACTGATGGTCAACTCCGTATCTTCCAGCCCCACTACCGGATTACAGTTGGTCCAGAGCACGCGTACCGGGTGGGGCTGATCGGTCAACATCGCATCGATCACCTGACGCGGGTGCGGATAGGGTGCGGTGATGGCATTCGGTCCGGCCAGCAGGGGACAACGATCCGCACTTAACTGATTTGTGTAATCGCGGTTTGATGCAATTCCCAGGCTGTCACCATAGTAGCCCGGCATGCGCACGCCGGTAGGCGGATTGAAACCATTTTCACCCGGTTCATCCAGCTTGCCCCGCAAGGCCGGCAGGAAGCCCAGCAGTCTTATGGCGCTGATGGCATTGCCGCCCATCGTGGCGCCGATAAAGGTGTAAAGCGCGGCATGTTCGGCCTGTCCGAACAAACGGGCGGCCGCGCGGATGTCATCTGCCTCCAGCCAGCAAATTTCCGCGACCCGCTCCGGAGTGTAGGCCTCAGCTCTTTTCCGCAGCTCATCAAAGCCCACAGTCCACTCATCAATGAAAGCCTGGTTATGCAGGTTTTCACTGATCATGACGTGAATCAGACCGAGAGCAAGTGCATCATCTGTACCGGGGCGAACCCGGAGCCAGATATACGCCTTGCGTGCGGACTCGGTTGGGCGCGGGTCGATGACGATGGTCCTGGCTCCCTTGCGCTGGGCGTCCATCACGCGCTGATGTTTGGAACCATTGGTCTCACTCAGATTGATCCCCCACAACATAATGACATCCGAATCCATCACCGACAGGTAAGCGGGGTAGGTGAGCAGGTTGCCGTAGGTCAACGTATCCGACATCAGTTGCGGGGTAAAACACTGGTGTGAATCGTGTTTGAAAAAGGTCGGGCTGCCAATCATTTCACAAAAGATATCGTAGGCGAAATATTCTTTTGGCGGTAATGCCTGCACAGAAACGGCGGGCGCGCCGTCTTTTTCAATAACCCTGGCTATCCGTTCGGCGATATCATTCAGAGCCTCATCCCAGCTGACACGCTCCCATTCTCGGGAGCCGCGCTCGCCTTTGCGTCGTTGTGGATAGATCACACGTTTGGGGGACAGGGTCACATCAACAGATGCCTTGCCCTTGACGCAGAGATAACCCTGGCTGAGGGGATGGTTTTTGTTACCGACGAGCCGTTTGATTTTGCCGTTTTCCACTTCGATATCCATTCCGCAACGAACCAGACAGAAACGGCAAGTGGTGTGTTTAATCGTCATAATTTTCCCCTGAGTCCGGCTGATTCCTGAGGTGCTGAATTCGAATACATTACTAAGTATACTGGGCTATGGCAAATGCTGTGGTGATGATTCAGACGAAAAGCGAGGAGAGTACAAATCTTGGCAGAAAGTAAGGCAAAAATCTGGCAGCAAGGCGATACGTATCATATTGACGTGCGTGAGCTTGCGCCCCCGCAACCCATGTTTGAAGTAATAAGCTTGCTGGAAAGCGAACAGGTCAATGACAGTGTGGTCATGCATCATGATCGTGAGCCGATTTATCTTTTCCCGGCCTTGCTCGAACGACACTGGGACTACGAAGTTCAGCAAAACGGCGATGAATTTATTATTCACTTAACGCGCAGTAAAAAATAAGGATTATCTGTCCAATGGGTCTCTCTCAATCATCACTGTTGTCCGGGGCGAGGGGACGTCTACTCGATTTTTCCATTCCCTTCCGCTTCTTTGTGGCGGCGGGTGTATATCATCTTGTCTTCTGGTTTTATTTTCTTGTTAACGCGTCCGCATTACCCGCTTACGCAGGGGGGCCGGGGCCGGTGTTGACCGGCATCCATTTACTCACTTTGGGGGTACTGGTAATGACCGCTGTCGGTGCGGCCTTACAATTACTGTCTGTCGCGACAATGCAGCCTTTCAAGGCGCTTTGGTTATGCCGCCTGATATCGTGGTTAATGATTCCCGGTGTAGCCTTGCTGACCTGGGGCATGTTCAATCTGGATTACTATACGCTGATCAGCGGTGTGACAATGGTGGCGCTGGCACTGATTTTTTTCAGTGTTCTGATTATCAGTAACCTGATCTCAGCGCCGAACATCGGGGTGATTACCGCCTACAGTTGGGTCGCCATTTTGGCTCTGGTGCTGGTAGTGTTGTTGGGGCTGGCATTGTCACTTGATTATTTTTATCCTTTGACTTCCCAGCATCGCCAGTTGGGTATTACCCACATGGTCCTGGCCGGCTATGGTTTTATGGGCATGCTCAGTATGGGTTTCAGTTACATATTGATCCCCATGTTTTCTTTATCGCCCGCACCGGACAGTAAAATCGGCTATGCCGGTTTCGTATTTTGTACGCTGGCATTACTCATCGCGGTGTTGAATACTTTTTTCAATCAGCCCTGGCTCTATATCAAGGCAGTGAATTTAGGCATCATTGGCAGCGGTATATATCTGTTTGGAATGTATCAGTCTCTGAAACAACGTATGCGCAAACGCCTGGAGGCCTCGTTTAAATTAATCTATGTCAGCTGGTTCCTGCTCATTGTCAGTTTGTTGCTGGCAGCCGCACTTGCTCTGGGCGTCATCAGGCCGGCCGTGTTTGGCGTGGTATTGCTGGTGGGCTGGTTGCTGACTTTCCTGCTGGCTGTTTTACAACGTATTGTGCCCTTTCTTGCCTCCATGCATTCTTCCAAAAACAAGGGCAAGACCTTGATGGTATCGCAACTCACACATCAAAAAGCGCTGAATGTATGCAATATCTCACATCCCACCGCGTTTATATTGTTGTTTGCCGGTGTTTGTTTGAACATGACTGTTCTTATTCAACTGGCCAGCCTTGCCGGCATAGTGGCTGCGGGTGCCTTGCTGTATTTTTTGCTCTTTGCTGTCAGACGAACTCTACAGGTATCCGCCTGAGGTACATTTTGCCTGAGTCGAACACTACCGAAGGAAGAAGATTGTCCACCAGATACCATTGAATATTTACAATAATAGCATTACAATACCATAATATAACTATTAGCTTGTCAAAATAATATACATATTAACATCCAAATAATAACTTATTGATATAAAAGGAATAAAGGCAGAGGTTAACAAATTATGATGCAACTCGATTCCCAAATCACCCGCTCATTTCATGATGAACATCTGAATACCATCGCTCTGCTGGAGCGGATTGATGCAGAACTGGCGAAGCACAGGCTGGATGCCGTACCGGACACGGCTGATAACGAAATGAACAAGTTACTCGGTGATATCTGCGTGCTGGTGGATACCGAACTTAATACACATTTCGGCTTTGAAGAAGATTCGTTGTTTCCATTACTGACCGCTGCGGGCGATGGTTTTATTGCCGGTCTGTTGACTGAAGAGCATCGAACCATCCTGCCTCTGGGTGAGCGACTGCGTGAAATCGCTCAGGGAGCAAAGGCCGGCGGTTTCAATCAGGAAAGCTGGAGTGAGTTCCGTCAGCTCGGTATGGAAATAACTGAAAGGTTGATCTCCCATATTCAAAAGGAGGAAATGGGTCTGTTACCGATGCTGGACAATTTAATTGACGAAGACAAAGACATTGAGCTTTCAGACAGCTACGCCATGTTACGTTAGACGGGGGATAAATCATGACCGCAACAAATACAGAAATCAGTACCCGGCCATTGGCAGAAGATGATCTCGAACAGGTGGTCAACATCGATGGACTGATCACAAACCGGCGTCGCCCCGGATTTTTCCGAAAACGTCTGGCCGCCGCCATTGCCGAACCGAAATATTTTATTTATATCGGATGCGATCTAGGTGGCAAGCTCAGCGGCTTTTTAATGGCGAGGATACTGGAAGGCGAATACGGCACCAATGAACCCGTTGCCGTGCTGGATGCCATTGGCGTCGATCCGGAGGCACAGGGCCGGGGTCTGGGGCGGGCCCTGATGGGTGAGTTTAACAAGATACTGAATCACAAACAGGTCAGCGAGGTGCAAAGCCAGGCAGACTGGCGCAATCAAAATATATTGCATTTCTTTTCTGATGCCGGTTTTACACTCGCCCCCAGAAATATACTCGAACGTGAAGTATCCTACATGACCACCAATGATGCAGAAGAAGATGAGTCATTGGCAGAAGATTCGGCAGAAGTGGATTTCAGTGAACCTGGCGGCGAACAAATCGGTTCCCTGGCCAGAGACAAAGTCTATTGTCGTTCGTTACAAAAGGGAGATCTCGATACGATAATCAGGATTGATCGCAAGGTCACCGGCTTCGATCGCAGTGTCTATCTGGAGCGTAAGGTCAAAGAGGTGCTGGAGGAGACCGGTATACGGGTATCGCTGGTGGCGGAGATCAAGGACATGGTCGTCGGTTTTATTATGGCCAGGGTCGATTACGGGGAATTTGACCAGACCGACCCCGTTGCTGTGCTGGATACCATCAGTGTCGATCCCGGTTTTGTTCATTACCACGTGGGGACCGCATTGCTGGTGCAATTATTAGGCAACCTGACGACACTTCGACTGGAAAATATCCGGACCGAGGTCAGGGCCGATCAAACCGAGCTGTCCGCATTCCTGATGAGAAACGATTTTCATCCCGCTCAACGTTTGTCATTTTCCTATGATGCGTTTAAAGACCAGGTAATATGAGGGTAAATCAGGTTCTGATTCGAGTCAGAATCTGATGCTTATTCGCAGCAGCCTTAATTCATTACGAGGCCATTCTTTTCCAATGCCGTGACGATTTTCCGGCTGCGCCTGCCCAGGCTGTTGATCTCGGCAAAATTGGGAATGTGCCCGTCATCGAGTTTTTGTTGCCAGTCTTCCAGTTCCATATCCAGGTATTCCAGCAACTTTTTGGGACAGCCGTAGCAATCATCCACACATAAATCAGCAACCGGGGTGTTGAATGGTACGACGGCTCGTACCTGTTGAATGAGATCGTACATAGCTGTACGGGTGTTCGGTTTTCTAGGCATGCAGCATTTCGTATTTAGCCTGTAGATCTTCTTCACTTTCCTCCCAGTCGGGATTGGGGATGATGCAGGCACTTGGGCATTCTTCAATACATTGAGGATCGTCATGTGCACCGATACATTCCGTGCATTTCATCGGATCGATAACATAAGGTTCGCCCGCCGTGATGGCCTCATTGGGACAGGGGTCAACACATGCATCACACACTGTACAATCTGCTGTAATCATCAATGCCATAGGTGGTTTCCTCCGCTTGTGGGTCCTGGTTTTCGGGTGTGAGGACTGTTCTGATTTTACGCCCGCATATTGATCTTCAACAAATATGATGAAGCGAAATATCTTAAGACGCTTTGGCGAGCTTACCCAGCTCCGCCAGTTTGTTGTAGCGGAACGCCCCCCAGAGTGCAGCGCCTATGGCTCCCGCGTAAATGGAGTCCGGTGATGATCGGGCATCAAGGTTGATTTTGAGTTTTATCATCTCCTCTTTCAGTGCCGCCACCAGGCCTGAATCCAGGGCCAGGCCACCAGTCGCCAGCACCACACCTTCCGATGCCTTGATGGATTTAAGCAGTTTGGCGAGCCTGCCTGCCATGGAGATATGAATTCCTTTCAATATATTCGCTGAACTGATACCTCTCGATACCATGTTAATGACATCCGTTTCCGCCAGTACGGCGCAGATACTGCTGACGACTTCCGGATCATCGGCCTGTTGTGACAGTTCACCGACTTCATCCTGCGCAACACCCAGGTAACGGGCGATGTTCTCTACAAACTGGCCGGAACCGGAAGCGCATTGGCTGGTCATTTTATAGCTCAGCACCTTGCCGCGTTCATCGGTCTTGATGGCCCGGCCATGCAGAGCGCCGATGTCCAGTACCGCGCGGGTTTCAGGTTCCAGGTAAATGGCGCCACGGGCATGTGTTGTCATGGAATAAAAATGGCCGTTGGAATAGGTGATACTTTCTCCTTCGCCCGTTGTCGCGCAATAGGCCAGATCGTCCTTGCTCAAGCCGGCTTCTTCCAGTATTTCCTCGTAGGAGCTTCTGGTCAGCTTATAGGGATCACGTTGTCGGATACGTTCAGTACGTTTTGCAATCCACTCTGTTTTGTCGCCGTCTGTTGTAAACAGCACCAGCTTGACAGCGCCGGTACCGATATCTATGCCTGCTGTTGTAATCATCTTAATTCTCCATGACTGCGCGATGAGCAAAGGTGGCGGCGCCCAGTGCGCCTGTGTAGATGGAATCCGGATTAATATTGATCGTCATTTCACCGTAGTTTTCACTGATAAGTTTTTTCAGCTCACGTACAGCGGCCTGGTTTTTGGCCACACCGCCGGTAAAAGTAAACTGATCGTTGATGCCGCCGGAGCGGGCGATGATCGACATGGCGCGGAGGATGATGGAACGATGCAGTCCGGCAAGAATATCGGCGCGTTCTTCGCCCATGGCCAGACGGTCGCGCAACTCGGCCCCTGCGAACACGGTACAGGTGGAGTTGATCTTCACGGTTTTCTTCGATTGCATGGCCAGAGGACCGAGTTCATGCAGGCCCATTTTCATTTCATCGGCGATGTAACCCAGGTAACGCCCGCAGCCGGCCGCACAGCGGTC
Source organism: Gammaproteobacteria bacterium (assembly GCA_024278135.1). Taxonomy (GTDB): domain Bacteria; phylum Pseudomonadota; class Gammaproteobacteria; order Eutrophobiales; family Eutrophobiaceae; genus WLWS01. The sequence goes on from JAJRTU010000182.1 coordinate 8,755, forward strand.
ATTCATCTGGAAGTTTTGTACTATTCCGTCCGGATCCACCTGGATGGCCTTGGTATCCTGACCGCCAATGTCCAGTACGGTGCGAGTGCCGCTGTACATGAGATGGGCACCGAGGCCATGGCACAGTATTTCCGAGCGGATATGTTCCTTGGAAAAGGGCAGACGCACCCGGCCGTAACCGGTACCGATGACATAGGTTTCTTCCATTTCCATGTCCAGTGCATCATTGACAGGTACATCAAAGTCACCTGCATTGAAACCACTGTCTTTTGTTTCCTTTTGCAGATTTTGCAGCCCGCGCAGAAACTTTCCCTTCAGGTCTTCTGCCGGTGGCCGGTTTTCTACTTCGATGATGGCTTTGTCATAGATATTGGCCAGCAGGTCGTAGGATATTCCCTCTTCCTTGGCCACTTCTTCAGCGATGGAAAGATAACGTGCCCCGGCAATATCACGAAAAAAATCGGATTTACGCGTGGCGCCGGGGGCAAACAGCGCGGCAGCTTCTTCGCTCACGCGCTTCAGGACTTCGGTGAGACAATCCTTGACGATCTTTTCCTTGTCTTTGTAACGCTCCTCCGTCACATTACCGATGCAGGTTTGTTCCAGATCAGTCAGTTGTTCGAGGAATTGTTCCCGGCGGAAATTACGTTCCATGTCACCCAGGAAGACATCAATTTTATCCTGTAGGTTGGAACTCTTGTTGAGTTCGCGGCGTAACAGGGTAAAACGGGCATCTATCATAGCCTCCTGTTTTGATACTGCCGCCGCCGTGTCGTAATTGGACCGTGAGTTGGTGATGCCACGACCGAGCACTTCCTGATTTTCATCCATCAGGATGGCTTTGGTCGTGGTTGAACCAAGGTCAATACCGATAAAACTTTGCATAGCCTGATTTCCCCTTGTTTAGGCGGCACGCCGTTTATGATCGATCATCTGGAAATAGCTTTCCAGACGATTCTTTACATTCGAAGCTGAAAAATAACGCGGGTCGACCAGATCCGTTTCGATAAATGCGGCCGGTTTACCGGTTCTTTTTTCCACCTCACGCATCATCAACAGCTGACCGGCGGAGAAGCTGTTACAACTCTTGATGGAATTGATCAACAAACCATCGGCCTCGTATTCATTCATATAAGTTTCCAGCATGTTCACCCGTTCCGGCAGACTGTGGTTGGTGTAACAACCGAGGCAATACTCCGCCAGTGATTCCAGCGGCCGATCAGGATCGTGTCGGAAACCGAAATCGTATACGCCGCCGACCTTGGCATAGGAACTGGCTACGACTACCGCACCTTCTTCATAAAACATCTTCCAGAATTCGCGCATATGCGTATAGTTGGGCGGCCCCTCGGTCACGATGCGGTACTTCTCCTCACCCATATCGCCGTCGGGCGTGACCGGTCCTTTGCCGGCGGCAATGCGTTGCTCAATTTCACGGCGCAGCGTGATGTAGTAATCTACCGCCTCTTTGGTACCGCGAAATGCCGAGAAAATAGGGCCGACGTAGTAGATGGCACCGAAATAGGAATCAATGGGGGAGGGTTTGTGTTTCGCGGATTCCAGTACCCAGACCAGATCATCTTCCGCCTGTGCGGACTGTCGTAAATAATCACGCAGGCGGTCAATATCAAATTTCACACCGCTTATTTTTTCCAGTTTGGGAATCACTTCTTCCTTCAGCTGTTTGACAACATAATTGCGCATGTTATCGGTAATTTTACCGTCACCCTGGTAGGGGACATGCAGCATGATGGTCTAGCAATTATATTCGTGGCGCAGCAGCTCAAACCATTTCAGGAAGGTGAAGCAGCCGGTATAGGATAACAGCAGCACATCGGGCTCCGGCAGGGGATCGCCAGTCGGGGCGATATTGCCCTTGCGCATCATACCGATATCGGATTTCACATAAGTGCAGACATCTTCAGAGTGACCGTTTCGTTCCGCTTCCATGATATACGGCCCGGTTTTTTTACGCATACCGCTTTGCAGAGAATTGATTTCCGGATAGTTGCCGACCAGATTAAAACACATCAACAGTTCATTGATATTGCCGGGCACAAAGGTGTAGACAACCTTGCTGTCGCTTTCTTTCACATTGGCCAGCTTCTTGAAGTTGTTTGCTATCATCTCCTTTTGCAGCAGCATGGAATTGTCTTTGATGGCATCGCGAGGATCGGTTTTTTTACTGGCAACGGCTGTGTTCATGCTTGTTCTCCCCATAATTTAATCGAATCAGCGAAAGTCCCGGCCTGTTCTCGTATTGGTTGCATTTGTCCGGAGTTTTCCGCGTACTTGAACGCGGTATACGGTATTTTTGCCGCATTCAATGCATCCTGCAGCATCGGTCGTTCCAGCAGGGCCGGATCACAAAAACTGGGCGCCGCAAATATCACCCCTTCCGCCGAACTTTTGCGCACGGCGTCCACCAGGTACAGGCCTTTCTCCGCTTCAATGGGTTCGTAGGTTGCCGAGGTCTTGGGGGAATGTTTCAGGAAACTGTCTGACAGGTTGTAGATGGGATCACCCTCGACCTGTACATCAACGGTGGGCCAGCGATTGATCAACATGAAGTCATCATCAACAACATAACAGCCCGACATTTCCAGTGATTTAATCAGCGCCAGCGGTGGCTGCTCACAAAACATGCCGCTGACAACAATCCGGCAGTTGTCCCGTCTGGGCCGATCATTCTTTTCTGCCGCTGCCAGGTAGTCGATGAGTATCTGGCTGTGTTCTTCGACCGGCATCAGCATACTGGCGCGCATGAGCAAATAGGCTTCGGTGGCCGGAATATTCCAGGGCTGCTCGACGCGCATGGCGTATAGTTTGGCAATCAGTCTGCGGTTTTCATTATAAACGGCAATGGAGTTGCGGATGGCATCATCCGTTATTTCGTGGTCACCCACTTTCTCCAGGGCCTTCCTCAATTCCTGCAACTCGTTAACATAGAACTCACCACCGATGTTTTCGTCGTAATTTTGTGGCATATCATAGTAGTGGGCGTAAATTTCCGGGCGTATCATTTGCAGCATTCCCGACAGGTTACGAATCACATCACAGATACTCGGAAACAACATGCCGTCGATGAAATCCAGACGTTTGGTCAGGATCAGTTCGATAGTGGAGCGGGGGATACGGCAAATATAACTCTGATAGTAGGCATCACCCTGGATGACTTCCAGTTGATCGCCTCCACCCAGCACACCCAGCGGCAGCATATTTGCAGCATGGATGATTTCACGTGGTACGTAGATGGGCATGAAGGCAATCACCTTGCGTTCGGCTTCAGCGTCTTTCCATTTACGTGCGTGGGTGAAACTAAGGTCTTCAAAAAGATCCTGGCAACGCTGAATGATGTTGTCGGTAGTGACCATGACGAATGACTCTCCCAGTTTAATATTTGCAGCAATAAATAATGATGGGTATGAAGATTCCCGTTATTCGGATGCGCTCCTTGATCTTGGCAACAAACTTTCCGTCAGCTCTTCCGTCCATGGCGTGCCAACGGCCAGGGCCTGACGCAAAGCAACGAAATCGATTTCCCGATCTCTTCCTGCGGGTTCATTAAAGGCGCGGAAACCCGTTCGTGCTTCTGTCATCATGTTTAATGCCAGCCAGGCCCGCGAGTTTTCTTTATTGGCATTCCAGGCAATCAGTTTCGGTTTGCGTAATTCTTCCAGAGTTTTGGTCATGCAGTCCGGGAAGGTGTAGATGAACTTGGTACAGAATTTTTCTACTGTCTCATCGAGCAGACTGAGATCTATTGTGCCCTTTTTCAGTAATGCCTTGCCTTCGTTCAAGGCCTCGCCGGATTTGGGTTCACCCAGGATCAGACGACCGTATTCATCCACATATTGCTGGGTTTCGACCAGCGGATTGGCAATGTATTCGCCGTCAATTTTCAGCGCCGGAACGATCTCCGCCAGCATACCCATGCGATAGGCTTTGTGCGCGGACCAGGGTTCGCACAAGGTGCCCGATACCATGGCCCATTCCGAACCCACCATCAAGGGCAGGAAATCAGTGGCGCCACCAATCGGCGCCGAGCCATGTTTGGGACCGGCCTGACCCAGCTTGGCGAGATCCTGAGCGATGGAAAAATCACAGGCCATGCCGATTTCCTGGCCCCCCCCTATGCGCATGCCGTTGGCCCTGCAGATCACCGGTTTGTCACAACCGAGAATGGCGGAGACCATGTCATTAAACAGACGCATATACTGGCGGTATTCCTGTGGGTTGCCTGCATAGTACTCGGCATATTCCTTCGTATTGCCGCCGCTGCAGAAGGCCCTGTCACCGGCGCCGGTAAAAATCACACAGACCACTTCGCGATCATGACTGGCCTTGCGAAAGGACAGAATCACATCCCTGATCATGTCAGTCGTGTAGGAATTGTACTGCTCCGGGTTATTCAAGGTAATTTTGGCGTGATACAGACCGTCTATTTCTTCCCCCTCCGGTGTTCTGGCGGGGATCTTTTCATAAAGGACGTGTGGATCTGAGGAAATGGGTGCCAGATCGTGATTGGCGAGTGATTCCGGGTGACTTATCTGCTTCATGATATGCATCCTAATATTTAATTGACATATAGTGGTATTCTTATACCATAATACACATTAGTCAAGCAATTATGGCACGGTAATAACGGGCCAATCCTGGTGAGGAGAAGATGCTTTCTCATAAAGGATTGATTGTTAAAGTATAAATAAATAGCAAAGCGAGAAAAATCTTATGTCATTGTCGATTGCTGTTGTAGGAAGTGGGGGAGCCGGGGCGCTCACCGCAGGTAATCTGCTGCTGGAGGCGACGGCAAAAGAAGGCTGTTACGGCTGTTTGACCCGTTCAGTGGGGGCACAAATTCGCGGTGGTGAAGCCGCAGCAATGTTGCAGTTGAGTGAGGAAGCTGCCAACGGTGTCAGTGACCGTTTCGATGTCCTGCTGGCGATGGACTGGAACAATGCCGATCGATTTGCTGCGGAAATCATACTGGATAGTCAAAGTCTGATTATCGCCGATCCGGCACAGGGCGAGATTCCAGCGATCATTGCCGATTCGGGGGCGAGGGTGCTGGAACTGCCGCTGGGCGAACTGGCCGGACAGGTGGCGAAAGGACGCGTCAATATGATTGCTGTCGGCGTACTGGCGGAGTTGATCGATCTTTCTCAGGACATACTTGAGCAAGTATTAAGCAAACAGCTGAAGAAGAAAGGTGAACAGGCCCTGCAAACCAGTATTGATACTGTGGTGCTGGGGCGCGAAACGGCATCGGGTTTCGACAAGTTGCCACTGCCCGGCGCCAGGCATGAAAACAATGATCGCTGGATCATCACCGGCAACCATGCCACGGGTCTCGGTGCCATCCGTGGCGGTATCCGTTTTGTCGCCGCCTATCCCATTACACCGGCCACGGAAGTACTGGAATGGCTGGCATCCGCTTTGCCCGCGACGAACGGTTCACTGGTACAGGCGGAAGATGAACTGGCATCGATCAATATGGCGATTGGTGCCTCCTTCGGCGGCGTGCCCTCACTGACCGCCACCTCCGGCCCGGGTCTGGCCCTGATGATCGAAAGTATCGGTCTGGCCGTCAGCTCGGAGATCCCGGTGGTCATTGTCGATGTGATGCGTGGTGGCCCTTCGACCGGTATTCCGACCAAGTCTGAACAAAGCGATCTGAATATTGCAGTCTACGGACTACACGGCGATGCTCCGCATCTGGTACTGGCGCCGCTGTCGACTGCGGATTGTATTTTTACCACGCAGTGGGCCGTCTACCTGGCGGAAGCGATGCAGGTACCGGCCATTATTCTTTCTGATCAATTTCTGGGGCAGGCCCGGGCCATAATTGATCCGCCGGCCGATGTAACC
>JAJRTU010000183.1 GCA_024278135.1 Gammaproteobacteria bacterium
GAAAAGCGGGGTTTCAGTTCGATCTTGAAGACGTCCTGATTATTCTATAATAAGAACTGATTCCTCTTCATGGTCAATTCCCGCTTCATCATCAAAAATATCGTCATAGCCTTCTGTCGGTGGATTGCCGTCGTGTATCAGGTATTCCCGCTGCTGAAGATAGGCTTCACGAGTAAAGGAATAGGGATCAACAGCTGCTTCATCGCGGATATTGGTGGCATCCAGCAAATTCGCCCGTATATTAATCACATTAATCGCCGTAATGGGAAACAGGACAGCTCCGGTCAAATAAGTGATTGGGTTAAGTAATGTACTGGTAGCAATGTCTGGCAGGTTGCGCGCCGTGTCCGGCCCCTTGACCGGGAGATACAGGTAAGTACCACGTCCCACACCCCAGATGGCGAGGGTTTGCCCCAGATCTTCCTTGTGCCTTGGCAGCCCGGCCGGAGTGGCAACGTCAAATATGCCGGCAATACCCAGTGTACTGTTCAGCAGGAAACGACCGGTGTCGGAAAACCCCTGTCCGAATTTACCCTGCAGGAAAGAGTTTAAAATAACATTAAGATAGGCGAGATTATCAAAAAAGTTGGTAATACTGGATCGAATCGGTTCGGGGGTAATATTGGCGTAGGTTTCGGCGATAGGTTTTATCAGATGCTTGTCCAGACCTTCATTAAAATTATAAAAGGCTCGATTGGCCGGCTCAATAGGATCCGGTGTGGAAGCGCCTTTTTCCTGTACTCCAGCACAACCGGTAAACAGGCTGACAGAAAATAACAGGAATACTATTGTCGCTACATTTTTCATTATGTATTTACTCATGGTTTTACTCGAAAGAACCTTCCCGCATGTAATCTGGACATTATGCACACAAAATCAGTCAGTACAATTCACAATTTAATCCTTGTCGTTGTTCTCCATATCAGTAATTTTGGCGGCAACATCTTCGACCAGACCCTGGAACTGTTTGTCCTTGATGACGGTGGCATATTCCGCCCTTTTCAGTGATAAATCGTTTACACCATTTGCGATGACGCTGATGATCAACCACTGCCCGTCTTTCCGGTGCATCAGATAATCCAGTTTCACCGGCTCATCGTCGGGCCTTTGTAATTCTGTTTTGATTAAAAGTCTACCTTTTTTCAGCATTTCTGTAGACAGCTCGACAAATCTTTCACCCGAATACCCGTCAAATCGTGATGCGTAGGTTGCGACACTGAGTCGTTTGAACAGGTCAATAAAGTCGGCTTTTTGCACATCGTCCAGTTCCTTCCAGTAACGACTCATGATCACTTTTGTGATCAGTGCGGCATCAAAACTGGAGATCACAACATCCTTCATTGCATTATATCTGCCTTCATAGCCCAGATCTTTAGCGTTTTGCATGATATAAAGCAGTTTTTCGTGAAGTGCTTCCACCACCATATTGGCCTGAGCATAGTCGACGTCGGTTTCCGGTGTCATATCTTCTGTGGCGAATGCCGCTGAGGTCGCGGTAAACAGTACCGTCGCTAAAACAAGCAGCCAAAGGTGCCTGTACAATTGACCTGCAACAGTTTGTTGCAGGCAAGCTGCTAAAATAAATTTCCTGTCAATCATTTGTCCCATCGATTTCTTTACGTTAGATTGTTTGACTCAACATTCGGGAAAAGTTTGCTATGTTTCAGCCCGCAGGACGTGCATAAGCCCGATTTTTCCAGATTGCGCCCGTCCCTTGCCAGTAACGCCTGGCAGAACTCCATGTCATACATAGATAGAGCACGGCTGTTACAGGCAGTGTGAAAGCCCATAAAGGATTGCGCCCGTAGTATTTAAGAACAGGTACATAGCTGGCCATCATCATCAAAAATGCCGAAAGCGGGACGAGTATTACCGGGAAGCCCATCACAAATATTGATAATACAGGGAGGACAAAGGCCAGTGTCATCAGTATTGTGCACACCAGCAGCAAACTGACGGAGTAATGCAATTGCGTGTAGGCCGTCCTTGCCACCATATCCCAGATGGTCTGTAGTGTATCATAACAACGATGACTGATTGCAGAGTGAGTCAGACCTATCCAGGTACGTCCTCCTGCCGCTTTGATATGTTTCGCCAGGGAGCAATCATCTATCAATTCTTCTTTTAAGGCGGCGAAGCCACCAATGTCATTAAGCCTGCTGGTTTTGATGAGAATGCAGCCTCCTGCCGCTGCCGCCACCCATTTCGAAGCGGAGTTTGCCAGAGCGAAAGGATAAAGCAGTTTGAAAAAATAAATAAAGGCCGGCATTAACAGTACTTCCCAAAAGCTGCGCATGCGTAAAAAGGCCATCAGCGATACCATATCCAGCTGCTGCTCAAGCAGTTTATTCAACAGTGTCGAAATCGTAGCGGGTTGCAGTTCGATGTCCGCATCGAGCAGCAGAATGTACTCTGAATCGACCTCTTCCCGTCCCTGTTCCAGCGCCCATAATTTACCACTCCAGCCTTTGTCCAGTGGGCGACCGTTTATAACCTTAAGTTTTTGCAGGTTCGACTGCCTGGCTATGGCCACTGTTTCGTCTGTTGATTGATCATCGATCAGAATAATCTCCGCCAGATCACCCTGCCCTGTCAGAGCGCCAAGGGTTCTGGCAATGACGTCCTGTTCATTTCTGGCCGGTATCAGTACAGTGACCGACGAAAGGTCAACACAGAGGCGGGAATCGGCGTCCAATGACTCTCGCGTACTCCAGGGACGCCACGGCAGCATAAGAATGCTAAGCCAGATCAATAATCCGGGCAGGGTCAACCAGAAGAGTATCATCAAGCAACTTTTTTGTTACGGGCTTCAGTCGGTACCGGCAGGATTTCCGCGACCAGCTTTGATGTGGCTGCCGAGTCGTCATCATATAATACCGGCAGTTCGGGGGCCATCGGTCCTTCGGTCCTGGGACCGAGCACGGCTACTTTCAGCGCGGTAAGCGGATGACTGGAAGTGTCATCGACGGCTGAAGCCTCGAAACCGCAGTGAACCATGCAGTTTGCACATTTCGGATTACGGCCGTTACCATAGTTGTCCCAGTCCGTTTCTTCCATCATGGCTTTATAGTTTGACGCATAACCCTCATCGGCCAGCAGATAACAGGGTTTTTGCCAACCAAAAATATTACGTGTCGGATTACCCCATGGCGTGCATTGATAGCGCTGGTTACCCGCCAGAAAATCCAGGTACAGGGAAGACTGGTTAAAACGCCACTTCCTGCCCTTGCCCAGCTTGAACAGATGACGAAACAGCTGTTTACTTTCCTTGCGTTGCAAAAATACATCCTGACGTGGCGCTCTTTCGTAGTTGTATCCGGGAGAAATCGTGACACCTTCCACGCCCAGCGCCATGGCGACATCCATAAACTCCGCCACTTCTTCTGCGGTTTCTTTCTGGAACAGTGTACAGTTGACCGTCACGCGAAAGCCCCTGTCCCGCGCTTTTTTTATAACATCCACACATTTATCGAAGACGCCATCACGGCAGACCGAGGCATCATGACGATCACGGTTCCCGTCCAGGTGTATGGAAAAGGTCAGGTAAGGTGAGGGGGAATAATCATCCATGCGTGCGTCCAGCAGCAGCGCGTTGGTACAGAGATAGACAAATTTCTTTTTATTAATGTATCCGTCTATAATCATCGGCATTTCTTTGTGGATCAGGGGTTCACCACCGGCAATTGAGACAATGGGAGCACCACATTCATCAATAGCGCTCATGGCGTCTTCGTAAGAGATGCGTTTATCGAGGATTTCGTCCGGATAATCGATTTTGCCACAGCCGGCACAGGCCAGGTTACAGCGAAATAGAGGTTCCAACATGAGTACGAGTGGGTAGCGCGTGTCCCCTCGCAGCTTTTTGCTGATAATGTATTTTGCCACACGATATTGTTGGATTAATGGGACACCCATCAGATTACTCCGTCATTGTAATAAACTGGCTCGAAAAGAGAGGGAGATTGACATAAAAGCCTCCCAAAATTAGTAAGATAAAGTATGATACTCGAAATGTACAGTCCTGCCGCCCGATTTTGGATTGTTAAGCTTGTTGTTTTATTGCATATTCGAATACTGGTGGCTTTTGTGTGTCATAGAACGGAGCGAGTCACATACAGGGTTTTTACCGATAAGTTGAATCAATAATGAATAAGACCGGCCACCCCCTCCTGAATTCAATTAATTCACCGGCTGATTTGCGCAAATTGCCTGAATC
>JAJRTU010000008.1 GCA_024278135.1 Gammaproteobacteria bacterium
CAATGGGCGATTGTGGATTACCCAGGCCGGATCGGGCGGTCTTGATGGCTGTCGACAGTGTCTCAATGGCCTGATCCTGACCAAACACGACCATTTTCAGGTTGCGTTCCAGATTTTTCATTACCCCCTTGTCGGAAGCGTTCACCGTCCTGGCGGGTATTCTGGCGACCTTGGCGACGATGTTTTCAATATCATGGACACCGATGGTCTTCTTGCGTTTGGAAGGGGCGACCAGGCGTTGCGAGGCGCCGGCTTCATCAATAATATCGATGGCCTTGTCAGGCAGAAATCGATCATTGATATAACGTTCCGTTAATTCCGTCGCTGAACGTAATGCCTGCTGAGTATATTTCACCTCATGATGTTCTTCGAAACGGGATTTAAGTCCTTGCAGGATCTTGATGGTTTCTTCAATGGAAGGTTCCGCCACGTCGATTTTTTGAAAGCGACGGGAAAGTGCGCGATCTTTTTCGAAAATGCCCCGGTATTCCTGATAGGTGGTTGAACCGATACATTTCATATCGCCGGAAGACAGCACGGGTTTAATAATATTGGATGCGTCCATTACCCCGCCTGATGCAGCGCCGGCACCGATGATGGTATGGATTTCATCGATGAACAGGATCGAGCCATCGGTTTTCTTCAACTGATTGATGACGCCTTTCAGGCGCTTCTCGAAATCACCACGGTATTTCGTACCTGCCAGCAGACCACCCAGATCCAGTGAATAGATAGTGCATTCTTCCAGTATTTCCGGAACCTCTCCATCGACGATTTTTTTGGCCAGGCCTTCGGCGATGGCTGTTTTGCCGACACCGGCTTCGCCCACGTAAAGCGGGTTGTTCTTGCGTCGGCGGCACAGTATCTGGATCGTCCTTTGCACCTCATGTTCGCGACCGATGAGCGGATCGATCTTGCCCAGTTTGGCCTGTTCGTTGAGATTGACGGTATAAGATTCCAGCGGGCTGGAACCGGCATCATCATGGTGAGACTCATCATCCGCCATGGCATTGTCATTTTCCCCCTGTTCGTCTTCGGGGATCTTGGCAATGCCGTGGGAGATGTAATTGACAACATCCAGCCTGGCGATATTTTGCTTGCTGAGGAAGTAGGCCGCGTGCGACTCTCTTTCGCCGAAAATGGCAACGATCACATTGGCCCCGGTCACTTCCTTTTTGCCCGAGGATTGCACATGGAAGACGGCGCGTTGCAGAACACGTTGAAAACCCAGCGTGGGTTGTGTTTCGCGTTCATCATCATCCGGCAACAGCGGGGAGTTTTCTTCGATAAATTTGCACAGGTCGGCATGCAATGCATTGAGGTTGGCGCCGCAGGCACGCAAGACTCTCATTGCCGATTGATTTTCCAGCAAGGCCAGCAACAGGTGCTCAACCGTCATAAATTCATGCCGTTGTTCGCGGGTAAGGCGAAAAGAGTCGTTCAACGTTTGTTCAAGTTCTTTATCAAGCATGAGCCGATCCTCGCAGTATTAATAGGCTTTTTCCAGGGTACACATCAGAGGGTGTTGATTTTCTCGCGCATAAAGATTGACTTGTGACACTTTGGTCTCTGCAATTTCATGGGTAAAAATTCCGCAGACGCCTTTACCGCTGGTATGCACCTCAAGCATGATCCGCGTTGCCGCTTCTCTGTCTCTGGAAAAAAAGACTTCCAGTATATGCACAACAAACTCCATAGGTGTGTAGTCATCATTGATGAGGATGACCTTGTACATAGGCGGGCGCTTGAGCCTGGGTTTGGCCTCCAGTAAAGCCAGGCTGTCATCATGTTGATTGTCAGCATTATCTGACATGATTTTTCTCTCCACTAATCTTTGTCTTCACCATTTTAGTATACCCAAAACTGCGGCAAGTGTATGTTACAGAGTAGGCACTTTTCTTACACGATCAAGGCCTGCACGAAAGGTGCCATCTAAACATATCTATTTGACTGCTCATCGCCGGGAAAAGTGCCCTGATGGAAATGGTTCAGTGCATCCGCATCCAGTAATTCGATGAATTTTCTGGTAGCAGGAGATATAAACTTACCTCGCCGCAGCACCAGCCCGTAGCTGCGCTTGGGGAAATACTCTGTCAGGGGGATTCTGGCCAGTTTTTCTTTGCCCGTCAGACAGATACTGGTCACGATGGAGATGCCCACGCCTAAAGCCACATACCTCTTGATGACCTCCCAGCCACCGGCTTCCATGCTGACTGTATAGTTAAATTTATGCTGCTGGAAGACGACATCAATATAATTTCGGGTAGACATCGAATGGGGTGGTAAAATCAGCCCATAAGGCTCGATGTCCTGCAGAGAAACCTTTTCCTGGGCGGCAAGGGGATGCCCACGCGGGGTAATCAGCACCGGCTCGTAGGACACCAGCGGGCTGTACCAGATTTCGTCCGGTATTTCCGTCATTGGCCCGACGGCGAGATCCACATCGCCATTGCGGACCATGGTCAGACCCTCGCGCCCCGGTACATTATGCAGTTTCACCTGTATATGGGGGTATTGTCGGGTAAAGCGATCAACGATTTCGGGTAATAAATACAGGGTTGTCGATTCGCCGGCGGCAATATTGAGACTGCCGGTGACTGTATTATGGCATCGATCATGAAAGGCGGCCGGCAGATCCTCCAGGCCTTCCACCAGCGGCAGAGCAAGGTCCAGCAGGATCTTGCCTTCATTGGTTAACTGAATTTTGGGTCCCTGACGATCGAATAAATGACTTTCCAGATCCTTTTCCAGTGCCTGAATGAGCAAGGATATCGATGGTTGGCTGAGAAACATCTGCTCTGCGGTCCTTGACATGCTGCCGGAGCGCGCGGTATAGCAAAAGGCGCGTAATTGCTTGAGACGGTTCTGTTTGTAGTAAAAACGCTGCATTGCAGCACATTATGCCAGATTTAAGTATTAAGAATATTAATACTTATTATTGACATAATTAACTTGTCAAATGCTGCGCCGCAACGATAAATTGCCTGTTCAGACTGAAATGGCCATCCGGGCGGGTGTCCATTTCCAGAGTCAGGTTAACCGATCTATTTCGTCGCTGCAGAGCTGATATGGATCACCGCTAGCCATTTCTTCTTGTTCAGATAAGGGAAGGGTGTGCTTGTCACAGTGATATTGCCGGAGGAACTATCATGACTAATGAGATTGAAATTAAAAAACTGGAAAAAGAATGGGCTGAAAACCCACGCTGGAAAAATGTAAAAAGAAATTACTCTGCGGCCGATGTAGTGCGTTTACGCGGCAGTGTCCAGATCGAACACACACTCGCCCGACGCGGCGCGGAAAAGCTCTGGAAGCTGGTAAACGAACAGGATTATATCAACTGTCTCGGGGCGGTAACCGGTGGTCAGGCGGTACAACAGGTCAAGGCAGGCGTGAAAGCCATTTACCTGTCCGGCTGGCAGGTCGCCGCCGATGGCAATACCAGTGAAACCATGTACCCGGATCAGTCACTGTATGCCGTTGATTCCGTCCCGGCCATGGTGCGTCGCATTAATAATGCGTTCAAACGTGCTGATGAAATCCAGTGTGCCAGAGGCAGCGGGGAGATTGATTATTTTGCGCCGATTGTTGCGGATGCCGAAGCGGGTTTTGGCGGTGTGCTGAACGCTTACGAGTTGATGAAGAATATGATTGGGGCCGGTGCGGCAGGCGTACATTTCGAAGATCAGCTTGCTTCAGCCAAAAAATGCGGCCACATGGGAGGCAAGGTGCTGGTGCCGACCCAGGATGCCGTACAAAAGCTGACAGCCGCCCGCCTGGCTGCAGATACGATGGGTGTACCGACTGTTGTGCTGGCGCGTACCGACGCCAATGCCGCGGCTTTGCTGACTTCAGATGTTGATGAATATGATCGTCCTTTCGTTACCGGTGAGCGCACAGTAGAAGGTTTCTTCCACGCCAGGGCAGGCATAGAGCAGGCGATTTCACGCGGTCTGGCCTATGCGCCTTATGCCGATTTACTCTGGTGTGAAACGGCTGTACCTGATCTGGACGAAGCCAGACAGTTCGCCGAAGCCATCAGGAAAGAACATCCCGAGCAATTACTGGCTTACAATTGTTCTCCTTCTTTCAACTGGAAGAAAAATCTGGACGATGCCACCATCGCCAAATTCCAGCAAGAACTGGGAGCCATGGGCTACCGATACCAGTTCATCACGCTCGCCGGTATCCATAACATGTGGTACAACATGTTTGACCTGGCCCACAATTATGTGGAAAGGGGCATGACCGCCTACGTGGGAATGGTGCAGGAGCCGGAGTTTGCAGCGGGTGATCGTGGTTACACCTTTGCCAGCCACCAGCAGGAGGTCGGTGCAGGTTACTTTGACAGTGTCACCACGGTTATTCAGGGCGGGAAATCGTCGGTGACGGCCTTGACGGGTTCCACTGAAGAAGAACAGTTCGACAAGTAGCTTTTTCTTTTGACGATACCCGGCCGGGAACCTTGACGGGTTCCCGGCTGTTGTCGTTCCACAGTCATAAATCATTCATCAATCGATCACACTATCGACATAAAACAGTTTCAATCTACGGGCATATGAAGCATATTTCCCGGATGGTGTTCAGAGATCATTTTTACAGCAGATTAGCGGCCTTACCTGAGCGGGAGACCTTCGAGTTTCCGCAGGGTGTATTGCCCACAGGGCATAAAAGGGCGGCCGTTCTGTTGCCGTTCTGGCCTGCCGGGAATGATGGCGTCGAGATCGTGTTCACCCGGCGTCCCGAGACCATGTCCAGCCATGCCGGCCAGGTGTCATTTCCCGGTGGTCGGGTCGATCCGCAAGACGATTCTGTTGCCGCCGCCGCTCTGCGCGAAACCCATGAAGAATTGGGTATCGATCCGGCAGCGGTGAAGATCATGGGCAGACTGGATGATGCCTGGAGCGTGGCCGGTCACCATGTCATTCCCTACATAGGCTGGCTGGAACAACGGCCGCAGATGGTGGCCAACGAACATGAAGTGGCTGAGATCATGATTGCCAATGTGGAAATACTGATGCAGGAAGAGGCGGCCTGCATACATGAACATGTCATGCGCGGTGTAACACGACAGACGCAGGCATTCAAGTGGGACCAGGGCTACGTCTGGGGATTAACGGCTGATTTATTGTACGAGCTGTTGCTCTGGGTGAAAAGTGAACCGTCGCAGCGAGGGCATATGCGTCTGGACTATCTGCAACAGATGCAAGGGGTGGCGAATAATCGATGAGCCCTCGTCAGGCGTGTTTGTAAATAAGCGGCAGATAGTACTCGACGATTTCAGCAGGATAGCCGATCAGTTTTATCAGTCGATGTCGGCATTCCTGTTCTGATGCACCATTCTGTTTCCAGAACGGTACACGTTTGACCAGCGTCTCCACTCTTTCTCGAGGTGTGATGATCCAGGTGTCCTGTGGGGTTTCACCAAAACAAAAATCGATGGGGCTGGTTTTTTGCGCTGCGGGCTTCGTGTACATGGCCAGGGTCAGGATTTTGCGCGCACCGCTTTCGGCAATATAGGTTTTCAAAAAATTCATGGTGCCGCCATGATCGGCGAGATCATCAATAATCAATACAGTTCTGCCGCTGACAGGAATGGAGATGCCATGTTGCACCAGTGGATTGTCATAACGTTGGCCCGGCCCCTTGTATAAAGATACACCAATAGTGCCGAATTCGATTTTCGGCACATTGGCATAGCGTCCTTCAACCAGATGATCAAATAACAACACGCTGGGCAGGAGTCCGCCCATCGTTACCATCAGTGCGCTGGTGATCTGATCCGATTCACCGGCATGGGATTTCTGGTATTCATGTACCTGTCTGGCAAGCTCGAACACTGCGGCAGCCTCAATGGCATCGGGGATTAACAGAAAGTGCAGTTCATCATCGGGGATGGGTACGCCCTTCGGTTTACGCCAGAAGTCGAGATCGATACCCCGCTGCAATGACTGGATCTGTTTTTCATATTGGCTCATGGGTACTGGACTCCAGAGGGTTTGCGTTGATAAATAAAGTGCTGTCCTGACTCAGTCGGGAAAAAGGCCGTGCAACACCTCGGTATAAATATCTGTCAGTGTATCGAGCTCGTTTATATTGACGCATTCATTGGCCTTGTGAATCGTTGCATTCACCGGCCCCAGTTCGACGACCTCAGCACCGCCGGGAGCAATGAACCGCCCGTCGGATGTACCACCAGTGGTGGACAACTCGGTCTTAACGCCGGTGATCTTGCGGATGGATTGCCTGACACTCGCCAGCAGTTCACCCGAATCCGTTAAAAAGGGCAGGCCCGAGGTACGCCAGTTGATATCATAATCGAGTCCGTGTTTATCCAGAATAGCTTCGCTGCGTTGCATCAGCTCATCGGCAGTAACTTCGGTGGAAAAACGGAAGTTAAACAATATCTCGACAGTGGCGGGGATGACATTCACGGTACCGTCGCCCGCGTTGATGTTGGACACCTGGAAACTGGTCGGGGGATAAAACTCGTTACCCTGATCCCATTCGATGGCACACAGCTCATTCAATGCCGGTGCCAGTTGGTGTATCGGATTACGCGCCAGTTGCGGATAGGCGATGTGCCCCTGAATACCTTTAACAGTCAGGCCGGCCCCGAGCGAACCACGTCGGCCGATCTTGATCACATCACCGACATGTTCCCGGCTGGAAGGCTCACCCACCAGGCACCATCGGATGCTGATGTCCTGTTGCCGCAGAGTTTCAACGACTTTCACCGTGCCGTTTATCGCATCACCTTCTTCGTCACTGGTCAGCAACAGGCCGACAGTACCGGCATGCGCCGGGTTTGTTCCAATGAAGCGCTCCAGCGCGATGACCATCGCCGCGACGCTGCCTTTCATGTCAGCTGCACCACGACCATAGAGATGATCACCCTTCAGCACCGGCGTGAAGGGATCAGACTGCCATGCCTCAAGGGGACCTGCGGCGACCACATCGGTATGACCGAGAAAGACAAACACCGGTTCGCCGTTGCCGTGGCTGACCCAGAGATTATCGACATTCTCAAAGCGTAAATGCGCGGCTGTAAAACCCGATTCCTCCAGACGCGCGGCAATCAGGGCCTGGCAGCCGGCATCCTCCGGTGTGACCGAGGCCAGGGCCATCAGGGTTTTTGCCAGTTCAATAGTCATCAGCCTGAATCTCTCCGGGTCCATTCCTCGTCGCTTGCAACGAGGATTTTCATTTATGCAAACTCAGGAAAACACTGCCAGTATTTCCTTCACTTTCTTTCTGTTATCGGCATTACAGCTGATACTTCTTTGTACTTCAAAGGTGCTGATGCCGGCATTGCTGTCTTTGTACAGTTTCCTGATTTCTTTTGTATCATGGTTGGATATCACTACACGAACCCCGCGTCGGGCGAGTTGCTCTGCTTTTTCTGCCAGCAAGACCTGATCGTCCCAGTTAAAACCGCCTACATGATAATCGGTAAAATACGATGTTGCACTAAGAGGTACATAAGGCGGATCACAGTATACCACGTCGCCCTTTCCCGCTTTTTCCATCGTGTCCTGATAGTCCGCATTTTCAAAGACCGCATTTGCCATTGCGACGATGAAGTGAGCCATCTCATTTCGTGGCATCCGGGGTTTCCTGTAGCGGCCAAAGGGTGTGTTGAAAATACCCTTGCTGTTGTAGCGGCAAAGCCCGTTATAGCAATGCCGGTTCAGGTAAATGAACAGAGCCGCCCGTCTTCGTTTCTCTTTACATGCGTTGAATTCATCACGAAAACGATAATAACTTTCTTCGCTGTTATTTTGTTCTGTAAATAATGTTTCAGCGTACACAATAAAACGCTCTTTTTCCCTGAGCAACTGACGGTAAAGCATGATTAGATCGGGATTGCTGTCAGCCAGCCGGTATTTCTTGAAATTGGCATTCAGCGACACGGCTGCGGAACCGACAAAAGGTTCAATCAATCGATTTCCCTGGCCCAGAGCAGCGAGGATTTTATCGCGCAAACGGTATTTACCGCCCGGCCACTTCAGGAACGGTTTCAGGCTTTCGCTGATGAGTGTTCTTCCGGAGTGTTTGCCGTGATGCTGAGAGCGTGGATTTCAGCGGGCATAAGATTATCGACGGCCTGATACACTCGTCGGTGGCGTGCCAGAGTCGCCAGTCCTTCAAATTGTGTGGAGACGATAGTGACATTGAAATGTCCACCGCCGGCGGCGGCACCGGCATGACCTCTGTGGAAGTGCGATTCATCGCTAATATCCAGATGCGTCGGCGAGAAGGCTTCGCTCAACAATTGTCTAATCGTTTCGACCCTGTCCATTGCTTCAGACCGGCATGGTAAGCTTGAACGGTTTCACCGTGACTTTTTCGTAGACACCGGCGTGCCGAAAGGGATCATCATTCGCCCACTCTTGCGCATCTTGCAGGCAGTCGAATTCAGCTATTATGAGGCTGCCGGTGAAGCCTGCCGGCCCGGGATCTTCACTGTCGATTTTCGGATGGGGGCCGGCGAGCAGCAGTCTGCCCTGGTCCAGTAACAGTTGCAGTCGTGCCAGGTGTTCCGGTCTGGCGCTCTTTCGCTTTTCCAGACTGTTCTCAACATCTTCACAGTAAATACTGTAATACATGCTCTATTCCTTTTCTTTCTGCTCAATCTCAACCATATAACGGGACATATACATCACCAAAGCGAGAATGAACACAAAGTTTATGCCCATGACGCCAAACACCTTGAAAAAAGCCCATGTCTCCGTCGTATAATTGTAAGCGACATAGATATTGATTATCCCGAGTACAGCAAAAAATGTTGTCAGACTGATATTGACCCGCAGCCAGACCGGGGCGGGTGCGTCAAACATGTGTCCCATGAGTTTCTGCGGGATATTACTCTTGCCGATGAATTCACTGCCGAGACAAATCAGCGCAAACATCCAGAAGACGATGGTGGGCTTCCACTTGATAAAACGTTCATCATGCAGAAACAGCGTTGCCGAGCCGAGTATCAGCACAACCAGGAAAATCAGTACATATTGTTTTTCAACGCGGCGAGTGACGATCCAGGAGATGATGATCTGTAAAAATGAGGTAACGATGATAACCTTGGTCGCCAGATAGATCCCTTCTTCCCGGTTTTCCGGAATAAACATGGCAATCAGAAAGGCTGCCGCAGGGAAAAAGTCGAACAGGAATTTCATGGTTTAGCGTAATATCCTCAAAAAGGCGATTCTAACAGAAATAAATAAAAACAATATGGCTCAGTATTTTGAAATTCATAAGGACAATCCCCAGAGCAGACTAATCAGTCAGGCGGCGACAATTTTGCGTCGGGGCGGGGTGCTTGTTTACCCGACAGATTCCTGTTACGCGCTGGGTTGTCTTGTCGGCAACAAATCAGCGATGGATCGAATCATTCGCCTGCGTAAACTCAGTGAGCGCCATAATATGACTTTGATTTGCAGGGATTTATCTGAGATTAGCAGCTTTGCCAGGGTAGGCAATACCGATTTTCGTTTAATCAAGTCGCTGACGCCGGGGCCTTACACCTTTTTGCTGAAGGCCACGCGGGACGTACCGCGGCGACTGCAACATCCCCGGCGAAAGACCATCGGTATTCGCATTCCAGATAATAAAATTGCCCTGGCCCTGGTGGAAAGTCTGGGTGAAG
>JAJRTU010000184.1 GCA_024278135.1 Gammaproteobacteria bacterium
CATTACTGGTCATACCCTTGCCTTGTTGGCGTCGTCCTTCCGTCCGGTGACGGTGGACTGTCAATGTTTCAGACTCCCGTCTGAAACGGTCGGCCTGTGCGTCATGCCAGGCACACGTAAGTATCCACCGGCAAAGCCGGGTTCCGGGGACAGTTTACTTATCTTAAGGTGCGGGAATTAAGTAAACTGTCCCCGGAATTCAGAAGAATTCATATTCAGGTCAGTCTTTAAAAAATGAAACTCCAGCTAATAAAACAAGATCAATTTCCACAGTGGAAAGAAATGCGGGAAGAAGTGTACAGTTCGCTCGATGATGAATTTCATGAAAAAGAAATGAAACAAATATTCAAGAGCAGCGACTGGTTTTGTTACTTTCTGATGAATGAAAATAATCAAATACTTGGTTTAGCCGAGTTGTCGTCACGAAATATTGTGGACGGATGTCTCAGCAGCCCGGTCGCATACCTGGAAGGTTTATACCTGAAAGAAAAATATCAAGATATGGGATTGGGGCGACAGGCCATTGAAGCCATAAAAATATGGTGCAAAGAACAAGGATTCACAGAATTATGCATGGACACAGAGCTGGCAAATGTCAAGGCACAAAAGTTTTTCAGAACAGTGGGGCTTCAGGAAACCTATCGAATTGTGCAGTTTCATACCAGAATTGATTCCACGGAATAAATAACTCCGGTTATAGCTAACAGTGTCTGTTATTCATTTCCGCGTCGAGCAGACCAGGGTTACTTAAATGCTTCCAGTTCCATAATTAATTCTCCCCGGCTTAACATATCGCTGGTCGTCGTCTCCATCAGCACCGATTTCACCAGCCCTACCCCGGGTGCATACCATTTTGTCTCATCGACTTCCACCAGGGTGCGGCCGATAAGGCGTGTGCCCTGGTAGAAGGTGAAACCTTCAGTATGCACGCGTATGCAGTGCATAAAGATACCGGCAGGCACCTTGATCCGCTCACTGATGGATTCTATGCGATTGCTTACCGGCACCTTTGCCTGCACCTGAAGACTGCTGCCGGTATCGGGATTGCCTTTTAACAGGGTTTGCGTCCGTACAGTACTGTCCCACTCGGTACCGACTGCCGGCTCAGCTGGCAACAACAACTGCTCATCCGCCACCTCTTTTACCGCCTCTCCCTCGCTGACAAGAAAGCCGACGCGGCTGATACCGGTATCCGTTTGACGAAACATGATTTCCATGCCGGTCAATGAGCGCTGTATATAGATGGTCTCGCTATTGATGACACGCGGTGCCAGGCTGCTGACAAGATATTTCTGCGTTTCGCTGCCATTCATCGTCTTTAACTGTATTCGATAGCGCCAGTCATGACCTTGCGCCAGGGGAAAATAACTGTTATCCGGCTCCCCGCAGCTCGTTGTCAGCAGACATAAGCACAACAGGACTGTTTTTTTTATCACGACGTTTACGTGATCACTGTTCATTTGTTTTCAATAGCATACAACTCCGTTGTATATTCACTGTGATCAAGCACGCTGGATTGTGTTGTCTCGGTTCTGACTGACTTCACCAGCCCGACGCCCGGGGCATACCAGCGGATATCTTTCACCCGGATGACGGTCTCCTGAACATACTGGTAGCGACCCACTGGAATCATTAACTCTCCCGTCCTCTCAATGCGCAAACAGTGCGAGAATCTGCCGGTCGCGACGCGTACTTTTTCGTTCACAGACACCAGTTTGGCCTGTACAGGCACCCGTTCAACGATGGTGACAGCACGAGGACCGGTTTTTCGCAGGGCCATGGTGTTGACGCTATCCTGCCATACCGAGCCTGGTGTCAGGGGATAGGGAAACAAGTAGTGTTTATCTGCAATGAAGTTCTGCTCGGGATCATCACCCCGGATATAACCCAGTTGAAACACCCCGGAGTCGTCCTCACCATATAAAATTTCGTTACCCCTGAGTGTTTTTTGAACATAGACCTCTTTTCCGTCTATGTCTCTTGCAGGTATGTTACTGATAAAATATTTCTGCTTTTCTGTCGTGTCCATCGTGCTGATGACGGCCTTGTATTGCCAGCCTGTACCCGGTTCCAGCGGGAAGTAAGCAGGTGTTTTCTCCGTACAGGCGAACAACACGGGAAGCAGGCATAGACTGATAATGCTGCAAGCCATCCGCTGTCTGTTCATGCCCGGCCTGCGGCCTTCTTCTTACTGTCGCTGCGACTCCAGACACCGGCCAGAATCGAACCGGTAATATTGTGCCAGATACTGAACAGGGCGCCCGGCAAGGCGGTGATTGCCGGGAAATAGCTCTGTGCCAGGGCCACCGCCAAACCGGAGTTCTGCATGCCGACCTCGATCGCAACAGTGCGTCGCTGACGCTCATCCAGTCCCATGATTTTTGACAGATAGTAGCCACTGGCCAGCCCCAGAAGGTTGTGCCAGAAGACTGCAGCGATGACGGGCAAGGCCAGCAGAAATATCTGCGCATGATTCAGGGCCACAATAATACCGATAATCAGGATGATGGCGATAACGGAAACAAAGGGAAACACCTGCTTCACAAAACGGAGATGACGGCCAAAATAATAATTGCACAATACACCGACAGCCACCGGTACCAATATAATCTTGCTGATATTGATCATCATATCGATTACCGGGACGGGAATACTCTGGCCCACATAAACCCAGGTCAATACCGGTGTAAACAGTACCGCCAGCAGCGTCGAGACAGTCGTCAGTGAAATAGACAGGGCAACATCCCCACGGGCCAGATAGCAAATCACATTGGAAGCCGTGCCGCCGGGACAGGAGCCCAGCAGTACCATGCCGACCAACAGCGCTTGCGGCAGACCAAACAATTTACTCACCAGAAAGGCAATCAGCGGCATCAGTAAAAACTGTAATCCAACACCAATAGCAATCAATCGCGGGCGTCTCGCTATCTCCCGGAAATTCTCCGGTCGCAAGGTCATACCCATACCCAGCATCACTACACCCAGCAGGGGCACGATGGCTTTTTGGTAAGGTGATAAACTGTCCGGATAAAAAATGGAAAATACTGAAACGGCAATGGCACCCAGAGGGAAAAATAATGTCGCAGGCATTGACTTATGTTATATTTTTTTATTTAAAAATCAATAAATTATCATGCTTATACTAATTATTTCTTCCCTGCGAACACTGGTCGTATTCGTCGCTGTGCTCACATCATCCAGCCTGGCTGCAGAAATTGTGCTGACGGAGAAGCAGGCTGACTGGCCCCTGTATGGCCACAGACATGACAACCAGCGCTTCAGTCCGCTGACACAAATCAACACAGACAATGTCACACAACTGAAACTGGCCTGGCGATATCAGACCGGCAAAACGGCAACTTTTCAGACTTCGCCCATCGTCATTGATGGCATCATGTATCTGACCACACCTTTCAACGATGTCATTGCCCTCGAGGCGGACTCCGGCAAGGAAATCTGGCGTTACCGGCATCAGTTGAAATCCAGCAATTTTTGTTGCGGCCCGGCCAATCGCGGACCCGCAGTCGCCAATGGCAAAGTCTACACGGTCACGATAGATGCGCGGTTTATCGCGCTCGATCAATATACCGGCGCGGTCATCTGGGACAAAGCCATTAGTGATACTGATGCGGGCAAGGGAGAAGTGCTTGCCCCCTTGCTGGGTGTAAAGGAACTCTCGGGAGCAAGGCAGATCGGTCAAACCGGTTACACCGCCAACCTCGCACCACAGGTCTATGGTGACAAGGTGTTCATCGGCATCACCGGTGCCGGATACGGACTGCATCTGAGTCTCGAAAACGGGGGGAAACAGATACTGTCAGTGGGAGGGTTGTCCGGCGGCGGACATGGCCTGCGTGGCTTTCTGGTGGCTTACGATGCGAACAGCGGGGAAGAAATCTGGCGTTGGTACAGCGTAGCAGAAAACAACTGGCAGGGAGAATGGCGCGAGAAAACCGCTTACGGTGTGGCCCTGAATCGCGATATCCCGGCGGAAAAACAGGCCAATGAAAAGTACAGTGATACCTGGCGCTACGGCGGCGGTTCCATCTGGACAACACCCGCTATTGATACTGAACTCGAGCTGATCTATATCGGCACCGGCAACCCTTCGCCGCAAATGGATGACTCCACCCGGCCGGGGGATAATCTATACACAGTCAGTCTGGTCGCACTGGATCTGAACACCGGCAAGCTCCGCTGGTATTATCAACAGGTACCCCATGATCGTTGGGGCTACGATGTAGCCAGCCCGCCGGTTCTGTTCGATTTGCAGCAGAACGGAAAAACCATTAAGGCCGTTGGTCAGGCCAGCAAGCTGGGATGGTTCTTTATCCATAACCGTGAAACCGGTGAACTGATCAGAAAATCAGAACCTTTTATTAAACAGGACAACCTGTTTGCCCGGCCGAACCAGGACGGTGTACGCATCGTACCCGGTACGCTCGGTGCTGCCTCCTGGTCACCTGTCGCCTACCACCCGCAGTTGCATACGGTTTACATCGCCGGTATCTACCAGCCTTCCCTGTTTTTCTCACGCAAACTCACCCCCTCTCCAGGCATGCCCTGGGAAAGTTACACCTTCTTCCGGCAAAGTAATGAAGCGGACTGGGGCGTCTTCACGGCCATTGATACGTCCACCGGCAAAATCAGATGGCAACAACACATCGACGATCCGATGGTCGGCGGTGCTTTGGTCACGGGCGGCGGGCTTGTTTTTACCGGGGAAGGCAATGGCTATTTCAATGCCTACGACGCAGCAGGCGGTAACAAGCTCTGGCATTACAAAAGTGAATATGGCGTCAACGCACCACCGATCACTTTTATGCTGCACAATAAACAGTATATTGCGGTGGCGGCCGGCGGGAACAAGTTGTTTGGATTTAAAACGGGCGATGAGATCCTTGTATTCGGGCTGGATTAATATTGAAAGAGACTATTCATTGATGCAAACACCCCATAAATCGTATTCGGCCGCGCTTTGAATTTTCACTCTGATTACATCGCCTGTCGATAATTGTTTCTCGCTCTGGACGAACACATTGCCGTCTATCTCCGGCGCATCGGCATGGCTTCGACAGACGATATCATCACCATCGATCCCGTCTATCAACACTTCAAGAGTTTGTCTCACTTTGTCCTGTAATTTTTTTTCACTTATGTTGGATTGTGTCTGCATAAACCGCTCCCAACGTTCCTGTTTGATTTCTTCGGCAACCGGGTTGGCAAGTCCATTCGCTTTCGCACCGGCAACGGCTGAATACCGGAAACAACCCACACGGTCCAGTTGAGCTTCTGTAATAAAATCCAGCAATTCATCAAATTCCGCTTCGGTTTCACCGGGGAAGCCCACAATAAAGGTGGAACGTATGGTGAGATCGGGACAGATGTCACGCCAGTTCCTGATCCGCTCCAGGTTGTTTTCTGTTGCAGCGGGTCGTCGCATACGTTTCAATACTTCCTGACTGCCATGCTGGAAAGGTATATCGAGATAAGGCAGGATTTTCCCTTCGGCCATGAGAGGGATGATATTGTCGACATGGGGATAGGGATAAACGTAGTGCAGGCGTATCCAGATACCTAATGTCCCCAGCGCCACACACAGATTTTGCAGATCGGATTTTAATGGACGTCCTTGCCAGAACCCGCTCCGGTACTTTATATCCACACCAAAGGCACTGGTATCCTGAGAGATAATCAATAATTCTTTCACGCCGGCCCTGACCAGCCCCTCGGCTTCGCGCATAACATCATCAATACTGCGGCTGACCAGTTTCCCACGCATGGAAGGTATAATGCAAAAGCTGCATTGGTGGTTACAACCTTCTGATATTTTCAGATAGGCATAGTGTCGTGGTGTCAGCTTGACACCCGTCTCGGGAAGCAGGTCGCTGAAAGGCTCATGTTTTTTATTGTAAGGTGCAAACCGGTGGACTGCACTCACCACCTGTTCATATTGCTGTGGACCGGAAACACTTAATATTTTCGGATGTGCCTCGCGAACAGCCTCTTCATGCACACCAAGGCAACCGGTGACGATTACCTTGCCGTTTTTTTCCAGTGCCTCGCCAATGGCATCCAGTGACTCCGCCCTGGCACTGTCAATAAAACCGCAGGTGTTGACCACAACGATACTGGCATCATCGTAGTTAGGGGTGATTCCGTAACCATCATTACGCAGTTGAGTCAAAATGCGCTCGGAATCCACCAGCGCCTTGGGACAACCCAGACTGACAAAACCGACTTTAGGTGCTGACATTCCTGTGCCTGCTCAATAACAAAAGGATTTCACCGTGTTTAAAAGCCTGACTCTCTTACCAGCACGGTGGCGATTAAATCATAGGTTCGAAAGGCAAAACTTCTGGGTTCACCGGTAATATGCACCACCCCTTTGACCACACGGGGGACAACTTTTTCAATATCAACCGGCTTGAACTTAATCCTGTACAGCGACTCTTCCGGAACCAGTCCTTTCTTTCTGTCTTCACGAACCGCTACATCACCACCGTAAATAGAGGCGAAATACAAGGTATCCATGACCTGAATATTGGCATCCTCTATTTCCACCACCCTGGCCTTTACTGTGTCCAGCTCAGGTTCATCCGGTATAAATACTGCTTCCTGATCCACTTTCACCTGAGAAAGTTTTCTCCCCTCAATAACACCTTGTAAGCTGGGAGAGTCCAGTTGCGCGACATGGGCCAGTCGCAACTTGGAATTTATCCACCTGCCGGGATGCAGATTGTTTTGCATATCCACCAACGTCCCGTCAATCGGCGACCTGACAGTCAACTCGTCTCTCATTTCATAAAGCCCTTTCAGGCGCGAACGCAATTCCTGTAATTGCTGCAACACCACCTGCATATTTTCCAGATCATCAAGATTACTGGCGCGTCTCTGTGAGCGCAGTTCCGTTACTTCGTATTGACGTTGCGTTCTTGTGATTTCATCTTCCAGCCCAGGTGAAACGAGAATCAAAAGAGGCTGTCCCGCAGTAAGTTTATCGCCCTCTTTAACAAAAACCTCTTTTATCCGGCCCGATGATACGCTGTGTATCGTCGCCTTGTTAAGGGCCTGCAATATAGCGGGTGTGGTTATTCTTGTGTTCCATGGAATAAAAAACAGTGATAACAAAATAAAACACATTACTGTCGTCAAACGATAGCGATGTGATTCTCTGATCCGCTCTTTCATTGTTTTCCACACTTTGATTTCATTTATGACAGGCATGACTATAAACCATAATATTTCCACCGCAAACAACAGTAAACCGAGGACCTTGAAGAAAAAATGATAGACAAGCAGCGCTATGCCAAGAAACAGAAAAAAACGGTATACCCAGACTGACCACGCATAGATAATCAGCTTTCTCCTCACCGGTGCGGGAAAGCCGCCCGGTGCCGGTAATCTCAGATCAAACAGTATCTCGCGCAATCGCCATTTCCCCAGTGCAAATGAGCGATCCTGTAAATTTTCCACACCAAGCAGATCAGACAAAATATAATATCCATCAAAACGCATGAGAATATTCAGATTGATGGCCAGTGACATTATCCAACTGGTAGTGGCAATAATAAACGCGGCGCTGCGCAGTAAACCGTCCGGTAGAAAACTCCACAGGAAAGTGAAAATAACAGCCAGATACAGTTCGGCAAACATACCACCCGCACTGATTAACAGACGTTTTCTTCTTGAGTTTATCCGCCATGCATCTGTCGTATCTGTATACAGTACCGGCAACATCACCAGCATCGCAATACCCATGGAGGCGACCTTGCTGCCGAAACGGGTAGCGGTATAGGCATGACCCAGTTCATGTATCATCTTGATGAAAATCAAGGCTGTAAAATAAAAAACCGCACCATCTAAATTGAAAAAGTACAAAAAGGTACTGATAAAACTTTCCCACTGTCGAGCCACCAGATACAGACCCAGCGCGCCTAAAACAAGCATACCGGTACGAAAGGGTTTCGAATACAGAGGTTCTACCAGTGGCATCGTTCGTTTTAAAAAACGATGCGGCCTGAATACGGGTATCCGCACAAAAAGGTAGTTTTTTATCAACCAGACATACCATTTCACCTGGGTCGACATATACTGGGCCACATAGTCTGCGCTGCTGCCGCTGACAGAATCCCGCGTCAGGTTGTTTGCGTGTAGAAACTTGACGAAGTGTTCAACATCATTTTCCCCGACCTGCGCGGTCGTCTCATTGGAAACGCGATCAAGCAAGGCTTTAAAATTACCCGCACTCCAACGCGAGATCATCTGAAATGCAGACCAGCCTATACGAAAATATTTATTGCAGACAGGATCGTAGATATTCCAGGTAGGTGAGCCGTCGTATGCTTCTGGACCTTTAAACAGCTGCAGGTCTTCGCGTAAACGCGGGAGCGGGATAGTCTGATTGGCAGCACTGTTCATACACCAACGAATTGACGCAAGGCGGATATTGGGCGTCTGAACAAATAGTAGAACAAGCTTACGCGTTCTTCATATAATTTGGCTGTTCCCTGTAAGCCGATACGCTTGCTTGTGTCCAGATCAGAAAATTCCGCATCAATACGATAAGCCAATACACCTTCTGGTGTTAAAGCTGCTTCATAGCTGGCGTGCGTTACCACACCCGATATGGATTTTAATGGCTCTATATCGAGAAATATTTTCACCTCTGCTCCGTCCACCAGAAAAATAGCATCTTCGACCGGCAGGTTTATACGTAGTTTAATTTTCTTCGGATCGGCGATTTGCATGATTTTCTCACCCACCTGAACCGGACGACCAACCCATTCCGATTTGTCGGTATATATCAGCAAGCCCTCCTTGAGAGCCTTTACATCAACCTGTTCCAGCAGATCCATCGCATACCTGGTTTCGGCACGGCTTAACTCAACCTGTGCCTTCAGCAAAGCTACATTTGCATTACTTTGCGCATCACGGAAAGCCGCTTGAGAGGCCTTGTGAAATTCTGCCACAGCGACCGCCAGAGTTTTTTCAGCCACCTCATACTGGTTTCTCAGGCCGGTGTCTTCATATTTAAGCAAGGGCATCCCTTTTGATACCATGGTGTTTGGTGACACCAGCACTTCTGAAATCACACCGTCCATAGGCGCACTGACTATCACAGGATCCCTGGCAACGATTTCCACCGGCGCAAGTGCGGAAATTCGTACCGGGATAACAAAAAAACTGATGATAATAAAAAGAACCGAACCCAGTATTATCCGTTCGTAATGTGGTTTTTTGGTCAGTTTTTCCTTTCCCAACAAAGCAAACCATGCATGCGCGTAGGTATCAGCCAGACGTTTCACCAGTTTTGCTTCGCTGTCCTCCCAGGGAGTTTCCCGTGCCAGCCATATTCCACCGAGATTGGTACCATCAGCCAGCGACAATGGGCACCATAATACAAACGGCAAAGAGTATTCTTTCCACTCCTCCTTTATTTCTTCTGAAAACCTGGCCGCGTCCAGGTATTGAATGCCCTCCATATTCGATTCTTCGTGAAGATGATTCAGACAAGTTTCCAACCAGTATACGAATGGCGCATTACGATCAATAATGGCAATACTCGATGCAGACTTCAGTTGAAATTTGTTTTTATTGACAACATCAGAGGCAAACAGAAAAGCCTGTCGAAAGGGGATAAGGTGACGGGTCTCGTTCACCATCATGAATTGTAATGCCTTGATCGAGTCAGCTTCGCGCGCCATTGTCTCCAACTGCATCAACAATGACAGCCGGGACATCTCGGAGTTCACCTGTTCAACCATTACCAGCTAATTCGGAATTCTAAATCTTGCTGTCCCACTCATACCGGACAACACATTTCCTGCATCTGATTTAAACACGCCCTTCACCCTGATGGTCTGGCTGACGGGGTCGACACTCGCACCCAGTTGCGCTACTGCCGCATTGTAGTCCTGGCCTGTTTCATCAATCAGAAACTTGAACTCAACTTCTCTTTGCAACCAGGTTAACCAGTTGGAAGGAACAATAAGTTCAATCTCCAACTGATTGTCGTTGAGAATTGACAACAGGGGCTGATCCGTACCAACACTTTCGTGCTCATGTACGGCCAACTCCATTACACGGCCGTCATAGGGCGCTTTGATGACACAACGCTGCGCGCGAACGCTGGATATCTGTTTTTCAGCATCCGCTTTTTTTACTTCCACTGCTGAAATATCCACTTCTATTTTACTAATGGCATTCAGTTCCAGTAATTGAAGATTATTTTCATGTTTTTTCTTTTCGGCTTCCAGTTGTGCGCGAGCTGCCGCCAGCTCGGCCTTGTAAAGCGAACAATCGAACTGAACCAGTAACTGCCCTTTTTTAAACCGATCACCCATCTTGAAAGGCAAGCTGATAATGCGCCCGCTTATTTCACTCGACAGTGTTGCTCTGGTGACCGGTTTCACCAGACCACGAATGTTATTCAGTGAATCATCCCAGACACCGGAATCTTCACCGGCTGTTATCATAGTCAGTGGAAGACAGGACAGTAGAATAACAGTCGTTAATTGTTGAATATATTTTTGCATATTATTCCTGTCGAATATTTCAACCGTATAAATTAATACAGCATATCAACTCTTAATGAAACATCTACACTTTCCATGTTGCAAGACTCAAAATGATTCTTCAACGACTCACTCAGAGACTCCAGAGAATCATGTTTGACATCATAGGGGATCGGATCAATACCGACTGCGCCTAGCAGGCCGGCATAGGTGTTCTCAATATCTGCAAAAGCAATGTCATATTTCACTTCAGCAACCAGCGTATTCATTTGCTCCCTGATTAATGATTGTTCATTTACAGACTCCACTTTTCTGGCCGACTCGATTTGTTTCAGAATCTTGCTCTGAGTTTCGAAATAGTCTGAAGCTGTCCGATATTCCCGTTTTGCATGTTCATACTGTGCGATACCCACATGCACCTGTGTCAATATTGCCATACTTAATGCCAGCCGTTCTGCATCAAGCACTTGATCTTTAGCCCTGATATTTCGTTGTGTCGCCGGCAGTTTCAAGATATTAAGCAGGTTCCAGCTGACTCGTGCACCGTAACTCAGCCAATCATTATTAAACAGGAAACTGTTCCCGCTGTAATTTCCACCGACGTCAAGATTCAAACCGGGAAGCAAATTCAAAATAGCTACTTTGGCTTCTTTGGCATTAATTCTTTTCTTGTAAATCAATTCCCTGATTTCAGATCGATTCTCCAGTGCCATTTGTTCCATCATTTGCGGAGAAAAAGCAATACTGTGAACAGCCCTGCCGCGATCAGGTATTACTAGTTCAAATGCTTCCCCGGGGCGAAGATTCATTAACGCGGCCAGTTGAATTTTCGCCAGAGACAAATTTCTCTGGAGTTTTTCCAGCTCACGCTTGATCCCGATTAACTCCCGTTGATAAGTCAGTGCCGTCAGGGGACGAGTTAATTTTTTTGATTCCACTTCTTTTGATTCTGCTATCGCGCTTTTAACACGAACCATCAAATCCTCTAGTTTCATAATAAGACGATCATTGCTTACGGCCCGCCAATAGGCTGAACGCACATCCTGCACAATTCGATTAATCACCTTTCGTTTAGATTCTTCGGCAATCAATACACTGTCAGCCGCCTGCCTTGCTCGCATGTAGGAGACACCAAAATCCAGAATATTCCAGGACAGCTTTAAATCGGCTGAATATATATCACGATCGGCAGATGTCGAACTCACCAATGACTCCTGCCCTGTAATCAGGGATCGGCTATTGGCACCGCTGAAGTTGCTGCGGCTGTCATAGTTCAGATTGCTCACAAAACCTGGAAGCATATCGTAGCGCGATAGTTCCAGATTACGCTGGGCAAGCATCTTTTCCTGTAATTCCAGACGAAAATCCAGGTTATATTTCAGTGCACGTGCGATGGCTTCGTATAGCGAAATTGGGCCGGTGACCGCTTCCTGTCCGTAGACTAGTGCCTCTTTATCAAGGCGTGCCTGGTCTTTAATTTCAGAGATCGATAAAGGGATGGGTACCAACGAACACCCGCTCATAGCAATAAGCAGGACAACAACCGTTAGTTTATGGATTTTCCCTTCAAACATTTTTCTTAAAGACAGCATGAATTATTGACAATATCTTACTAATAAATAAGGGAAATTAATATGTTTTTTGTGCAGACGTGAAAATACCTGTACGCGTCTAAAACACCTTATGAGATAAGTTACTGTTTGAGCGCGGCAGCCAGTTCTTCCTTTGCCAGATCAAATTCATTGGCTACGCCATTTATCTGCTCCGTAAAAGGCTGAGTACCGGCAATCAGCACCTCGTTCATGTCACGCATCGCTGTGATTTCTCCTGTAAAGGTATCAACCGATACGTATCGAACGATGACCGTATCATCGCTTAGAATAACCTCCACTCTCAATTTGATGTTCTGAATATCAACCGGTGGTTCACCACTAATCAGACCGCCCTTGTCATCAAGCCTTAACCACGGCGGCAGGGGATCACCATTTGCGAGTGTTACCGAATAAGAAGATGTTTTTAAATCGGGATTGGAAACGACAATATAGTTTATCTCAATATACAGTGTTCGCTCACGCAATAATGAACGTATAACCAGTTGGTCATTGTGACCTGCTCCTGACTCAACATCCAGTTCATTATCAATACCAACACGCAGAGGAAACAAGCTGTCTTGAGGCAATCCCGGAACCGTACCTGTTTCTGTCAACTCGAAACTTACTGAAAAACCTTTTACGCCGCCTACATCAAAACTCCCGACACTATCCGCCGGTCGGTCATTAATTCCGTCGGCAAAGAAATTTGAATCTTTTGTAGCAAGTTCTACTGCATCAAGCACTGATCCGTCTGCAGCCAAACCTTCGCTCTCTACACCACCGCCAGTCGCACCTGATACATCTGAGTTACCAATATTATCTGCGTTGAACAGCTGATCTGGAATAATCTGTTCATTATTAATCTCATCAGGAACAGGGCTTTGATCGGCCGGGACTTCATTTACGTCGATCACTGTGATAGTAAAAGTTTCAGTACGTTGCAGCCCACCGGCATCAGTAGCGGTAACATCCACATCAACGCTTGGTCCATCAGTTTCAAAATCGAGTGTCTGGCCGGAGACCAGCTTTAATTGCCCGCTATTATTCACTTCAAAGCGTGCATCACTCGTAGTGAAAGTATGTGTGTCACCTGCATCCAGATCAGTTAACGTGATATCACCAATCACTGCTGCTGGTGAGTTCTCCTCCACTGACAGATTATTGATTAAAATATCAACCGGCGCTTCGTTCACATTGCTGACGTTGACCGTGATGTTCTGGCTGTCGCTTAAACCCCCGGCGTCGGTCGCGGTGACCGTGATGGCAAACGGCCCGGGATTGCTCTCAAAGTCCGGGGCGCTGATAAAACTGACCGCGCCGGTAGTC
>JAJRTU010000185.1 GCA_024278135.1 Gammaproteobacteria bacterium
AACACGATTCGTTATATGCGGGAAAACAATAAACCGGGGAACGATGAACAGCCGGGCTCAACCATTAAGGGTAAGCGCTGATGCAGGTATTATTCTGTCATCCTGAACGTAACCGAAGGATCTTATGCTACCTTGCTAACAATACAGCAGAGGGCTCAAGGCTCTTCTACAGTACTCGGACGACACAGCACCGCTTCAGTGAATTATTCCACATACAATAAAATTTAATAAATAATAGAGGCAATCATGGCTATCAATTCAAAGAAAATTCTCATCACTGGTGGCGGCGGCTTTCTCGGATCACACCTGAGCGAAAGATTGCTAAACGAAGGCCACGAAATCATTTGCCTTGATAATTTTTTTACCGGCAATAAACACAACATTATTCACCTGATGGACAATCCACGCTTTGAAATGCTGCGCCACGATGTCACCATGCCGTTGTATATCGAAGTCGATGAAATTTATAATCTGGCATGCCCGGCATCGCCGATACACTATCAGCACGACCCGGTACAGACCACCAAGACCTGCGTACACGGCGCCATCAATATGCTGGGGCTGGCCAAGCGCACCGGCGCAAAAATCATGCAGGCATCAACCTCCGAAGTATACGGCGACCCCGAGATCCATCCCCAGGTCGAATCCTACTGGGGCAAGGTAAACCCCATCGGTATTCGCTCCTGCTACGACGAAGGCAAACGCTGCGCCGAAACCCTGTTCCTGGATTACCACCGCCAGCACAACCTGGACATTAAAATCGCCCGCATCTTTAATACCTATGGCCCGAGAATGCATGCCGATGACGGCCGCGTGGTGTCCAACTTCGTGGTACAGGCGCTCAAGGGCGAAGACATAACCATCTATGGCGACGGTCAGCAGTCACGCTCTTTCTGTTATGTTGATGAAATGGTTGACGCCTTTATCCGCCTGATGGGTACCGACAGCGACTTTATCGGCCCGGTCAACCTCGGTAACCCGGGCGAGTTCACCATCCGTGAACTGGCAGAGAAAACCCTGGAAATGACCGGATCAAAGTCAAAACTCATCAATGAACCCCTGCCCGAAGATGATCCAAGGCAACGCCAGCCCGATATTTCTCTTGCCAAAGAAAAACTCGGCTGGGAGCCGGTCATCAAGCTGGAAGAAGGACTTGGCAAAACCATTGAATACTTCAAGTCGGTTATATAAGCGCAGCTGTTTCTGACATAGAAAATGGAAAAAATCAGCGCCTGCATCATCTCCTTCAACGAAGAGAAAAAAATCGAGGACTGCCTGAAAAGTCTTGCCGGCATTGCTGATGAAATCATTGTTGTTGACTCCAACAGTAGCGACAACACGGTCAGCATTGCAAAAAAATATGCCGACAAGGTTATTCTGCAGGATTTTCTCGGTTATATCGAACAGAAGAACTTTGCCATTGAACAGGCCAGCCACGACTGGATCCTGAGCCTGGACTGCGACGAGAGGCTGTCACCGCAGCTGCAGCAGTCCATCATTGCAATCAAGGACACTATCAACCGGGCAGATGCCTGGAAAATGCCGCGCAAAACATTTTACGTTTACCGCTGGTTAAATCACTGCTGGTATCCCGATCTGAAAACCCGGCTGTTCAACAAAACCACGGCGCACTGGGGCGGCACCAATCCGCACGATCATATCATTACCGAAGGGAATAATATCCGGCAGCTTGATGGTGATCTTTACCATTATTCTTTTGACAGCATTTCCGACCACCTCAAGACCATCGACAAGTTCACAGAGATCGGCGCACAGGAGCTGATTAAAAACAACAAGCCCTTTGGCCTCTTCAGCCCGATCACCCACAGCAGCTGGCTGTTTATCAAAATCTATATTCTCAAGCGCGGCTTTCTTGACGGCTTTGCCGGCCTTGTCGTCGCCACCCTGTCGTTTATGCATGTCTTTATCAAGTACAGCAAGGCCATTATCATGAAAAAACAGCAGGCAGAGCGCGGTAACTGAGATGAATATACTGACCATCTGCATGTCGAAGGATCTTGGCGGGCTTGAACTTTACGCCCTGCGCTCGGCAAGCGCACTGGCAGAAGATAACACGCTGGTCTTTGTCACATCCAGGGGCGGCAGGCTGGCGGAGAAACTTAAGGAACAGGATATAAAGCCTTTTTACCTGAATCCCTCATTGCGCCCCCTGCCCCTGGTCAGCGCCGTCAAACTGGCAAGAATTATCGACCGGCAGCAGATTGATATTATGCATATGCACTGGGGCAAGGACCTGGCACTGGCCTCACTGGCCAAACGTATCAGTCAGCGCAAACCGAAACTGGTCTATACCCGGCAGATGATGATTACCCGCGAAAAAAAGGATTTCTATCATCGTTTTCTTTATTCACAGCTTGACCTGATGCTGACCATTACCCGCCAGCTTGAGTGTTTATGCAAACGCTACCTGCCCGGCAAACACATTAAAATACAAACCCTGTATTACGGCGTCAATCCACCGGCAAGCTTTCTCGACACCAAGGATAAGCTGGTGCTGCGCCAGGAAAAAGGCTTTTCCGCTGACGATTTTGTTGTCGGACTGTTCGGCCGCCTCGAAGGCGGCAAGGGCCAGCACCTGCTGATCTCAGCAATTGCCGAAGCACGAGCGAAAAATAAAATATTAAAAGCCCTGATTGTCGGTCACGAGATGCTGCCCGGCTACCGTGACAAGCTAAAGGCCATGGCGCAGGAAAAACAGGTAGCCGGGCAAATCGTATTCAATGATTTTGTCGACAACCCGCAACAACTGATGCAGATATGCGACTGCATCTGCCTGACAACCACTGAGGAAACGTTCGGCCTGGTTCTGCCCGAAGCGATGCGCGCAGGCGTAGCGGTTATCGGCAGTGATAGAGGCGGTGTGCCGGAGATTATCGAGCACCGTGTCAGCGGGCTGTTATTTGAATCCGGGAATGCCAGCAATCTCTACCGGCAGATCAGCTATCTTCTTGACCATCCGGATGAAAAACTGAAGCTTGCCCAGCAGGGAAAAGCAAAAGCAGACAAGCAGTTTGACAGCAAAACCCACTTCGAAGCACTGAAGCAGATATTGCGTAATGCCATCTGAACCCATAAAAAAAATACTGGCGGTACGCGTCGGCCGTGTCGGCGACACGGTAATGATGACCCCGGCGCTTAACGCCCTGCTGCGATATTATC
>JAJRTU010000009.1 GCA_024278135.1 Gammaproteobacteria bacterium
AAAACCTGACCGACACCATCGAAAATATCATTAACCAGTAGGTCAGCCGCCCCGAAAAGCGCACCATCAGCCAACCAGCCGGCGTTCATCGAGATATTCAATACTGAACCTGTAACAACGCCCGTCACCATGGCAATCAGAATTCGTGCAGTAAGATTCATAAGTTACAGTCCGTCTATATGGCTATTGAATTAAGGAAACGTTAACAGCAACCCGAATTTCGGATTACATGTGGTCTGAACAGAAAGCCGACTCCAACAAATTACGGACGGCTCCCAATGCCCGGGACGGCAGCGACCCCAGGTGAAAAGCTTTTATCCAACTGCCAGTCAATCTCCCCCATAAAAGAGCTGATCAGGCTTTTGTTGTTTACCCAATCAAATACCATGTGCTTTATATCATAATAATCAATAACTTACAAAAGTTTCACATATCGCTGTAAAAACTGCATCCAAATGCTGCCGGATCGACGTCTAAATAAATAACACAAATCTTAATATGCGGAGAAAGTAGTTATGAAAACAACATCATCCCTGATTATTTGTCTGTTAATATTCCTGTCTTCGGCAGGACAGGTCCGGGCGCTGCAAAATCCACGTCCGATTCAGGGCATGACCAGAGTACTGCAAAATCAGCTCGACCAGCAGCTGAAAAATTCTCTCGGCAAGGATGAATATATCCGCCTTAAGAACACTCCCCTGCCGGCCGAACAGAAAAATATACCCAATAAGCGCCAGGACTATTACCTTGTACCTGATTGCTTGTGTCGGCTGTCTACTCGCGTTATGTAATCCGTAATTACTTTAACACCGGTATTTCAACTTCCTTCTGGAGAACTTAGATGAAAACTTTTTTATACAGCTTGTTGCTTTGCGCTGCTTTCCTTGCTCCGACCTGGGCCGCCACAGATACGGCACAGGCAATCAGCGAAGATCCCGGCGTGGAAACACAAATTGATCTGAACGTCGACAATGGTGACAACGCCGATATTTCAGAAAATGATCTGGAACGCAAAATCAAGGGTAAAATCTTTTCAATCATTACGGATATTATAAAAGCTGCCGATGATGACCTCAGCGAAGAAGAGAAAAACGAAATCAAGGATGAAATCAGAGATGCCATTACAGAGATCAAGACAATTGAAGAGGAAAATGGAGGCAGTCATGGCATCCGGATAGGCAGTGACGAACCCTTTTTTATGCAAGCCGCGCTGGGCGCCATGGCAATTTTCTTTATCTTCGGTACTCCCATCATGATCATCGCCGCCGTCCTGTATTCCAGCTATCGGAAAAAAAGACTCATGCATGAAACGATTGATCAATACGTCGCCAACGGCAAGGATATCCCCCCGGAAGTCCTGCAAAGTTTACAAAAAGAAACCGCCCCCAGGAACAATCTGCACAGGGGATTGATCATGAGCGGCCTCGGCCTGGGTATCGTTACCTGCTTTGCTGTTATCGGTTCACTGGAAACATCAGCCTTGGGCTTAATCCCGCTATTTATCGGGCTGGCACAACTATTGATCTGGAAACTGGAAAATAGATAACGCGCCTGCCTGGATAATTTCCCATGGCATATGATGATCAGGCCCTGATTTCCAGGGTCGTGGATGAGGGTGACGAACGGGCCTTCACGGAACTGGTAAAACGTTATCAATCCCAGCTCCGCTATTCCTTGCGCCAACTCACGGGCTGGGATGAGGCGCTGGCAGATGACCTGGCACAGGAGACTTTCATCAATGTTTACAAGTCTTTACATCAGTTTCAGGGCAATGCACTTTTCTTTACCTGGCTGTATCGAATTGCCTATAACTGCTTTGCAGCACATTGCCGTCGCCGCAAACCGGAAGTGCAACTGGCGCTGGATGATATACCTGAGCAGGGATTCAGCGATGAAACTGAGGCCGATCTGCACCGGGATTTTGCCCGGGCACTAAAGATTTTTTTACCGGAGCAACGAATGGCGCTACACTTGTCCTATCAGCGCGGACTGTCACATGGCGAAATAGCTGAAATTATGGATTGTCCGCTGGGTACGGTGAAAAGTTATATCTCAAGAGGCCAGGAAAAACTGAAACAACAAATGATGAGTTGGCATCCCGGAGAATGAAGATGACGAATTCAAACAATTTCGATGACATGTTGGCGACATTGCGCCGTACTGAACCCTATCTGGCGGATGACGGTTTCACTTCCGGCGTCATTGCCAGACTACCTGAAACACGACAACTCCCTTTCTGGTTGTCAAATCTGATCCTGCTGTTATTTACCGCGTTTGGCTCAGCCATTGCCGCCTGGGAGCTGCCGGTAATAAAACTGGTGACCTTCACCACAACGTCGATGCTGTCTTTACCGGTTTTGGGAGCTGCGGCCCTTGTCACCTACCTGATTTCTTATATTGTAATCTGGCTGTCGCAAAACGATCTCATTTAGTCATACCGGCTGGAATCACCACCGCTCAACGTTTAAGAACGAAGTCTGCGATACAAACTGTATCCCCGACCAGGCGGGATGACTGCACCTGAAGTTCAGTCCTCGATTACATTCTCTTTCCTCTCTCTTGCTATCCTGCCCCCTGGTATATCCCCCGGGTTTAATGGCATTTATGTCACCATTCAGTAGAATGCAGCAGCATTGATTGAAACAAACCTGGAGACTGCACAGCCGGTCTATATTCAGTCCGGCAAAAGAAGTCTGTATAATGGGAGAACACTACACAGGACCGGGTTATTCTTTTAGATTTTTTCAATCTACAGACATATCACTTTTGAAAAATTGATTATTTCATTGGTGCTATGCAGGTTTGCTCAATATGAAAATTGTCAGTTTTTATTTTTCATGTTTTTTCCTTGCCGGTACCCTGCTGCCGGTCCTAAGCCTGTCGAAGGAAGCTGATCAGTCAAATTCAGAAAGTTTCGATTCTGAACCCGACAACGCGATCAATGTTTTTAAAAAAAATATCAGGCAACTGGAAATAAATGCGGGCCCGCTCAGCAATAAATTGACCGCCCCCCTGGTGTCACTTGGTATTCTGTTAAACGAAAACAGGCTGTATTCAGAAGCGGAAGATTCATTCAGACGTGCTTTACACATCCATCGGATAAATAATGGACTGCACAATCTTTCACAATTACCCATCCTCGAACTGATCATTGCTAATAATATTCGTCAGCAGAACTGGCGGGCCACCAATGACAATTACCATCTCTATCATTGGTTATACAACAGAAACTATGAGGCCCTGGATCCCGATATGCTGGCGGTAAGCGATAAATTGATCGCATGGCATTTACTGGGAACCACACTTGATACCGGTTTTCATCCCGGCAAACATTTCATAAAGTTACTGGGGTTGAGTGAAAGGGCCCTGCATATCGTTGAAAACAATCCCGTTCAGGATGATCTGGAGCTCGCTAAAAGACTGTATAAGCTGGCCCTCATTCACTATTACATCGCCATAGCGGTTCAGAGAAGAGAGCCTGTTGGCGTGTATTTGATG
>JAJRTU010000186.1 GCA_024278135.1 Gammaproteobacteria bacterium
ACAAAGGAATTCGTCAAGCGCAACGGCGAGTTCACCGTCAATATCGCCCTGATAGACAATCATCAGGCCGTTCTCGGCGTAGTCTATATTCCGGTTACCCGCCGCTGTTATTTCTCGAGCGAAGGACAGGGTGCCTACAGACAGGAAGCGGGGCAGGACGCGCAGAGAATAAAAACAAAAACCACCGTCGTCGATAATTTCACCGTCGCCGGCAGTCGCTCCCACGGCAGCGAGCAACAACAAAGGTTTTTCGCTGCATTGGGCGAGAACATAGAAGTCATTGCCATTGGCAGCTCTCTTAAGCTTTGCCTGGTGGCGGAAGGAAAGGTCGACATCTATCCGCGCTTCGGCCCCACTTCCGAGTGGGACACCGCCGCCGCACACGCCATCGTCACCGAAGCCGGCGGTATTGTCACCGATACTGCGCTGAAAGCCCTGGAGTACAACAGGAAGGATTCCCTGTTGAATCCACACTTTTTGGTGATAGCGGATCCCGCATTTGACTGGCAGCGTTATTTGCAGGATCTCTAGTGCTCTTTACGCTGTGATACTGCAGAAAGCCGCCCCGATCCGTTCGATACAGCGCTGCCTGGAACGATGCACGGCCAGAATATTTCTGGCCGTGCTGTCAGACGGTTCCGGCACCTGATATAGCCTGAGCGCCTCCCGCCTCTTACCGCCATAATTCAGCAAATCAAACACCACATAGCCGCGATCAGACAAAAACTGCAGTATTTCATTCCGCTGATCAGAAATTTCCAGCATGAAACTAGGTTTGTAGCTGTCAACGGAAGACGTCGCCCCGCACAACATTTCATATTCATAGCCCTCAATATCGGCCTTGATCAGAGACAGCTTGCTGTCGACTGCATATTGCGCAGACAACGCATCGATAGTCGTGACAACGATTTGTTCGGATTTAACAGTATCCACGGACGGCTCGACTGACGCTGTATGAATATGGCTTAGCCCATACCTGAACACACCACTTTTTTTCAGGGGCGTTTGTAAAATGGCGGTGCCCTGCTGTCTGCCAATACCTTTATCGATCACATCCACCTGCCCGGTGCGTGTAAAAAAGAGCATCAAACGCAAAATAGAGAGCTGATAGGCAGAAGGTTCAATCGCCAGCACCCGCCCGTTCGGCACCAGGCGGGAAAATATTTTCGTGAATTGCCCTGCATGCGCCCCCACATCCATTACCAGATCATCATGCTCCAGAATTATTTCAAACAGAGGCACTAACTGACGATGATAATGACGAAACAGTGCCTTGTAAGCATGTACCAGCCAGGCAAGTCGACTTCGAATGGATTGAAGGGTTTTCATTAATTTCAGGCGCGGAAATTATCGATTTAAAATAGGACAGTCGCCATCGGGATTTTTAGATTTAATTTAAAAATTAAACAAACTAATAATTAGACGCCTGTCGAAACGGCTATTATACATTGAAAGAGATGGGAGAATATTTTCATGTGAGCCATACCCTGTTGACCGTGCGGTCAAGGTCTATGAGGATGTGCAATGTGAGAACTGACCGACCCCGGACTCTGCACATCGCAAGCAACTGGCAGGTCCTGTGCGGTTCTCTGGATCGTAATCCCTCAAAATGAATAACTCTGGTAGATCACCCGGCAATGTCGGTATTATCGCTTCCCAATATCATTCTCGGTAAAACCAGCAAAGCACTCTCGAAATTTATCCAGGCCCCTTATCATAGATACCGTTCCATCATCTCTTCGAGCGCCATTTCTATCCGCTCATCCGTTTCATCTTGAAGGCTAAGATACAAGGAGAATGGATCC
Organism: Gammaproteobacteria bacterium; assembly: GCA_024278135.1. Lineage (GTDB taxonomy): Bacteria > Pseudomonadota > Gammaproteobacteria > Eutrophobiales > Eutrophobiaceae > WLWS01. The sequence continues at coordinate 1,806 of JAJRTU010000186.1, forward strand.
ACATGCCCGTCTACTTCCAATACCTTTGGGTCATAGCACCAAACCTGCAACAAACAAGTACCCGACTCCTCCATCGGGATTTTCTCAACGCCTGCTTTTTCCATTACTTTCCAAACATCTCGACTAAGCGCATATTCCGGATAAGTGGATTCACTGAGCATTGACAGGGTAGAAAGCGCTGTGATGCCGGCAGGTAATACATCCTGACGATGCAAGTCTTGTTCGCTAATCCTCACTATTTTACTCACCGGGTTACGCAGCCGAGGAAACGCCTTCTGCCATACCGTTTTATGACTCTCAGTAAAAGAGACGACACGCTCCCGACCAATACGCTCTACTTTAGCCACCTGAGTAGACACCAGTTCGTTTAATGCTCTGCTCATTGACATGGCGCTGTAGCCCAGTCGTTTTGAAAGATCCTGTGCTGTCACATCCCCTGCAACCTTCCCAATCAAGCAGGAAACCAACACTAGGATTCGCAGTGACTTTGTCTCCAGTCACCTCAGACAGATAGTGTTTTATTTCTTTCGCCAACTGGTCCATGACATTCTCAGTAACAATATTTACGCACATTAACGTTCATAATGTTAATGTGCAATATTATGTTACTCTTAACAAATGACTTCCAATATATCAAGGTCAGAGACCTGCGTTACCCCCCACTAATACAATACTAATAAAAACTGCATCAATTTTAGAAACCATCATTTCTTTTTATATGCGACGTTATTTGTCGCTATAAATGCACATAATTAATGCATGCAAAAGAATAATGATAGCTACTATGCACCCAATGACAGGAAAGCCCCAGACTTAGATTACCGCGAATCAACTAATGACAGAACAAACAGGCACCTATCCTTGCTGGTATGTTTACTGCTAATTCTAGCGTGTCTATTAGCTCTTCTTTTCATTAAATGATATTGACTGAAAGCGACGTATTATGTCGTATCCATCGGTTAGATTACATTAACTTGAACAGAAGGACTGGATTATGCAACAACAGAAACAGGCGCAGTCAAATAATCACTCCAATATTTTGCAATTCTCCTCGAAGGAGACACACAATCAATCC
>JAJRTU010000187.1 GCA_024278135.1 Gammaproteobacteria bacterium
CTTGGAGCCCCCCTGGGAGATGGTACCGGCATTGGGAAGCAGGGTCATGACATCTTCTGCGCTGGTAACGCCAAGTTGATCAAGACTTTCGCCAGTGAAGGCGGAGATGGCAATCGGTACTTCCTGCAGGGATTCGGCACGCTTTTGTGCAGTCACGACAACCTCCTCGATTGCCAGTTTTTGGCCATCGCTGGCAGTGGAACCCTGGGCCATGGCCGTAGATACGCCGAATATACTGATCAGCAATGCGCTTGCGGCACGTTCAAAAAAAGATCGTTTTTTCTCTGCAGGCATTTTCTCCCCCTTTTCTTCTGATTCGGATCGGGTCACGACGGGCACTGTCTCGGTGCTAATGGTTAACACCCCACTCCGGTTCAGTGCTCCGCTTATACCCGTATTCTCAAGCAAAATATAAAGTGCCTCGCGCAAACTGTAGACGCCCTGTACCGGGTTTGTCTGTAAATTGCGTAGTTGCGCATGGGGATAAAGCAGCGGTACGTCTGCCTGTTGTGCCAGTAAATTGAGTGCTTCACCGGCCGGCAGAACTGGAATGTGAAATTCATATTCCTGTTCACCCGCCTGTGCATAACTCATGGTGGCGATAAAAATACTACATACCGCCAGGCAACAGACAATCAGGTTTACCCCCAGACCCATTGGCCTGAAATCAGTCACGACACGGTAGTATCTTCGTGAGCAAATTTGGCCATATTCTATGGCACTACAGACTAAGGACTGATTGAAACGCAAAACCCGCTACCCCGAATTGAAAAAAATGGTATTTTATTATGCTACAGAAAAGCAAATCAGGAGAGATAATTACGCCAGCCAAAGGTTTAACAGGCCCTGGCACAGGGAAAGTTTACTTTTGTGACAGGTAGATGAGATTATCGTTAATTTCCTCAACTTTCAGATTGAAGTTTGCCGCCAGTGTATCCAGCATCGGAGTAATCTCGCCTGCCCTGAAATATCCCCCTATTTTCAGCTCTCGTATATCCGCATCCAGAATAACTATTTCTTTTGGCGTGTAGCGACTTATCTCGTCGACGACATCCTGCAAGCTGTCCCCGTCAAAAATCAGCATACCATCCCGCCAGGATAATTTTTTGGTGATTTCCTGGGGCTTAATGGTCTCCACCAGCTCAATCTTGTCCTGGAATACGGCGTGTTGCCCCTGGACGAAAGAGGCGACAGTCTCGGCATTCTCCAGCAGCGTCAGATCCACTTCGTCGTTGGCGGCAACGGCCTGGGGCAGCGAGGCGACTTTAATTTCTCCATCGGTAACGATGACATCAACACTGTTTCCTTTGATATAAACCGAAAATGCCGTACCTACCGCCCTGACAGCAACTTTACCGGCATAGACCACGAACGGTTTGGTCGCGTCATGAAAGACTTCAAAATGTGCTTCTCCCTCGAGTAAATGAACGATCCTGGCCTTCCTGTTAAATACAACACTGGTTTTACTCTGGGTGTTCAGACGCATACCCGAGCCATCGGGCAGGGCGATCTTTTTCAGTTCACCGACAGTGGTTTCGTAATTTGCACGGAAGCGGTATTGCTCCGCCTGCACGGGCAGGTATTGCCAGGCGGCCATGGACAATGCCAGCAGGAACAACAGGGTGGCACCGGAAAGAGCTGAACGAAACGGCGACAACAAGAAGGACAAATACTTTGGCCGGTTTGATTTCTCGTCAATGCATTCACTTTCTCCGGGGAGTGGAAATGCCAGTTCCGCCAGCACGTCCATATTGTTCCAGGTTTCCGTCATGCGTTTAAAAGCCTGTCGATGTGCCGGGCTTTTTTGCGACCAGCTCTGAAATGCCTGCAGAACTTCAGCTGTGGGTTTGGTATCATGCAGCCGCACGATCCAGGCAGAAGCTTCTTCTTCTATGCTTGCCCTTTTCGAATTATCGCGCGTGCTGATTTTCAATATATTGCTCATTAAATATTTCCTGGTATGGTTCAGGTATTGACCCTGCTACATACTCTATTTTCCTGTTCTTCGGCTTCCTCCTGCAAATATTGATGACATCTTTGCAAGCCCTTTACCAGGTGTTTTTCCACCGTGCTGACCGAAATACTCAGTTTCGATGATATTTCTTTGTGCGAAAAGCCGTAAACCTTGCACATGACAAATACCCTTTGACACTGTGGTGGCAAGCAACGCAAGGCATTGATATAGGACTGTAGTTGCTGTTGCCGTATCGCTTTCTCTTCCACATCTGCCCTGTTATCTAAGACTTCCAATGCGTCCAAATCCTCTACATAGGTGGCCAGTTGATTGGATTTTCTGCTGATTTCGCTCAGTGCAAGGTTTTTCGCGACTTTGAACAAAAATGACTTTGGCGACTGAATAGATTGATTTTTTTCTGCATTGTACGAGCGTAAAAAGGTCTCCTGCACCACATCTTCAATATCCTGGCTTCTTACCAGGAAGCGCATCAGGTATTTGCGCAGTGCCGTCTCGATATCCAGAAACGTCGACAGGATGCCGGGGTTTTGTTCAGAAGTGCTTGATTTGGCTCTTGTCATGCGGGCTCAGCTTATACTTATTGCTCCCGACTCGCCAGATATTTGCCGCGATCATACTAATTTCCGCTGTTTGAATTACCAGCTCTCCCGGATTTGTGCAGTTTCAACTCACTGAATTTGTCAATTATATTAAGTTCAAGGTGGCGGGTTTTACAATCCTGTCAGTCTATAGAGTTGGTGATGCATGGATTATTGGACAGAATCTGTTCTGTCCATTGAACGATTCGATACATTCATCCAGGGTAGAGACATTCTTTCGAGTGACTATTTACAGGCAATACGAACCAAAGAGGGGATTCAAATGCGGGAACCAGTCAGGCGACAAGCAAGCAGGATCATTGCGATATTTATTTGCGCAGTGATTTCCACCCCGGGTCTTAGCTACCAGACCGACGCCGCTTATGAAAAAGCCATGCTTGCCAATGCAGAAAAATGGGCGCAGGAAGATGCGGACATTAACCAGCGCCTGGCAAAACTGGAAAAACGATTCGGCAAGAAGCCGAATATTATTTATATCCTTGCCGACGACGTCGGCTGGGGTGAACTGGGTTCCTATCTGGGCGGTAAATTACGCGGTACGCCAACGCCCAATCTGGACAAAATGGCGGCTGATGGCATGCAGTTTCTGTCTCACTACTCTGAGCCTTCATGTACGCCAACGCGTCTGGCTCTGTTAACGGGCCGCTATCCGGTTCGTACCGGCGTGGATATTGTACTCTGGCCGGGTCAAACGCAGGGACTGGCACCGGAAGAGGTGACTGTCGCCGAGATGTTATCGGAGGCCGGTTATGACACGGCCATGTTCGGCAAGTGGCATGTGGGGGATCTGGAAAAATATGCACCGGAAAACCAGGGTTTTGATTATGCTTATTACGGTTTGTATAACGGGGCTATCTATTCATGGGTCAATCAGGACGCCTTCTACAAAAACCAGACACTGGATGGTGTCGGTCATTTTTATGATTTCCCCGGTACCTTTGAAGATTATCAGAACAAATACGATATTAAAATTCTGGGAACGTTGGAAGGCAGGAAAGGCAAGGGGCGCAGGGAAGTGGCAAAGATGTCCAGTGAGTCCATGGTGGAAATGGAAGCGCAGTCCATTAAAAGGATTAAGAAATATATAAAGAAAAAGGCGAAGTCCGACAAACCGTTCTTTTTGTACTGGGCCTCTTACGCCCAGCAAATGGCCTCCTCACCGAGAGAATACCGTTTTAAAGAAGGGCTGGACTATCGTAACAGTCAGTCAGCCCAGTTGGCCCAGCACGATGACTATGTTCAGCAACTGCTCGACACGGTAAAACAGGCCGGTATCGAAGAAAATACACTGGTGATCTGGGTCAGTGATAATGGACCGATGTACGCGTTCTGGCCCGATGCCGGTTATTCCTGGCTGCGTGGCGCCAAAGGCGATGTTTATGAAGGTGGTGTACGCACACCGGGATTCGCCCGCTGGCCCGGCATGATTGAGCCGGGGCAGACACCTCTGGACATTATCTCCGTTACTGATTTGTTTGTTACCGCCGCCAGAGTTGCCGGGGTTGAAGATCATATACCCTCTGACCGGGTCATTGATGGTATCGACCAGTTGCCTTTATTGCTGAATGGCGAGGGTAAGGGTCGTAGAAATTATGTTTTCCATTACAGTGGCAATGATTTAAAAGCAATCCGAATGGAGGATCACAAGCTTATCATCGTCCCCGGTTCCAAAGGCGGTCTTCCCAACTACGAGTTGTACAATATCAGAAGAGATCCCGGTGAGAAATTCGGTGAGATGTACAGTCAGTTGTGGGCAATAGTACCCTTTCAGCGCATGGTGGGTGCGCATATGCAGTTAATCAAGAAATACCCGCATCGGAAAATCAAATCCGGATTGTTTTAAAGACGGCTTGAGTACTCACGCTTCCCGGGATGGGTGAGGTCCAGACAGGACCAGCTGTCTCGGGACAATCCGGTGGTAAAAGGTATCAGTGTTTCGCTGCCTGCTCGGCACCCACACCTGTCATCGAACGTACGAATTGATCGCTGAAGGCATCACGTTCATTGTCAGCGTTTTTACTTTTATCCCACAGAGAAAAAACAACAAGACAAACAATGCCTGCCGACATGGAAAATAATGCCGGATACCTGTAAGGGAAAACAGCCTGTGCATTACCGAGTATGTCCACCCAGACGACAGGTCCGAAAAACACCATGGCCACGGCCGACAGCAGCCCCACCCAGCCACCCGCCAGGGCACCGCGCGTGGTCAATTTTTTCCAGAACATGGAAAAGAACAATACGGGGAAATTGGCACTGGCAGCAATGGCGAAGGCCAGTCCCACCATAAAGGCGATATTCTGTTTTTCAAACAGGATACCCAGGGCAATAGCGGCAATACCGAGCACAAGAGTGGCAATACGCGATACCATGATCTCGCTTTCTTCCGAGGCGTTCCCGCGTTTCAGGCAATGTGCATAAAGATCGTGGGAAACGGCGGCGGCACCGGCCAGGGTCAAACCGGAGACTACCGCCAGGATGGTGGCGAAGGCCACAGCCGAGATAAAGCCCAGAAACAGATCCCCTCCCATGGCTTTGGCCAAATGAATGGCCGCCATATTGTTCCCCCCCAGCAGGGCCCCGGTGGCATCCTTAAACTCGGTGTTGGTGGAGACGAACACAATTGCGCCGAAACCGATCACAAAGGTCAGGATATAAAAGTAGCCGATAAAACCCGTCGCATAAAATACTGATCGCCTGGCCTGTTTCGCATCCGGCACGGTAAAAAAACGCATTAAAATATGGGGCAGGCCGGCGGTACCGAACATCAGGGCGAGACCAAGGGAGATCGCCGAGACAGGATCGGACACCAGCGTGCCCGGACTCATGATAGCCGTCCCTTTTTCATGAACGGCTATGGCTTGATCAAAAAGCGCGGTGATGGAAAAGTTCTGATGATACAAGACCAGAAAACTGAGAAATGTTGCTCCGCCCAACAGCAAACAGGCCTTGATGATCTGCACCCAGGTGGTGGCCAGCATGCCACCGACACTGACGTAAATCACCATCAGCACCCCGACCATGACGACTGCCAGCTCATAGGGCAGACCGAACAAGACCTGAATGAGTTTTCCGGCACCGACCATTTGTGCAATTAAATACAATAAAACAACGGTCAGAGAACCACATGCTGCCATCAGACGAACAGCGCCTTGTTGCAGTCTGTAAGATGCCACGTCTGAAAAAGTATACTTGCCCAAATTGCGTAAACGTTCCGCCAGCAAAAATAAAATGACAGGCCAGCCCACCAGAAAACCAATAGAGTAAATCAGACCATCATATCCGGAGGCAAACACCAGGGCGGAAATCCCGAGAAAGGATGCCGCCGACATATAGTCACCGGCAATGGCCAGGCCGTTTTGAAAGCCGGTGATCCCGCCTCCGGCGGCATAATAATCTTTTACCGTGCGCGTGCGGCGCGCAGCCCAATAGGTGATCCCCAGTGTGGCTGCAACAAATACAAGAAACATGGCAATGGCCGTGAAATTGATGTTCGCGTTCATAATGTTTCGCCTGCTGCTTCATTGTTCGTGTTTTGCAGGCCATCAACATGTTCATGTGAAGCATCAATCACTTCCTGCAGCAGGTTGTCATAGAGAGTATTTGCCTTGTGCACATAAATACCGGTGATAAGAAAAGTAAACAGAATAATCCCTATGCCAACAGGCAGACCCCAGGTAATGGCTGTATCCGCCGTTAAAGGTTGACCAAGCCACTCGGGGAAAAAAGCGATAACAAGAATAAAACTGTAATATACCGTCATTATCAGGGCCGCCAACAACCAGCTTAACCTGGATTTTTGTGCCACCAACTGATGAAACTTTTCGTTTCCACGGATATGATCGTAGTGGTGTTTACTCATGTCCCCCCCGCTTGTTATTATTGTCACAGGTAAATTCCGGCGTTTGCCGGTTCCGGGTCCGACCGCCGCTCAGGACTCAAACGGACAGATAAACTGTTTTTTTCCTGTAGCGCCTGTTTATGTTGAATAATGCACTAATATAGGGTTTTTGTTCATAATTATCAGTTCAAAGTCCTTCAATTTCGCTGTGTTACCGTACTAGAAGATATTGGAACAGGGGGATCGGCTGTAACAGCGCCCGATTTTCCCGATGCTGACTGATGTTTCGTTTTAAATGAAGCATGGTGATATAATTGATTCAAATCAATTTGCATTCTGCTGCCGGGACGAATAATACCAATAACGAAATATAAATCATTGAGAGGTGGTGTCATGAGCAAGTTCAAGAAAATATTAGTGGCGATTGATTTTTCGAATCTTTCGGAAATGGCCATGACAACAGCTGTTGATTTGGCAAAAGACCTGGGAGCTGATCTTCATATTGTCCATATTGTACAAATCCATGCCACCAATATTCCGGAGGGAGGGATGGTCAATATTGAAGAAATACAGGCGCTCGAAGAACAGTCCGCCAAAAATAATCTGGAAAAGTTTCTCCAGGATTATGGTGAAGGACTTGATATCTCAACAACTATTCTTCATGGAGATGCCGCCGTAGAAGTCAACAACGTGGCAAAAGAGGCGGGAGCCGATATGATTGTAATGGGTACTCACGGGCGGAAAGGCGTCGCCCATCTGTTAATGGGCAGTGTCGCCGAAAGTGTACTGAGAAAATCAGAGGTACCTGTTTTGTGTATCAGGAAAACCGGGTAGGCAATTTGTAAATCGGGGGGGCATTCCTCTGTGCCGGATCAAACCGAAAAGCGAATCAGCCTCCGGCAATCGGTGGAATAAAAATCACTTCATCATCGTTTTTGACAGGCTGGTCGTTGTGCACATAAGTCTGGTTGACGACAACTTTGATCACTTCAACAAATTCGAGGGCATTTTCAAAATTCGGACCACGCGTGGAGAGCCAGTTGATCAGCATACCGACATCGGTCACTTCGGGAGGCAGTACCACCTCTTCCTCGGTAAAGCCGATTTTTTCACCAAGCCAGGCAAAGTATTTGATATTCACGGCAGCTAGCGCATTCAGGCCTGCAATTGTTTCACCATGTCACGCAACACATGCTTTTGTACCTTGCGCATTTCGTTACGGGGCAGGGCGTCCATAAACAGAATATCACGCGGGTGCTTGTAGCGACCCAGTTTGCCATTCAACCACTCCAGAACCTGTTCGCGAGTCAGCTTGTCGTCCTTTCTGACTATCGCTGCCACCACGGCCTCGCCCCAGCGAGGGTCTTCCCGGCCGATGACCGCCACCTCGAAAATGTCCGGATGGTCCGTCAGAATATTTTCAATTTCGGCAGGATAAATGTTTTCGCCGCCGGAGATAATGAGGTCTTTCTTACGATCCAGAAAGTGATAACAGCCCTTGTCATCGACATAGGCGATATCGCCGGTGTGGAACCACCCGTCTGTGAGGTTCTCCTGCGTGGCGATTTCATTGTTCCAGTAGTGGCTCATAACGTTTTTACCACGGACATAGATCTCACCGGCTTCATCGACACCGCAGTCAGCACCGTGATCATTGACGATACGGATTTCACAGTGCATGGCGGGATAGCCGATGCTGCCTTCCGTCGCCATGGCGTTGTCGGCGGTCTGATGTATGGCAATGGGGCAGGTTTCACTGGCACCGTACATCTGTATCAGGGGAATACCCTTGCCATGCCAGTAACGGGTCATCTCGTCCGGTATCGACGTGGAGCCGGTCAATACGGATCGTAAACTGGAAAAATTCGAGCTCTCCCAGTCCGGCAGGGCTTGCAGCGGCGACATCTGCGCCGGCAGGATGATGGTCAGTGTCGGTTTTTCATGGGCCAGGTCATGCAGCGCCTGTTCCGGCGTGAATACGCGGTGAAGGGTCACCGTGGCGCCGGTATAAAACGCGGCAGTGCTCTGGTTGTTCAATCCGCCGACATGGAACAGGGGAAGAAAAGTCAGAATATGATCATGGCTGGTCATATCGTGCATGATGGTGCTGTTGAAGGCGTTGTATTGTACCGCCTCCTGTGTCAATACCGCACCTTTTGGAAACCCGGTAGTACCGGAGGTATATTTGATCAGCAGTGGTGATGCGAGATCAATATCGGGAAAATGATCCTCGCCCTCGGCATTCTCCAGCAAATCCGACAAGGCCGGCCAGTCGCTTTTCTCATCCTGTTCCACAGCAACAAAATGACAGTCATCGAACTCACCCCTGAAGGCTTCACAGGATTCACGAAAGAGTGCATCCGCGAACAGGATTTTAGCCCCACTGTCCTTCAGCATGTGTTGGTGTTCCGTCGGCGCCAGCCGCCAGTTGAACGGCACATAGATAGCACCCAGACGGGCACAGGCAAAGACCAGAAACAGGCACTGCGGGTGGTTCTGGCCCAGGTAAACGACACGGTCCCCGGTTTTGACGCCAAGCCGGTTACGCAACACGCGCGCGTTCGCTTTTACCTGTTTGTTAAAATCATCGTAGCTGAATTCCTGTCCCTCAAAACGCAGTGCGATTTTTTCGGGACTGGATACCGCCCAATGTTCGATCCAGTGTGCGATATTCATGTCGGGTTACTGTTCGGCAGATGAGACGGGACTCGATTCATCAGGTGGGCCGTTTTTCTCCCATATTGCCCGGGCAATCTTTTCCGGGGTCAGTGGGGATTCGAGAAAACGGATGCCGATGGCGTTATACACTGCATTGGCGATGGCCGGTGCAATGACGATGGTCGGTAATTCCGAGGCCCCCTTGGCGCCGTAAGGACCCTCGGCACAATCACTTTCGATAAAGTGCAGATCAAGTTCCGGCATTTCCGGTGCGGTGAACACCTTGTAGTCTCTGAAGCAGGGATTTTTGAGCATGCCTTCTTCAACCAGCATTTCTTCACTGAGCGCAAAACCCAGACCGATGGCAATACCGCCTTCTATTTGTCCCTCCAGCCCCATTCGATTGATTACCCTCCCCACATCCTGTGCCGATGTCACTTTTTCGACTTTGATCTCACCGGTAAAAGTGTCCACCACAATTTCTGCGATGTGCACGGCATGGGAATAGGCGGCGGAAAAGTCAGACATGTGGTCTGCGCCTTCCGGTTCACTGTTCGGTTCATAGTAGTCTGTTACCATGACCAGTTCCGGCTCCTGCTGGAAATGCATTTGACGAAGCAGTTTTTCCAGTTTCTGAATTTTACTTCCGTCGCTGTCCTGCACGATATAGCCACCACGCAAATCCAGTTCTGCTGCGGGTCTATCCATAAACCGGGATGCGGCATTCAGTATCTGTTGTCTGGCCTTCGAGGCTGCCCGCCGGGTGCCGTTGCCGGCGATAAACGTGGTACGGGAGGCATGCACGCCCACATCCCACGGCGCCACATCCGAGTCATTGTTAACAATCGTAATATGTTCCAGCGGGATACCCAGCTCTTCGGCGACGATGAGATTGATGACCGCGTCGATACCCTGGCCGATCTCCGAGGCGCCGGTGATCACCGTGACCCGCGCGTAATCATCCACTTTGAGTATGGTGCCGCAGCCGTCGGACTTGTGGATCTTGGCACCGCCGGCGTTATGGATGGAGGAAGCCAGGCCAATACCGTGCTTGTAACGGCCGGGCTTGTCTTTGTCCAGCGCATACTTTTTATGTTTTGCCGTATAGTCACATGC
>JAJRTU010000188.1 GCA_024278135.1 Gammaproteobacteria bacterium
CCATGGGTCTGGAACTGGCTGAACCCATACCGGGCATAAAGGACACCTGGTCATTGCCGGATGTCATACTCTACCCCACTGGTGGCGGTACCGGGATACTGGGCATGTGGAAGGCCTTTGCCGAGCTTGAGGCGATCGGTATTATCGACAGTCGACGTCCGAGAATTATCGCTGTGCAAAGTGAGGTCACTTCACCCGTGGTCAATGCCTATGAACAGGGTCTGGCAGACAGTCGTCCGGTGGACGCAGGTCATACCATTGCTGCCGGACTGAATGTCCCCGCCAGTGTAGGTCATTTTAAAGTACTGGAAATTATCCGGGAAAGTGGCGGCGCTGCCATTGCCGTGACTGAACAAAGCATACGCACTCAAATAAAGAACATATACCGGAACAAAGGGATCTGGATTTGCCCGGAAGGTGCAGCGGTTCTGGCAGCTCTGGAGCCTGCCTGTGCTTCGGGACTGATCAAACCGGGTGCAAACGTGATTGCGTTTAATACGGGATCGTTCGAAAAATATTTACCCAATATTCGGGATATTATTTTTACTGCCGATGATGCATAAGTACAGTTGATTTTTCGCCATAAAAAAAACCGGTTGCAAGATCCTTGCAACCGGTTTCAAGAGTTCAGGCTCCGGTAATTGCCTGCGTTGTGTCCGGGTATACTACCAGCTGTAAACACCTCGCAGATACCATGAACCGCCTTCATAGTTTGCAGCGCTACGACGCGGGTACTGCAAACCCACGCTGAGTCGGTTCGCATTCGGTGGCCCGATCGTATCCACGAACGAATCAAATATGTTGGTACCACCTGCTGCGATTCGAATATTTTTCGTCGCCTGGTAACCGAGTTCCATATCAACAAATACTATCGGATCAATCTTTGCGCTGGGATCAACTGCCGCACCGATCCTGCCGCGTTCGTCATAATGACTGCCATAGAAGTTCAGGCGCGCCAGAAAATTGAGCTTCTCTCCAAAGTAAGTGTTACCGGTCAATACGAAGCGATGATTTGGATAGTTATTTTCGATGTCCTCAATCAGGCTGTCGCTGACCGGGTTGACGCCGTTGATTTGTTGCTGATCAGTGACTTTGATCTCGTTGTAGCCATAGGCCAGCGTCAAATCAGTATTGGCATTCGCACCCCAGTCAAAACCCGAGGTGACCACCACATCCACACCCGTGTGCTTGACATTAAGCGCGTTGGTGTAAAACGAGATGGTGTTGGTTGTCCCCGGGACGGCGATATCACCCGTACGGTAAATACGGTCATCGACTTTAATCTGGTATACATCAACAGTTAATGTCGTATTCTCGAAGAAGTCAGCACTGAAACCGGCGCTTAAATTGAGCGATGTTTCTTCTTTCAGATCCGTACCACCAACAGCGGCGACACGAGGATCAGTGGAAGGTACCAGACCCTCTTCAACCTGCAAACCTGTCACGCCGTCAAATGTCGTAATGGTGGTGCGGACATTGGCCTGACCCGGTGTCGGAGCATGGAAACCGGTAGAAACGGCAGCACGTAGTGCGAAGGTATCGTTGACTCTGTAACGTGCTGCGAATTTTCCGTTAATAGTGCCACCGAAATCTGAAAAGTCTTCATAACGTCCGGCTACCTGCACCAACAGGGCATCAGTCACGTCGTATTCCACATCCGCATACATGGCCCAGTTGTCACGACTAAACGCACCGGAGTCCGCAGGTGTAATCCCTTTGAAGCCGCTGGAACCGGCACCAACTGAGGCATTGGGCTCACCGGTCTTGACCGTATAGGTTTCTTCACGCCATTCCATGCCAAAACCCAGGTTGACAGCATCACCCAGTGGCATGGAAAAATCTGCGTTCAGGTTAATCTCTTCCTGTTCGTAGCCACCCACGTCAAAGTCCATTTGTGAAGGCCCATTGTCTGCTCCCAGAGGCAGGTCCGGATTGACCGTGTTGTTGAGGAAATAGTCCAGTTTGTTCTGTCCGTAACCGAAGCTGATGTCATAGAACATGCTGCTGGTGGACTCGCCTTTCAGGCCAATTACAAAGCTGGTGTCTTTCTGGGCACCGTCAAGATAGGGTGTGAAGCCACCGGGCAGGCCGGTAAAGCCGGCGGCACGCGCAGGTGCCAGGCTCGAATGATTCGGATTACGGTAGAAAAACCGATATCGACCGTCGGTATCAGCGTAGCCCACCTGCGTATACAGTTGTGCAATGTCGCTGAACTCATAGCCGGCATTGGCGAAAAAGCGGATCCCTTCTGTTTCAGGGCGGCCCCAGGTCTGTGCCAACGGTGCGTCATCAAACGGGGTATCCTGCCCCACTTCCGTTACCCCGGCGTCAATCAATGCCTGGGCATCAGGTCGCTGTATACCGCGCGAGAGCGCCTGGTTGTCGATATACTCAATACTGGCGTTGACAAATCCATTGGCGCCCAGGGCGATACCGCCATTGGCGGATACCTTTTTATTGTCCTCACCCTCATAGAACTGACCATATTGAACCTGAATCTCGCCACCTTCCGGCGCATCTTTCAGGACAAAGTTAATCACACCGGCGATGGCATCGGAGCCATACTGTGCCGCCGCGCCATCACGCAGGACTTCCACCCGTTTCAGTGCAATACCGGGGATCATGCCGACATCGACGCCATGCGCGCCATTACCGGCGGCGGGAGCAAAAAACTGCACCAGAGCAGAGCGGTGTCTGCGTTTGCCGTTAACGAGCACCAGCGTTTGATCCGGGGCCGTGCCGCGCAGCGAGGTGGGACGCACAAATGCACTGCCGTCACCCGTGGCGGGTGTGGCGGTATAGGACGGGATCAATGCTCTGAGATTGTCCGTGAGATCGGCTGTGCTGCCCAGTACGTTGAAGTCCTCACCTGAAATGACATCAATGGGCACGGTGGAGTCCGATGCGGACCGTGGTTTGTGGCTACGTGAGCCGATGGTAACAATTTCTTCTATAGCGCTGTCGTCACCTTTGGATTGTGCATAGACCGGCTGCACCTGTGCTGTAATAATCAGGCACATTAACGTTAGCTTAAAATATTTCATTTTCCCCTCCCAGCAGTTAGCTTTTATTTTACGCGTGGAGTGCAAGCCTGTCGTATACCGCCGATGTCAGAAACGGCCGTCAGTCAATCTGAGTTGTCTGTCTACAACACAACGAAATACCACCGGTGCAGGAATATACCGGCTTGCTGTCTTTCGAATTCTTTAGACGCATCCGGGCTGCTCAAGAGATAGTACGTCCCTTGTATTGCCACCTTGGTGTAACAAGAGCGCTAATAAGAAAACCCGGCTCTGTTAGCTTGTCCACACATTTTCACGCTGCACTCTACCAAACAAAATATGATGATGCAAAAATAGTTTATATTGCAAAAATACACGCAAAAATATTTGCATCATTGCCGAATTGCTCTCCACCCGGTCTCATATTGACTTAGGCTTCAACGCTTTCTCCGGGTAAAATCTCTTTTTTACAACACATCAGGTCGAAATCCGGATCGATTCTGGTGATTATTCTGGTATCCGCGATAAACAGGCCCTGCTCGTATAAAAATACCGGATTTAAATCAATCTCTTCAACAGCGGGGCGATCAACGAAGAAATTTCCCAGCTGCTGTATCAACAGACCCAGACTGTCAATGTCGATGGCCTTGCCTCCCCGCAGCCCCTGTAATAGAGCAGCAGCGCGTATTTCTCTTACCATCTTCAGCGCCTCCTCTTTGCTCAGCGGGACTGAGCGAAACACCACGTCTTTCAACACTTCTACATGAATGCCGCCCAGACCAAACATAATGACCGGCCCGAACTGGGGATCGCGATAACAACCGACGATGACTTCAAGCCCGGGGGCCGCCATAGGCAAGAGCAGATAGCCGTCAATGTTGGCATGCGGGCTGTGCTTTTTGACCCTCGCCGCTATTTGTTGTATCGATTTGATGATGTTGTCCCGCCCCTGCACGGACAGGATAACGCCGCCGCTATCGCTTTTATGCACAACATCGCGAGATACCACTTTGATCGCCAAAGGCTGGTTAAACCACCGGCTTTCCAGCTCTGCCACTTTATCCAGGTTTTCAAGCACCGTGCCTGTCGGCATGGACAGGCCGTATTCCAACAGGCTCGCGCGTGCTTCCGGCTCGGTTAAGGCAAAACGCTTATTGCTGTCTTCTGTGCCGAAAATCGGCGTTTCAACTGAGGCCTTTTTCACTTCAGGTGCTGTTCGAGCCGCTGCAGCCTGGTGACAGGCGCGGGTTTCACCGTAAGCTGTCAGCGCTTTTATACTCGCAGCAGCATCTTCAATGGAAGCGTAAACCGGCAATGTCATTTCCTGGGCAATTAGCCAGGTCGCCAATGGATGACCGGCGTAAATACTATGCAAAATGACAGGTTTGGTGGAATCGTTGATATGACCGCGCAAGGCCCTGAATGCGTCGAATTCAGCATCCAGCAACTCACTGGAAAATCGATGATGGTAGCAGCCAAACAAACCGACGATCAATAAGGCATCGATACCCTTGTCCTGCAGCAAAATACCGGCACAATCTGATAATACGCCGGGGCGCTGATCGGCAGCACCGGCCACATCCACTGGATTACTCAGCGATGCTGTCGTCGGCAAAATGGACTTCAGTTTGCTGACAGTCTCAGCCGCCAAAGCAGGCAGGGTCAATGCCCTCTCGACGAGGGCATCCGCGGCAATGGTGCCCTGTCCACCACCATCGGTTAATACGGCAACGCGTCCACCGGCAGCAAAGGGAAGGGAAGCGAGTGCATTGGCTATGGGCAATACCAGATCGGATTGTTCGACAACGATTGCACCGGCCTGGCGCATGACCTCCCCGGCGACTTTGTAATCTCCCGCCAGCGCCCCGGTATGAGATACCGCCGCATTTTTCCCGGCCTGGGTGCGTCCGGTTTTATAGATGACCAGGGGTTTATGGCGAACGAACTCTCTGGTTTTTTCTACAAAATCAGCACCCTGAGAAAAGCCCTCCACATAGACAATCACCACGCTGGTGTTGTCATCATGTTTAAAATAGTCGAGGTATTCATGAAATTGAATGTCTGCTTCGTTGCCGACACCGACGTAGGTACTGAACCCCACGCCGCGCAGCAAACCCTCCGTGACAAAGGCCAGCGCCATATTGCCGGACTGGGAAAGGATGCCTATCGCGCCCGCCTGCAAACCCTCATAGCCGACCAGGTTGGCCCGGCAATGGGTGTTAAACAAACCGGAGGTATTCGGCCCGATGATCCGGATACCCTGCTGACGCGCCACTTTCAGTACTTGCGCCTGTAAATTCTCGCCCTTTGTACCGGTTTCAGAGAAGCCGCCCGCGAGAATGGCCGCGCCGGCACATCCGATACTGCCGCATTCGGATAATATTTGCGCCACCGTGTCCGCCGGCGTACAGATCACGGCCAGATCCACCGCTTGTTCAACGTCGGTGATGTTGGCATAGCAGGTGAACCCGTGTATGACCTCGCTGTGCGGGTTCACCGGATACACTTTCCCTTGATAGCCGTTTTGTGCCAAATAGCGCAGTGCGACGTTGCCACGTTTTGCGCTGTTGCTGGAGGCCCCGACGATCATAATACTGGACGGGTTCAATGCTCGTTGAATACGTTTATCCAATTATTTTTATTTGCCGGTAAATGTGGGCTTGCGTTTTTCCGTAAAGGCAGCGACCCCTTCGCGCCAGTCATCGGTAGTACTGCAATAGGTCATGCCTTCCAGCTCGCTTAACAGCGCGCTGGCATAATCTCTGTCACGACCACGATTGAGGTGCTCTTTTAACAGGGACAGGGAAATGGGTCCCTGCGCGGCTATTTTCTGCGCAAAAAGCTCGACCTGCCGGCGGTAGTCCTGTCGAGGGTAGGCAGCAAAGGCCAGAC
>JAJRTU010000189.1 GCA_024278135.1 Gammaproteobacteria bacterium
AGGATGTTTATTGGTTTGCTCATCGGATTGACCATCTCTACAATCTTTGACCTGAAGGGTGACGTGTTTAGGGTGGTGGTATTATGTTCCGCCGCCCCCATCGGCTTTAATGTCCTGACTTTCGCTTCATTGGCGAAACTGGATGTGGAGTTTGCTTCAAGTGCAGTATCGGTTTCAATAATAATCGGGATGATAGTCATCCCCATGTTGATGTATTATTTACAGCTATAGATTAAAATATGCGATTCCGGTTGCGCACGATAAACAGTCTGAAAATGGCAGCACATAGAGAAACAGTATGAAGAAAAGAACCTTGTTGAATATTGTCCTGATGGTTTGTGTATTAATGTTGACGGAGTTGAGTACGATAACGGGCGTATATGCAGCTGATCGGGATGCAAATATTGCCATAGACACAAAATTCGGCACTATAGAAATTCGTCTGCTGCCCTATGTGGCGCCTAATCATGTACGTCGGTTTATTCATCTGACCAAACTGGGTTTTTATGACGGCACTATTTTTCATCGGGTCATCCCCGGTTTTATGATTCAGGGCGGTGATCCGAACACCAAGGGTGGGGATAAATCAACTTATGGTCAGGGCGGTCCCGGCTACACCATCAGGGCAGAGTTCAACAACCAGCCCCATATCCGTGGTACGGTATCCATGGCACGAACATCGGATCCGGACAGCGCCGGGTCTCAGTTTTTTATCGTCACCAAACGCTCAAGCTTCCTGGATAAGCAATATACTGTATTTGGCAGGGTAACGAAGGGCATGTCTGTCGTAGATAAAATCGTTGCTCAAAAACGGGACAGGAATGATCTGCCGCTGGAGCGCATCGAAATGCGTATTCGGGTTCTGGACGATTCGGTTCTGGATAAAATCAGCAAATAGCCTATTCAAGGCCGAAAGCCAGCAGGGCATTGCCCGGCAAGCCGCCCCAACGGGCATAGCCGGAATTAACATAAACAATACCGTTGACAATGGTAGGTCCGGGTCCGTCCAGGGCACCGCCCTGTGCCCGGATACCGTTGACTGCGTCATATTCCTTTACAGTATCGTAATTCCAGATCACCTTTCCGTCCCTGCTTGAATAGGCACGAATATGGCCATCATAGGCACCGGAGAACACCACCCCGGGTATAGCAGATACGGCACCGGGTTGGGCGGGACTGCACTGCAGGCGATTACCACAGACAGGTGCAGGCGCGCGCCAGATGAGCTTGCCGTCAACAAGTCGATAGGCGAGCAAACCACCACCTTCGCTGGGTTCAAGTTGCCAGTCAGGCGAACCATCTCCCCGTTGTATTTGAACACTTTTACGATCCGACAGGGCCACATAGATGTTTCTGTCATCGACTGCAGCGCCCCACATTACGCCGCCCTGAAAGCCACCTGGCGAAGCCTGTTGTTTCCATACCAGACGGCCGTTGTTATCCGGATCGAGCGCATGTACTTCACCGGACTTTTGTACCGCCAGCAGGAGTCGTCGTTGATGATAGAGGGAGACCAGCAAGGGCGATGCCCCAAAATCATAATCAGGCCCTTCGACAGCCGGACAATTACGTCGATCATCGGAGATGCAGGCCGCATTCCAGGCGTCGTTACGCGTAGACTGATAGCGCCAGAGAATTTTCCCGGTATCCAGATCCATGGCAATGATGGCATCACTGCTTGTTGTGACCGGTTCTGAGCTGTTTTCGCCGGTACCGACGTAGAGCACATTCAATTTTTTATCAATGGTGGGGGCCGACCAGATACCGGCACCGGAAGGTCCGTAAAAAACGGTGCCGTGAGCATTGCTCTTCTCAGTGCGTACGGGTTTATCAACGATGGTAAACGATTGCCATAATATCCGGCCGGTATAAGCATCCAGCGCGACGACACTGCCCCGATGTGTACAGCATTGATATTCCGGATTAATGGCGCTTACGGCTTCCAGCGTTGAGACCGGCACATACAACCTGCCCTTATACAATTGTGGCGCACCTGTTACGCGTACGGCAGGGTGCTTTTCGATCGTCGTTTTCCAGACAAGCTTGCCGTTTGTTGCATTAACAGCATAAGTATTGGCCGTGGTGTCGGTAAAATAGGCCAGATAGGCCTCATTTGATGCAGGTGATGCGGAGCCGATGCTGATGGCGGTGCGCACTGAACTGTCGGCTTTGAAGTACCAGTAGGCGCAGCCGGTACCGGCATCGAGGGAGTAGACGCTGCCACTGTGACTGGGGACAAACAGTCGCCCGCCAATGACATTGGGTTGACCCAGGGCCAGAACTTCGTCTGGATAGGCAAAGGCCCAAAGAAGCTTTAATCGAGGGACATCCTGTGCGGATAATTTTGCCGTGGTCCCGGGCTGAAAGCGGCTGTTCTCCAGATCCACTCCCCAGCCGTTCCATTTCGGCTTTTGAATAAAATCAGGCGGCAGCGCCGGATTGGAATCACAATATTCAAGCTGAATATCGTTATCCGCTGTTGAGTTCAATGCTTTGCCTGCAATGTATTCGGCCACAGCAATACGTTCCGTCTTTGACAGCGTTTCACCGATTTGGCGCATGCTGCCGGAATTCAGGGAGCCGTGTATGGCCTTTGGCCCCAGTGTTTGCAACTGTGGAAAGGCCGGTATTTGATAGCCACCAGGATCATGACAGCCGGCACAACTTTGTTGATAGACTACTTTACCCGCTGTCTCTGTGGCCGATAAGGGCACAGCGAATATTGACACGAATATTATTGTTATGGTCCTGATCATTGAGGCTGTTCATCGGAATAAATTCAGAGAAATATATCATGTCGGCAACAAGGAGACACCTGTGCCGGCCGAAGTCTGCTCTGAAGTTGCTGCAGGGTGCTAAATGCCCTCACATAAAAATATTGTATTTACCGGATACCGGCCGGTGTTTATGCCCGCTGGGCTGCGGGGACAGGGAAATGAGGAATTTTCTGCTTCAGGGCTTCGGGTGAACAGCATCCGCCTGCCACACTATTTCGCGAACGAGGCAACAAACTCTTCGTAGCCCTGAGAAGCGAGTTCATGGCTGGGAACGAAGCGCAGGGATGCGGAATTTATGCAATAGCGCAGGCCGGTGGGTGCCGGGCCATCTTCGAATACATGTCCCAGATGTGAATCGCCAATACGGCTGCGTAGCTCGGTACGGGTGTAAAACAAGCCCTTATCTTCTTTGGTTTGCAGGGCACCTGATTTGATCGGGCGAACAAAGCTCGGCCAGCCGGTACCGGACTTGTATTTGTCTTTGGAACTGAAAAGAGGCTCACCGGAGACGACATCGACATAGATACCCTCTTGCTTGTTATTCCAGTATTCGTTTTTAAAGGGCCGTTCCGTTGCATCGTTTTGGGTCACATCATATTGCAATTTGCTTAGACGTTGTTTGAGTACCTGAGCGGGGGGCTTAACAAAATTTTCTTTAGTTTCCTTCCAGTTTGCCGTGCCTGTCTTTTCACCGGATGATGCGAGTGCTGCGGTTTTATTATCGGTGGTCTCACTTGAGACCTGAGTATATATGGCCGTGCCGGTCAGAATGCTGCCGGCAATGATGAAATAGCTCCACTTGTTCATAGTCCTGTCTCGCGATATTGATGAAAATGAATATCTCTCTGACAGGTCAATAAAGCCCGGGTTCCACCGAATTCAATATAATACCAGTTGTCTCACGAATTCCGTGTGCGCCAGTACTTCCGTGATTTCCTTCTTGATGGAGTCACGGGTATGCTCGCTCAGGGCCGGGTCATCCCGGGTCAAAACCAGAACCGTCGCGGGATGTACAAACAAATCCTTGGCGTGATAGCACTCAGCCGGAGCCTTCGGCAGGGCGCCGTCATGATGATAGTCTTTCTCCAGTCGCTCGTGAGAGATCTCATTGAGGCTGCTGCGAAGGGAGATGGATTTGGCCAGATATTCGTCACACTGTGGCAGTCGGAACCTCGCACTGTCGATAACCACTTCGGACAAGTCCAGTAATTCGCCGGCCTGGCGGGTAATGGTGTCACTGTCTGTCCCGTTTTCGGCCATACGCACCAGCTTCTTCGCTTCTATTTCATAGTTTGCCAGCAATACGGCAGATTTCTGTAATTGTTGACGTTGGGCTTCACTATCGACTTTTGCACGTTTGACGTCCATGAGTTGTTCGTTCGTCATCGTACTGCTCGCCATAACATGTTGATTAAAAAGCAGAATAATGAAAAAGATTTTGACGAAAAGGGTGCAGGCATTTTGCATGTTGTGCTCCAAAATTATAAATGTGTTGAATATCTAAATGATAACAATTCTCATTTAAAGACAGAAGGATTATTTTACATTAAAAGGTCTTTATCAGCAGTTTGATTGAGCGGGATGGCGATATCTGCGATTATCAGCCCGCTGACGGGGGCGATAAATCCAGTATTCAGTATCTTCGGAAAACTGCCCGGAGTTACCGGCTGCGACAGATCGACCTGTTAACAGACATTTCACATTTGAGGAGAAAGCGCAATGTTACATCACGGCAGCTGTCTTTGTGGAGAGGTGCATTACGAGACCGGCGAACTTTCGGAGCATATTGATCATTGTCACTGCAGTTATTGTCAAAAATTTCACGGTGCGGCATACGGCAGCTATGCGGGTATCATCAATCCGGACAGTTTCCGCTGGATAAAGGGTGAGGAGCGGGTACATCGATATCAATCAAGCTCCCATTCCGCGAGACTGTTTTGCGCTTCCTGTGGTTCATCCCTCGTGGCTGAAATTGATGGCGGCAAGATGCTGGCAGTAACATTAGGAACACTGGATGACGATCCTGGTGTTAAATCAGCGGCACATATATTTGTTAAATCAAAGGCGAGCTGGTGCGAGATAGGTGAGGGTGAAGAAAAATATGAGGAATATCCGCCGAACATGACACAATTTACCCCTTCTGATTAATCAGGAAGTGGAAATGTTTGATCCGGCGTTTTTAAAATTCTTTCGTGTACTGGCAAAGAACAACAATCGTGAGTGGTTTAACGAACATAAGAGCGAGTACAAAAAAACAGTGGTGGAACCACTGAGCGAATTTATTACTGAAATGGCCCCTCGTCTGAATAAAATATCCAGACATTTCAATGCCGATCCCAGGCCCAATGGCGGTTCGATGTTTCGATTGTACCGTGACCTGCGATTCTCCAAAGACAAAAGTCCCTACAAGCTGCATGCAGCATGCCAGTTTCGGCACAAGGTGGGGAAGGATGCGCACGCGCCGGGTTTTTACGTACACATGTCTCTGGAAGAAGTTATCTTCGGCGGAGGAATATGGGTGCCACCCAACGCGGTACTGAATAAAATACGGGACACCATTGTCGATAATCCACAGGAATGGAAGAGAATAAAAACGAACAGATCAATCAAGGCATTATGCGGCGGGATCAGAGGCGATGGACTGGTGCGACCGCCAAGGGGCTTTGATCCGGAGCACCCGCATATAGAAGACCTGAAGCGCAAAAGCTTTTTTGCCATGCGTCACGAGAAATCAAAATTCATGTTCGAGAATAATTTTGTTGATGAAGTTGAAGCTACGTTCAAAGCGACCAAACCCTTGATGAAATATATATGTTTCTCAATGGATATTCCGTTTTGAGTCGATAAGTCTTCCAAAGGAGCTGAACATACAGACATCATTATGGCGGGACAAACCTGACATCCATTGAGAACAGCTGTTTAGATCTGGGCGCGATGATGAATACGCAGCTCCGGAATAATAGTGTCTGCATCCTGTTTGATGCAAAACAGAATTGCCCCGGCCACTTCGCCGGGATCCAGCCACTCCAGATCCAGCCGTGCCACTTCCGATTCTTCTGCCATCGGGGTCCAGATCATGCCGGGTGTGACGGTAGTTACGCGGATTTTTGTTTCTTTTAAATCCCTGGCCACGGATTCAGCGAAACCCATGTTTCCCCATTTAGATGCACAATATGCGGCAGCATTTTTTTCTCCCCGCTTCCCCGAACCGGAGGATACGAAGATAATGACACCTTCATTTTGTTTAAGCATGCCCTGTCGCAATACTGCGCGTGTACACAGAAAATGACCTTTTGAATTTGTGGCATGAATGTCGTCCCACATTTGTATTGTCATCTCCTGTACGGGCGCGATCCTGCGGATACCGGCATTGTTTATCAGGATATCTATTCTGCCCCAATGCGCAAAAACCTGATCAACCAGTCGCTCCACCTGCCTTTCAATACCGACATTCGCCTCTATCGCCAGCGTTTGAATGCCATATTCCCTGCTCACTCTGTTCATCTCACTTTGCAGCAACTGTGAACGAATATCTACACCACAAATGTTGACACCTTCGCGTGCCAGTTCTTCAACGACAGCCAAACCAAGCCCACGCGCAGCTCCGGTAATTAGTGCGACCCTGGCGGATAATTCGATATTCATCGGCAGCTTGTCAAGGTTCATAACTGGGAACGATGGAAGATCTGTAGTTCGGGAATGACCGTATCATTTTTCTGTATAAGACAAAATAACACCGCATCGGCAACACAGCGGGGATCCAGCCAGTCTATATCCAGATGGGCAACCTCAGATTCTTCCGCCATGGGGGTCCACATCCGCCCGGGGACAACAGTTGATGTTCGGATCCCGGACTCTTTTAAATCTTTCGCTACTGATGCAGCAAAGCCCAGTCCAGCCCACTTGGATGCAGCATAGGCGCTGCTGGCTCTGGAACCGTGTTTGGCCGCATCGGATGATATAAAAATAATGTTGCCCTCATTATGCTGTAACATGCCTTGCCTTAACACTTCCCGGGTACAGAGAAATTGTCCTTTCAAATTACTATCGTGAATCTCATCCCACATTTTTTCATCGTATTCACTGATTAATCCCACTTTCCGAATGCCAGCATTGTTGATTAAGATATCAATTTTGCCCTGGCTTTCCATCACTTTCTTCACCAGGGCGATGACCTGTATTTCCTCACTGATGTCAGTTCCTGTTGCCATTGTATCAACACCGAATTGCTCTCCTATCCGTTGCATTTCCTGTTGCAGTAGATCGCTGCGGAGATCAGTGCCGCAAATGGTGACGCCTTTGGCCGCCAGCTTCTCCGCAATGATGAGACCCAGACCGCGGGCTGCGCCCGTTATCAGTGCAATTTTATTGTGGAGTCTGGAGTACACTGTTGACAGGTTCAGGACAAATTATTTCGGACAGGTATGCCGACTTTGTCCTGTCGTATAAAAATCGATATAAGTTTGATTTGTGAATGTGGCCAGGCCCTCAATTGAGCCTGTTCTGTTGGTATCCACCAGATCCGCAAACTCAACAAACATTGTATATTGACGACCAGGTTCCAGTTCTTCGGATCTGATACGAAAATCTTTGTCCTGATAGGTCAGGTAATCAGTACCTTCAAAAGGTCTGCCGCTATGAATGGCATAATCACGATTACAATGATGGGCCGCGACAAAAATCAGATCATCAAGAATGTTATTCGGATCAGCAGCACCCGCCGGCCATTCACTCCAGGTCACGACTAAATCCAGCCTGGGATTGATTGTATCCGGCGAAACGATTTTATTGTTCTGATAGAGATTGACAACAGGAGAAGGTGGTATACCGGGTCCTTCAAGCGTAACTGTGCGATTATGTACATTCCCGCTCGGTGTATCGTAGTTAATGGTGAACACACCGTTTGATATGGTTCTGTTCATCGCTTCTTCCGAAGTAAAATGAATATCGGAGAACTTGTAAACATCATTAACCAGTTTGGACCTGGTTGGTTTCAGGTGGGGAATAATTTTAGTACCGTCCTTTCCCGGCAAAGTTACCGACAGATTACTCAGCCGCCCGCCCTTCGTTAAAAAAACTTCGGCAAAAACATGATAACGCCAGAGCTTATGTTGCATATTTCGATCCTGAAAAAACCGGGCTGCCTTGCCGACAACAAAGAATGTGGTGTCGGCATCCTGAGCCAGAATGGTATTCGGACAGAAGAATATCAGCGGGGCGGCAACTGTGATTGATCGAAGCAAATATTTAAACATTCCATTTCTCCTGGCAGGTGGCATTTTATGGATTTCTGAAACTCCCCGGATCGGGAGCATGTCAGAATCAGGTATACACTACGGCCGAATGCCCACGTTTGACAGGCATCATAGAAAATACACTGCAAAAAGCAAGCGCCGCGAGTGAACTGCTGCCAGGGTGAATCAGAATATCAGGCGGGCTGTAGAATGACACACCGGGCAGCGTCACTCTTCTTCGGGGATGACGACCAGAATATCATGATCAATGTTGTTCAGGAGCCGATCAACCATATTGCCGAAAATACGGTTTACCAGAGTACCCTTTGTCGACAGGCCAATAATGATTATTTGTGCGTTAATCTGCTTTGCCACTTCCACGATGGCTTCTTCGGGGTTTCCTTCCACTTCATGCACATGTGAGGTATCGATATCCACCCGTTTTGCGATGTCGGTAAGGTGTCTGAATTCGTCTGAACCGGAATACGCATAGACGGCATGCAGTTCGCCATTTTTATTTGTGGCGGCCACGGCCTTGCCATAGGCAACAACGGCATTGAATATCCTGTTGTTCTCTTCGTCATCTTTTTTCGCATTCACCGCGATGAGAACTCTGTGGAGATCCTCCACAACCTCTGATGAGACCAGTTGTACGGAACAGTGTGTAGTTTCCAGAAGAGCAAGATCTGAAGATGTCATCATCAGGCGTCTTGTGGCTGTACGCCGGTGCGATGACTTTACAATTAAATCACTGCTAACCTCCCGTGCGGCCGTTCCGATAGCGTTACGCCAGTCAGAACTCCACTCAAGTTGACTGGAAATATTGACGCCTTCCTCTATGGCAGCATCGACTATACTTTCCAGCCATGGTTCATACCTTGCCATTTCCACACGGCGCAGCGCTTCGGGGTCGTGGGCCTCCAGCGTAGGAGAGATGCAAAGATAGGCATGAATTTTCGCATCGACTACTCTGGCTATTCGCATTGCCCGTTGTAAAGCGATTTGCTTGTCTGTACTGGGATCGATAACAGCAAAAATAGTGTTGATGTCAATCATCAGTTTTCTCCCAAACTGTCGTCAAACTGTCTGTATATCATTGTAAATACCGCCCTGCCGGAGAGTTTGATCTAGATCACTAAACCGTCCATCAAGGATTCCAGACAGCAGAGCCGGATCCCCGCCACCTGGATGACAGAATACCGCTGTTACAGCCTGGTTCCTGAATGCAGTATTGTACTGGACAGATGGTATTCCCGGCGCAGCGGGCAGATTGCGGATTACGGAGCTGAAGCCTAAAGTTTCAGTACCAGCAGCCGATATCCAGGATGTCCGTCTTTTTAGCGATGGGAATATGGCTATGCTGCGATTTCTACTTGTTTTTTTAGTCTTCATTATGACAATTGGAGTCAATGTTGATGAAGGTTTTCTGATGAGGTTGGGCATCGACCCGAATATTCTATTTGTTTCCCTGATTGCATTTGTGGTGACTGGCCTGATTGTTCATCGTCATCTGGCTTTTATTTTATTGACGATGTTAATGAGTATTGGAGCGAACGTATCCGCGGATACGGCGTTCAGTATGGGTTACGATCCGGATTATATGCTGGTGGGTCTGGTCACTCTGGTTTTGTTACCGCTTGTTGTCCACTACCTGGAAATCCCGCTGAAAAATTATTATTAATCATGAAGTGTTGAAATGGTTTTTGCATAGGCCTCGCATTCTTCTATCAGCCGCCGTTGTATTTGTTCATCCGCCAGAGAAAGAAATACCCTTGAACGGGAGTTGAGGTTTTCTTCCTGATTCTTGATTTCAGCCACCAGGACATCGTGGGCATCTTCACCGGTCTCGGAAACACCAAAGAAAATACCGCCGATATCAGCTGCAAAATGAATATCACGGATAGAGTCGCCGATCACTATCGGCGGAAATGTTTTACCGATATCTGAAGTCAATCTTCGTTGGGCACGTATTTCATGTCGCCACATACTGCCGACAAATCTGGCTTTGGAACCATCTGATGACGTGCCGGGTTCACCCACTGCAAAAGCGTTATTGGGTCCGAACAAACCATCCTGACTCAATTTCAGATCTTCAAGGGACGTGAGAAATTCAAACTGTGACTGGTAGCGATAGGAAACCAGAATCATCGTGGCCATCCCGGACAGCGTCCGCAGGAACGCCAGATGGGAATCGGGCACCTTGTCGTGTTTTAGAGTCCCCGATAGGGGATATGTAAACCCCTCGCCTTTAGGCGACGGATGGATGATATTATTAAAGGATGAAAGATTACAAGCGAGGCAGTCACACCGTCTGGGATTGCAAATATCACCTGGTATGGACAACGAAGTATCGATATCAGGTGCTGGGGGGAGAAGTAGGTCTGAGATGTCGAGAGTTACTGCGGGAAATAGCGATGAGTAAGGAGATGCTTATCTACGCAGGTTCAGTGAACCGGGATCACGTACATCTCCTGCTGGGCATCCCCCCA
>JAJRTU010000190.1 GCA_024278135.1 Gammaproteobacteria bacterium
ATCTTATTCAGCTTCGACCACTGTTCATCTGTTAGCATTAATCGGGGCATGGCAAACTCGTTTTGTTGTTTTCTGGTAATTACAATTCTACGAGTTTGCCTCTTTTAGCCAACTTTTATTTGAAAGATCAACAGGCCCTAGTCTCCTCCCATTCCAGTAACTAAATAAGTCCTCAATCCACTGGATGAGGAGCGCAAGTGTTTGGTCTGTTCCGTATGGTAATACGGAGTCTGTTGCTGTTACTCACTGGCCTGGGCGTGGCCCTGGCCCATCCCGACGGCGCCCAGATCGTCAACGGGCAGGTCGGTTTTGCCCATCCCGATCCTGCCACGCTGAACATCACCAATTCTCCCGGTGCCATCATCAACTGGCAGCAATTCTCCATTCAACAGAATGAAATCACCCGTTTTGTTCAGCAATCCACTGGCAGTGCGGTCCTCAATCGGGTTGTCAGTCAGGTTCCCTCAGATATTCTTGGTCAGTTGTTATCGAACGGCCGGGTATTTCTGATCAACCCCAATGGCATTGTCTTTGGCCAAGATGCAGTTATTGATACCGCCGGGTTGATTGCCTCGACCCTGGATATGAGTGATGAAGACTTTATTAATGAGAACCTGAAGTTTCAGGGGAGCAACGCGGCCGATATCCAGAACCGGGGTTACATCAAGGCTGGTGCCAATGGGGATATTTTTCTGATTGCCCCCAACATCGAAAACAGTGGCATCATTGAAACCGAGGGGGGCCAAATCATATTGGTGGCGGGGGAGAGTATCACCATTGCCAGTCTCGCCTCTGATCATATCGTCTTTGACGTGCAGGCACCGGACAACGAGGTGGTCAATCTGGGAGAAGTCATTACCCATGGTGGTGCGGCAAAGATGTTCGCCGGTACTATTAAGCACAGCGGTTCAATAAATGCGGACAGTATCTCATTAGATTCACAGGGTCTGGTGGTGTTAAGGGCCATCGACGACATTGAGTTGCGTAGCGGTTCACTCATCAGTGTCTCGGGCAATGAGGAAGTCGACGCCGGCACAGTCAGCATCGAGGCACACAATACCGCAAGCGATAATAATGGCACGGTTTACCTGCAGGGCGAGATAAGTGCTGAAGGTAAGACCGGGGGTCATGTCAGCATCGTCTCTGACAGCCTGCTCGCAGACGGTCTAATCAGTGTGGATGGTGAAGTGGCCGCTGGCGATGTCAATATCCATTCACAAAAACGCGCCCTGGTCACGGCCAATGCTAGATTGAGTGCAGATTCAGCTACTGGCAAAGGCGGCACGATCAAACAGGAGGCCGATGAAAGTCTGTTTAGTTCCGGTAGCTACAGTGCTATGGGGGATACAGGTGGTCGGGTTGAATTGCTTGGTGATGCGGTAAAACTTGCTGATGCCGAAGTCGATGTCAGTGGCAGAGTGCAAGGTGGCGATATCCGTGTCGGCGGTGGCTTCCAGGGTGAGGAGGCGGGTGTTACCAATGCCAGCAACACCCAGGTCAATGGTACGGTAACTCTGAACGCGGACGCTATTGAAACGGGTGATGGTGGCACAGTGGTGGTGTGGGCTGATGGACAAAGTCGCTTCTCGGGCATCACCATCGCCGACGATGTGCTTGCGCGCGGCAGTGCTGTGGTGCTGGTAGCAGGTACTGATGGCAGCGGCGATTTGATCGTTGATGTAGATGCCTCCATTCTCGACGCGGACGCCAATGACGGCAATCTGCAGATCCATGCTGGTACCTCACCCGCCAATATTGACAACATGATCCTGAGTGGAGAGAACGTGCTACTGGATGGAGCGAGTATCGGTACCAGTCCATTGGAGGTCCTGCTACGCGGTACCGGCAGTATGACAATCATCGCAACGGGCGGTGATATTACATTGAACGCTGACCAGGCCGGTGTCAGTGCCAGGGCCCCGGAAGGGACACAGATCATTAATGCGGCAGCAGGCCTGATTCTCAACGGGGGAGTGAATCTCGCAGGTGATAGCCTGCTACAGGCGCAAAGCGGTCAGGACATCGACGCCCTTTTTATCGACGTCATCGGATCGGCGGGCGATGCCATTATCAACAACGTGAGTGCTCTACAGAATATCAACACTACGGGCAAAAATGTGGTCAATATTAACGAAGGGATTCTTTTGGATGCGACTGGTGCCGGCGCGGTGGCGATCCGCAGCGAAGGTACTCAGGATATTTCGGTGCTGGATTCTGATCTTGTACGGGTGGTGGGTACGGTGGGCAATGCCGATATCAGTTCTGTGGGCACGCAGGTGTTATCGGTGACCGGCAGCGGGGGTAATCGGATTGAAGTGGGCAGGATAGCGGCGGCAGGCGAATCCCGGATTGTCGGCAACCAGACCATCACCGCCGGGACCGGGGCGCAAACCGGATCTATTTTTCTACAAGCAGGCTCAGGCGTGAACGCCAGGGCGCGCATCAGCTCCACGGGTACGCCCCAGACCCTGGCCACTACCGGCAGTTTGACACTCCTGGGTGGCAGCGGCAATGGGGCGATTGCGTCGATCGACGGTGCCAGTGTCATTGATATCGACGTGGGCGGACTGGTTTTGTTGCGGGGTGGTCAAAACACAGATACAGGTGCACTGATTGGCAGTGACTCCGGCGGCGTGACGGTGACGTTGGGCAAAAATGCGGCGGTGGGTGGCACCATCAGGGTAGAGGGTGGCAACAATGTCGGGGGCACAGCCACAATCGGCTCCATCTGCGTTGCCGGTCCCTGTCCGGCGACTGTCGTTATCAACGGCAGTAGCGACGTGAGTTTTGAAACGACCTTCCTCGGTGGTGAAGCTTTGATTGGCTCGCTTACCCAGGACAGCGGTTCGGTAGTAGTGAAAGCGGGTCTGGCTGGTGGTTTCAACACTCTCTATGGCGGTGGCCGGATATTAGCAGACGGCCCAATCACGCTGGAGGCCCTGATCGGTAATTCTGCTATAGGCTTCGGGGGAGTCATTGATGCAGGCCTGGGTGCGTTGACGGCCACGGCCCAGAACTCTCTCGCTCTGCGCGAGATTTCCGGCGGCACCCTGAATCTAAAATCCAATACTTACAACGTTGATGTCAACTCGAACAACACAACGATACAGGCACGGGCTGTCGGTCTTGCAGCGGCAACACCAGCGATCACGATTGAAGCGCCCCAGGGCAGCATTGATCTTGACCTTGACTCGGTTCCTGCTGATGGGATGACGACGGTGTCTGGAGGAATCGTGATCAGCGCCAGGGATGACATCGATCTTGATGCCGGTGACGATGACGTGCGCTACAGCACTCCCGGCGATATTATTGTTACCTCGACCAACAGCTTTATAGAATCCACTGCGAGCGCCGAGTTGCTGGGTCGTAACGTTACCCTCTCCGCAGCGGGTTTTATAGAAACGGATGAGGATATCACTGCTACCGGTTTCGTGGATATCAATGCTATTACAGGTACCGTGACTGTAGGTAATATTAACGCGGTACAGAATATTAACGTAGATGCAGGCAGTGACGTTCGTTTGAGTGGTGCTGTTACGAGCGACGGTATCATCACCGTCACCAGCACGAACAATGATGTCAGACTCTGGAGTTCCACGGGTATCTTCCAGTCTGACAAAGTGGGACTTGCAGCCGGCCAGTTTGCCATTGACATCCAGGCACTGGCGCCTGGCGGTCGTATCGAAAATCGGGCGAATTTCCTTACCGCCTCCGGGCCGATGCTGAGGTAGACGTACATCGTAACCTGGGGGGACAACGATCTATCAATGCGGCAGGTGATGTGGTCATAGAAGCGGTCAGCGGTCCCATCCATAGAACCTTCGGTGTGGACGCGGACATAAGCGGCAGTACGGTATCTCTCAGCGCCCTGGATACTATTGATCCCCAGGGCAGCATCAATGCAGCCACTCTGGTACAGCTGGATACCAGCAACGGCAGCATCAATTTCGGCGTCATTGACGGTATTCCCGAGGTCGTCGCCCCGGCACTGGATATCAGTACGCAAAATGGCGTGAACCTGGAAATCGATGTAAATAATCTGACCATCAACAACACCGTATCGGGCAATGTCACCATTGTCGCTACCGGCGGCAGCCTGAGCGCCGATAGCGTGCTCAATCCCGGTCGCCCGGTGTCCGTCGAAACGCAACAGGGGCCACTCGCCATCGGCGTCATCGATGGCTCTGTTGTGACGCTGATGCCCGGTACTGGTTCAGGCCTCAGGGCCATTACTGACGCCAACGGCAGTACCCTCAACATCAGTGCTACGACCTTGAATTTCAGTGCTCTGGACGGCTTTGGTACTTTTGTTGATCCGATTGAAACCAATATCATCAACCCCTTCTCCGTGGATACGGCCTTCGGTGACATCGGTATTATTCAAAGCGGTAATTTGAAATTACTGGGCGACCCCAATACAACGGGGAGTATCTGGCTTGGGGCCAGCGGTGGTGAACTCCTGATTCAGGATCAAACTATCAGCGGTAACACGATCATACTTTCGGGGAGCACCGTCAAAGTGGAGGCCCTTCTTGCCAGCACCCAGGTCAATGCCGGTGCTGATCTGGAGGTCGTTAATACCGGTAGCTTGACCGTCCAGGGTAGCAACACCAATGTCTCCGCGTTTGCCAAGCTTGTCGCGGGAAGCGGAATTACTATTAATGCCGGTGATGTCTCGGTAATTGGCGGCGATGCGGATTTCGCTACTGCGAGTATTGATCCCGTGGCCCTGCTCATGAACCTGAGCGGGGATCTCATCATTGTCGGAGGTGCCGGTAACATGTCCGAATCGCAGCTTGCTGCTGACAGCCTGATTCTGAACGTACTCGGCAACATAAACTTGCTGGGTGGCGCAGGCGACAGCGCCTTCGCAACCATCAATGCTTTCAATGGTGATGTCTTTATAACTGCCGGTACCGTTTTGCTACCGGGTGACGTGATTGCGGATCCGGGTACGGGATCGAATGCAGATGCGGTGTTCCTCGCGAATGCAGGGCTTGGTCAGGTCGATATCGCTGCGGGTAGCTGCAATGTCTGCACGGTGCTGGGATCAGATCCCTTCCTGGATCCGGCCTCGCAGGCGGGTATCTTTGGCAATTACACCTTCACTCTGCTGGAGTTACCACCACCGCCACCTTTGCCTCCTCCACCCGTCAGTCAGGAAATGGAGCCGCCAACAGCACTACCTGATGATGACACATTAAATTTCGGCACTGATCAGGTTATTGTCCTGAATGAGTATCAGGATAATGTCGTAGTTGCTGTTGTTAATCATGATCCTGATGATGAGGACGAGGACGAGCGGGAACGGGTTTGCAGGTAACGGTGTAGCGCCCAGTTGGGTGTGCATAATCCCCTGAAAATCATGCTGGCCAGTATCTGGTGAAACAACGAACCGCCGTGCAGGCAGTAACTTGTTTTACTGGACTCGGGTTGCGCGACGCCTGTTCATGGGGTGCAAGGCCTGCTTTGTGTTTCCGAACCTAAATTAAGCTGCCAATTGTCGCAAGACGTAGGACAGAATCCCGCCGTTGTTGTAATACTCCCATTCCTTTGGTGTATCCACGCGCACGGTGGCGGTAAAACGAATGGCCTCGCCTGATGCCGGTGATGCCACAATGGTGACTTCTTTGGTAGCGGTTTCGAGGCCCTCTACATCGTAGCTTTCACTGCCGTCCAGTCCGAGCGTGTCAGCGTTTTCGCCGTCCTTGAACGTCAGCGGCAGGACACCCATGCCGACCAGGTTGGATCGGTGAATACGTTCAAAACTTTCAGCAATCACGGCTTTTACCCCCAGCAGTTTTGTCCCTTTCGCAGCCCAGTCGCGGGATGAGCCGGTACCGTATTCCTTGCCGGCAAGAACCAGCAGGGGCACGGCATTTTCCTGATAAAGCATTGAGGCATCGTAAATGGTCATTTGTTCGCCGGAGGGCTGATAGCAGGTCCAGCAGCCTTCGGTCCCCGGCGCC
>JAJRTU010000191.1 GCA_024278135.1 Gammaproteobacteria bacterium
ACTGGAACGAGTGGAAGCAGATGTTATCGATATCAATGCCCTGCAAGCGGCCAATGTGATATCGAAAAACACCAAACGGGCAAAGGTGATTGCTTCCGGGGAAATAAAAAAAGCAGTGATAGTCAAGGGTATCAGGGTCACACAGGCTGCGCGAGCGGCGATAGAAGCAGCCGGCGGGAAAATCGAGGAATAGGGTGGCAACGAAAAATCCAGCAATTCCGGGTGGTATAGGTGGCCTGACCAAACTGACAGAGCTCAGGCAGCGCCTGCTGTTTGTGTTATTTGCCCTGTTTGTCTATCGGGTCTGTACGCATATCCCGGTGCCGGGGATTAACCCGATAGCCCTGGCCGCTATGTTTGATCAACAAAGTGGCACCATCCTGGACATGTTTAATATGTTTTCAGGAGGCGCGCTGCAACGTTTGTCTGTCGTCGCCCTGGGAATCATGCCCTATATTTCAGCATCGATTATTATGCAACTGCTTTCGTTTGTTGACCCCAGATTGAAGCAATTGCGCAAGGAAGGAGAGTCAGGACGTCGAAAAATCACCCAGTACACCCGTTACGGCACAGTGGTACTGGCGACTTTTCAGGCTTTTGGCGTCTCTGTAGCACTGGAAGGGCAAACTGCCGCAGGTCTCGCTGTGGTGATGGACCCGGGTATGGGCTTCAGGATTACAGCCGTTACCACGCTGGTAACAGGCACCTTGTTCCTGATGTGGCTGGGTGAACAAATTACCGAGCGTGGTGTCGGCAACGGTATATCATTGATTATATTTGCCGGCATCGTTGCCGGTTTGCCGGCGGCAGTTGGCGGCACACTGGAATTATCCCGTACCGGACAATTACATTTATTGTCGGTAGTGGCATTATTTGCCTTATCCATTGCCGTGACAGCCTTTGTTATTTTTGTGGAAAGAGGGCAGCGACGGATAACCGTGAACTATGCCAAGCGGCAAATGGGGCGCAAGATGTACGCAGGACAATCCAGTCATTTGCCCCTGAAGCTGAATATGTCTGGTGTGATACCACCGATATTTGCTTCCAGTATCATCCTGTTCCCGGCCACGCTGGCGGGCTGGTTTGGACAGAGCGAAGGCATGCGTTGGTTGCAGGATTTGTCGACGGCTATTTCTCCGGGACAACCCTTGTACGTATTGTTGTACGCTGCAGGGATCGTGTTTTTCTGTTTCTTTTACACTGCGATCGTCTTCGATCCAAGGGAAACAGCGGATAACCTGAAAAAATCAGGCGCCTTTGTGCCTGGGATGCGGCCAGGTGAACAGACTGCTCAGTATCTGGACAAGGTATTGACGAAATTAACGATGGCAGGTGCCATCTATATTACTTCCGTCTGTTTATTGCCAGAGTTTTTGATTATTAAATTTAACGTGCCCTTTTATTTTGGCGGTACATCATTATTGATTATTGTTGTCGTGGTGATGGATTTTATGGCACAGGTGCAGGCGCATTTGATGTCGCACCAATATGATGGTTTGTTGAAAAAGGCCAATCTCAAGGGCCAGGGCAGGCGGGTATAATGCGGTATTGCAGTTCAGGAGTCAGACAATGAAAGTGAGAGCATCAGTCAAAAAGATGTGTCGACATTGCAGAGTTATTCGGCGCAAAGGCGTCGTGCGCGTCATCTGCAGTGATCCGCGCCACAAGCAGCGTCAAGGCTGAGGAAATTTTGGAGAATAAAACATGGCCCGAGTAGCAGGAGTCAACATACCGGACAACAAGCATCTTAAGATTGCTTTAACCCATATTTATGGGATAGGGCTTACCCGCTCACAGGATATTTGCAAAGCGTGCGGGCTCAAACCGGATGCAAAAGTCAGGGAGCTGAGTGAAGATGATCTGGATAAGGTTCGTAGTGAGATTACCCGCTATGAGCTGGAAGGCGACTTGCGTCGCGAGATCGCGATGAATATAAAACGACTGATGGATCTTGGTTGTAATCGCGGTATTCGTCACCGTCGTGGATTACCGGTCCGGGGTCAACGCACCCGCACCAATGCGCGTACCCGCAAAGGTCCCCGCAGAATGATAAAGAAGTGAGAAAGGTTTAAATAATATGGCAAAGGTAGCAAGTCGAAGCAAAAAGAAGGCAAAAATAACAGTTGTGGATGGTGTGACTCACATCCATGCCTCGTTCAATAATACCATTATCACCATTACCGACAGACAGGGTAATACCCTGGCCTGGGCGACTGCCGGTGGTAGTGGCTTTCGCGGCTCCCGCAAGAGTACACCCTTTGCCGCCCAGATAGCCGCACAAAAAGCAGGTGAAACTGCACAGGAATATGGTATGAAGAATCTGGAAATCTTTATTAAAGGTCCGGGCCCTGGCCGCGAGTCGGCTGTTAGAGCGCTCAATGCAATAGGCTTCAAGATCACCAATATCACCGATGTGACACCCGTCCCCCATAACGGTTGTCGGCCGCCCAAGCGGCGTCGGGTATAGGCAGGAGAGAACAAATGGCACGTTATCTTGGACCAAAATGTAAACTAAGCCGTCGTGAAGGCACGGATTTGATGCTGAAAAGCCGAGCGCGCGCAATCGAATCAAAATGTCAGATAGACAAATTACCCGGCTTGCAGGGGACACGTCCGAAGCGTCTTTCGGATTATGCCGTGCAGCTCAGGGAAAAGCAGAAACTGCGCCGGATATACGGCGTACTGGAAAAGCAGTTCCGTGGTTACTACAAGGAAGCGGCCAGACGTAAGGGCTCGACCGGCGAGAATCTCCTGCAATTGCTGGAGTGTCGTCTGGATAACGTCGTCTATAGGATGGGATTCGGGGTGACCCGTAACGAAGCAAGACAACTGGTCAGCCATAAATCCATTCTGGTAAACGGTAAAACGGTGAATATTCCATCCTTTCAGGTAAAACCGGAAGATATGGTGTCTATTCGCGAAAAAAGCAAGAAGCAGCTGCGCATACAGGACGCCTTGAATATTGCCGAGCAGTTTGGATTGCCGGAATGGTTGTTAGTGGACAGCAAGAAGATGGAAGGGACATTCAAGGCTGTCCCGGAACGTAGTGAATTACCTTCAGAGATCAACGAGCAACTCGTTGTTGAACTTTACTCCAAGTAAGCATAGGACAAGCACTCATGCCGTCATCATATTCAGAATTGTTAAAACCAAGACGGGTCGATGTCGAAACGATATCGAGCACCCGCGCCAAGATCACTATCGAGCCTCTTAACAGGGGGTTCGGCCATACTCTGGGCAATGCCCTGAGGCGTGTATTACTGTCTTCCATGTCGGGTAGCGCAGTAACCGAGGTGGAAATAGAAGGTGTCTTGCATGAGTACACTACTATCGAAGGTGTACAGGAAGATGTGACAGATATACTGTTAAACCTTAAAAAACTGGCGATAACCATGCACAACAATAATGAAGCCACTCTGAGCTTGAGAAAAGCAGGGCCGGGTGAAGTGCGTGCCAGTGACATCACTCTGGATCATGATGTCGAGATTGCCAACCCTGATCTGGTGATTGCCAATTTGACCAAGGCCGGTGAGCTTAATATGACCATGCATATTGAGCGCGGACGAGGTTACCGCCCTGTGGTTATTGGTGGTAATGAGGAAGGAGATCAATCCATTGGGCGATTGAAACTCGATGCTTCATTCAGCCCGGTTCATCGTGTCTCTTACGATGTGCAAAGCGCGCGCGTAGAGCAACAGACCAATCTGGACAAACTCCTGGTGGAGATAGAAACCAACGGTACTATTGATCCGGAGGACGCAGTACGGGAAGCCGCAGGCATATTGCGAAATCAGCTTTCTGTTTTTGTTGATCTGGAGGCGGAAGAAGCAGAGGAGGCTGCAGCCAGCAATGAGCCGGCGATTGATCCGATCCTGCTGCGACCGGTTGATGATCTGGAGTTGACCGTACGCTCGGCAAATTGTCTGAAAGCAGAAAGTATTTATTACATTGGCGACCTGATTCAGCGTACAGAAGTGGAATTGTTGAAAACGCCGAATCTGGGTAAAAAATCACTGACGGAAATAAAGGATGTGCTGGCGTCGAGAGGTTTATCTCTGGGCATGCGTCTGGAAAACTGGCCACCGCCCGGACTGTATGAAGACAAGGACAAGGCGGTAGGTTAGATTCTATAACTGAGTTTGTTTCTGTTTAATTAAAACGAATATTTGAGTATTGACTTATGCGTCATAAAGAAAGCGGACGAAAACTGAATCGCAACAGTAGTCATCGTAAAGCGATGTTTCGTAATATGACTGTGTCACTGATGCAGCACGAGATAATCACAACAACGGTACCGAAGGCGAAGGAGTTGCGTCGGGTTGCAGAACCCCTGATTACCATGGCGAGGAATGATTCCCTTGCTAAACGTCGAACCGCATTTGCGCGCTTGCGTGATCGTGCAACGGTAAGCAAACTTTTTGATGAACTGGGGCCGCGATACAAGGAGCGTCCGGGTGGCTATCTGCGTATTCTTAAGTGTGGTTATCGTCCTGGTGACAAGGCCCCCATGGCAATCGTTGAGCTGGTTGATCGTCCGATAGCAACTGCAGAAGATGAAGGGGCGGAAAGCTAGTATTTGTTCGATTGAGTAATCATCAAAAAGCCGGGTTCTCCCGGCTTTTTTTGTACATGGATGTAAGCGATGTCGCGAATGCATGGATGTACAGGAGCTGCTGAAGCGCTTATTTTATTCTACACTGACGGTATGATTGCATTATTTACAGACTATGGATTGAGCGGCCCTTATCTGGGGCAGGTAGAGGCGGTATTGCATGAGTTGGCACCAACAGAGAAAGTAATAAATATATTTGCCGATGCTCCTGCATGTAATCCGAAAGCCGGTGCATATTTACTGGCTGCTTACAGCAAAGCTCTGGCCGAAGGAAGTGTATTCTTCTGTGTAGTGGACCCGGGTGTAGGCGGCAAGACAGACACACCGATAATACTGAATATTGACAATCGGAAGTACGTCGGTCCGGACAATGGCCTGTTTGATATTGTTGCCAATCGGGCCCACAATCTGCAGTGTCAGGAGATCACATGGCGACCGGAAAATTTGTCCAGCAGCTTCCATGGACGTGATATATATGCACCGGTCTGTGCAATGCTCGTGAATGATCTACGAGTTCCAGGGCGGGAAACCCGCTGGCTGGATCAACATCATTGGCCGGCGGATCTGGATGAAATCATCTACATCGATCATTTTGGCAACTGTATAACGGGTGTCCGAGACGAAGCTCTGCAAGACTCAGTCATTATCAAACTGGCTGACAGGCGAATCAAGGCGGCGAATACTTTTTCAGATGTTCCTGTCGGGGAGGTGTTCTGGTACAAAAACGCCAATGGCCTGATAGAGATTGCCGTTAATCAGGGTCATGCCGCCAGAGAATTATCACTCGAAATTGGCAGCAGGTTGATTTTCTGTTAATTGATCGGGCCTTGTTGACAATGCGTTTGCTTTCCCCTGCAGTCTGCCTTGGCTATAATGGCAAATGGTGCAAGAATCCTGTCAGCAGGTCTGTCCATCGTCTTATTTGATGGGCGGAATATTGTAATACTGACATTGTCATCTATTCTTGCCGGCAACTCGTAACACGCCAGTCGATTTTTTAATTTATCAAAGGTAAGCAAGTATGAAAAAAACGATGTACGAAAAGATATGGGATGCTCATCTCATTCATGAATCAGAAGGTCAGGCACCTGTTCTATACATCGATCGACACTTGTTACATGAAGTCACCACTCCCCAGGCTTTTGAAGGTTTGAAAGATGCAAAACGTCGTGTGCGTCGGACGGAGGCGAACCTGGCCACACTTGATCATTGTGTACCGACCCGGGATCGGGACCAACCTATAAAAGACCCCATCGCTAGAAAGCAGGTGGATGTCATGATTCAGAATTGCCGGGAATACGGGCTGAAACTTTATGATATGCAAAGCCAGGATAACGGAATTATACATGTCGTTGTTCCTGAACATGGATTTGTACATCCCGGCATGACAGTGGTGTGTGGGGACAGTCATACAGCCACTCATGGCGCTTTTGCTGCACTGGCCTTTGGTATTGGCACTTCCGAAGTCGAACATGTACTGGCAACACAGGCTTTGCGCCAAACAAAATCACGCACTATGTTGGTGAACGTGGAAGGGGAATTGTCTGAATACTGTACAGCCAAGGATATTGCTCTGCATGTTATTGGACAGATTGGCACAGCAGGGGGTACGGGTTACGTTATTGAATACACCGGTGATGCGATTAAAAGCCTGTCAATGGAGGGTCGCATGACCCTTTGTAACATGGCTATTGAGAGTGGTGCTCGTGCGGGTCTGGTTGCTCCTGATGAAAAAACCATCGAGTTTCTACAAGGCAAGGAGTTTTCTCCGGCGGAGGAGTATTGGGACCAGGCTGTCGCCTGCTGGCTCGGTATCGCGTCAGATGAGGGGGCTGAATACGACAAGGTTATCGTCGTTAACGCGACTGACATCGCGCCACAGGTCACCTGGGGAACATCGCCGGAACAGGTGGTCGGGGTGAATGGCGTCGTGCCGGCACCGGAAGAGTTCAGCGACGAAATCAAGAAAAAGTCCTGTGAAAATGCACTGGCTTACATGGGCCTGAAACCACATACGAAAATTACCGACATTCCTGTAGATTATGTTTTTGTCGGTTCGTGCACAAACAGTCGTATAGAAGATATTCGTGCTGCCGCCAGCGTCGCCAGGGGCACAAAGGTGGCCGCGGGTGTTACGGCTTTGCTGGTGCCGGGCTCCTATCATGTAAAAAAACAGGCGGAGAAGGAGGGCCTGGACAGGATTTTTAAAGAAGCCGGCTGGGAATGGCGTGAACCGGGTTGTTCCATGTGTCTGGCGATGAATGGAGATGAACTCAAAGAGGGAGAGCGTTGTGCCTCGACATCCAATCGTAATTTTGAGGGGCGACAGGGCAAGGGTGGCCGTACTCACCTGGTTTCACCGGCCATGGCGGCAGCCGCCGCGGCAGCCGGGAGGTTTGTTGATATTCGAGAACTGAACAATAAACAAGAGGCCTCAATATGAAAGCCTACGAGAAACACAAAAGTGTTGCGGCATTAATGGATCGCAGTAATGTTGATACAGATCAAATTATCCCCAAGCAGTTTTTGAAAAAAGTCGAGCGTTCCGGTTTTGGTGTACATTTGTTCCATGACTGGCGTTATAGGGCTGACGGCAGTGACAATCCGAATTTCGAATTGAACAAAGTCGAATTCATCGGAGCCAAAATACTGGTCGCAGGCGATAATTTCGGTTGTGGTTCGTCCCGTGAGCATGCCCCCTGGGCGATTGCGGACTACGGTTTTAATACCATCATATCAACCAGCTACGCCGATATTTTTTATAACAACTGTTTTAAAAACAGTATTCTGCCCATCATCGTCAGCAAACAGGAACTGGATGATCTGATGACGGAAATAGCCGGCAACGAAGGAGTGGAGTTTGAGATTGATCTGGAGAATCAGCAGATCAGCACTGCTGCCGGGACTGTCATTAATTTCGAGATTGATGCTTTTCGAAAAGAGAATTTATTGAAAGGTCTGGATGATATTGGTCTGACTATGCAAAATATCGATAAAATAAGCGCCTTTGAACAGAGGCAAAAGCAAGCCATGCCCTGGTTGTGGACATAGAATTATTCAATTATCTGTTCCGGCAATGGTGTTCACAGAGTATGAGGAAGCTGTGGCACCCTGACCATCGATGTAAACTTCAAAAATATGACCATACATTCATGCGCAGGACTCTGGCCTTGACATGACGCTATCCAAACGACACATCCAGTTACTGGACACCACCTTACGTGATGGTGAACAGACGCGCGGTGTCTCTTTCACGCCGGACGAAAAAGTAAATATTGCCAAGGCCCTGTTACAAAAGCTGGGAGTGGACCGTATAGAAGTGGCGTCAGCAACGGTTTCAGCGGGCGAGAAAGATGCGGTAACGACCATCAATCAATGGGCAGAGCAGGAAGGTTACGCATCGCAGGTCGAGATTCTCGGTTTTGTTGATCATAAAAGAAGCGTTGACTGGATTCGAGAGACCGGCGGACATACCGTTAATCTGTTGACCAAAGGCAGTGAACTTCATTGCAAAAAGCAGTTGAACAAGACGCTGAACGAACATATTTCTGACATACAGAAGACGACAGAATATGCCTTGTCCAGAGGGCTCACTGTCAACCTGTACCTCGAAGACTGGTCCAACGGTTACCTTAACAGCCCCGACTATGTCTTTGCCATGATGGACCATCTGCAAGACAGCGGTGTCAGTCATTACCTTTTGCCGGACACACTGGGTGTGATGGGTCCGGATGAGGTTTATACAGCCATAAAGGACATGGTCAGTCGCTATCCTGGTGCGCAATTTGATTTTCATCCGCACAATGATTACGGTCTGGCAACGGCCAATGTTATGGCCGCCGTCAGGGCCGGCATCTGTGCCATACACGGCACCATCAATTGTCTTGGAGAACGGGCGGGTAATGCGTCCCTTGCCGAAGTGGCGGTAGTGTTAAGAGACAAGATGGGAATGGAATTGTCCATTAATGAGCAGCACATCATTGATCTGAGTACTATGGTGGAAAATTTTTCCGGCAAGTGGGTTTCTGCAAATACACCCATTGTGGGCAAAGATGTCTTTACACAGACAGCCGGTATTCATGCTGACGGTGATCACAAAGCCGGCTTGTATGAGAGTGAGTTGAAACCGATACGCTTTGACAGAAAGCGCAGTTATGCTTTGGGAAAAATGAGTGGCAAAGCATCGCTGATTAAAAACCTTGAGGCACTGGATCTCAGTTTGAGTGAAGAGGCACAAAAGAAAGTCCTGAAGCGTATAGTTGAAATCGGCGATTCCAAACAGACTATTACACCCGATGATTTGCCATTCATCATCGCCGATGTAATGGAGAGCAAGGATTATCAGCACATAAAACTAATGGATTGTTCCATTACCAGTAGTTTGAATATGGAGTCTACTGTCAGCATACAGATAGAAATG
This sequence comes from Gammaproteobacteria bacterium, assembly GCA_024278135.1. Taxonomy (GTDB): domain Bacteria; phylum Pseudomonadota; class Gammaproteobacteria; order Eutrophobiales; family Eutrophobiaceae; genus WLWS01. The sequence continues at coordinate 9,033 of JAJRTU010000191.1, forward strand.
GAAGGTGCTGTTCACAAGGCCTCTGGAACGGGTAACGGTGGTTTTGATGCTTTTATCAATGCGATTAACAAGGTGATGAAAAAAAAGGACTATACCTTGCCGAAATTACAGGATTACGAAGTACGTATTCCCAGGGGGGGCGAGACCAATGCACTGACAGAGTGCATCATCACCTGGCAGACCAATGGTAAAAACCTGCGCACGAGAGGCGTGCATGCGAACCAGGTATATGCGGCGGTACACGCCGCACTCAGAGTTATCAACCTGCAATTACATGAGAGGAAGACAGGAATTGTTAATTAGTTTTCCTGTCCTCTGTCAGACCAGGCGCGCAATTCCTAAGCAGTACTGTTTAAAGCATTGATGACATGATCAGTAAACTCATCGGTCTTGATCATGGTTACATCCGCGCCGGGTTTCGATAGATCCGGTGTGGAAAAACCCCGGGCAAATACACTTTGCATTGCATTCCAGACATTTTTTGATTCATCCGGCATATCAAAGCTCAGTTCCAGCATCATCGCCACAGAGCCAATCATAGAGTAAGGGTTGGCAATATTTTTCCCGGCGATGTCCGGTGCAGATCCGTGCGAGGGTTCGTAATAGGCGCTGCTATCACCGATACAGGCGGATGGCATCAGGCCAAGTGAACCAAGAATACCGCCACCCTGGTCACTGAGAATATCGCCAAACATATTTTCCATGACCATGACATCAAATTGAGCGGGATTCAGGCACAGTGCCGTCGCCGCAGCGTCGACCAGCATGTGTCGTATCTCCACTTGTGGAAAATCCCCGGCAATTTCACCGACGATTTCGTTCCAGAGTACGCTGGATTTCAACACGTTACTTTTATGAATATTGTGCAGCACTTTTTTACGTCGCATGGCCTGCGCAAATGCAATGCGTACGATGCGCTCTATTTGTGCCTCGTCGTATTCCAGTGTTTCTTTCACGTATCGCAGACCTTCATTATTCACTCCCACTTCCTTTTCGCCGAAATACAGCCCGCCAACCAGTTCCCGGATCATGATTATGTCTATTCCATCGCCGATGATCTCGGGTTTTAACGGGGAAAAATGGGCCAGACTGCCGGGCAGGGAAACCGGTCGGAAGTTGGCATAGGTATTCAGGCGTTTGCGCAGCGGTAACAGAGCACCGCGTTCAGGGCGCAAGTCCACCGGAATTTTTTCGGATTCTTCGTGACTGAGGCCGATAGGACCTTTCAGTATGGCATCGGCATTGTCACAAATCTTTTGTGTTTCTTCGGGGAAGGGGTGACCACATTCGAAGTAGGCGCAACCACCGAACAGGGCTTCAATCAGCTCAAATTGCACATCATTTCGCTGTTCAACGACCTTAAGCACCTTGATGGCGGCTTTCATTATTTCCGGGCCAATACCGTCCCCAGCCAGAATGGCAATCTTGTAGTTTTTCATAGAGTATAT
>JAJRTU010000192.1 GCA_024278135.1 Gammaproteobacteria bacterium
ACAGTCTTTGCCAAATCCAATCCAATTGTTGTAATCTGCATGAGGTCTTCTCCTGTCTCTGTTTGATGGAATGTTTCAGTTACCATCATGGCACATTGTGATGCCGATTAAAGAACGGGAGGAGACCATCTCATTGGGCAAGCGTAGCGTGCCCATCTTACCGTCCGGCATGGGCAATAGAGACAGGTGTTAACCGCGGGAAGCTACTTTTTTTCCTCAACAAGTTGTATACGCGTTCCGAAAGTGGATTCGGGTGCAAGGTCCGCGACTTGCCAGTTTAAAATACCCTCCCGTGCCTGTTCATCCTGCACAGCACCGCCATTGCTTTCAATACTGATCATTGCCGCACTGAGATCCTCAACCTCATATGAAATCAGAAAAAAACCTTCGCCGTGTTGCTGAAGATGTTTTCCGGGAGGGGATTCGTTGTCCAGTGGTTGCAGCAGTACAATCCAGCTTTCGCCCACTTTAAAGCGTGCGGTTAAGACCCGGCGATGGGGATGATCAAGGAATTCACAATTGTTCAGACCAAACAGCGTCTGATATTTCTTTACCGCAGCATCCAGTTCATACACGACGAAATTAATATGGTGGACGCGTTTCAGCATGATTCAGCACTGCCTGTTGCTAGACAATCCCTTTCTTTTTAAACTCAGCTATTTCAGCTTCACTGAACTTCAGCATTTCGCGGTAAATTTCATCGTTATGCTGGCCCAGCTCCGGTCCGCACCACTTCACTTTTCCCTGGGTTTCAGACAGTTTCGGAAAGACATTTTGCATCTTAATTTCGCCCAAAGCCGGGTGTTTCATCGAAATGATGGCGTCGCGTGCCGCATAGTGCTCATTTTCCAGCATATCCGGTGCCGTGAATATTTTCCCGTTGGGAACCCCGTATTCATTCATCAGTTCCCGTAATTCGGCAGAGCTGAAGTCTTTGCTCCACTCGGCGATAATATCGTCGAGTTCCTGCTGGTGTAATCCCCGGGTGCCATGGGTGGCGTATTTTTCATCATCAGCAAGATCAGGCCGGCCCATAGCCTCGGTCAGGCGTCTGAAAACTGTATCCTGATTGGCGGCAATCAAATAGTCACCATCTTTGGTGGGGTAAGAATTCGAGGGTGCAACGTTGGGCAATATGGAACCACTGCGTTCGCGGATATAGTGGCCGAGTTGATACTCAGGTATCAGGGACTCCATCAACGACAATACCGCTTCATAGATGGCGGAATCCACGACCTGTCCACGACCGGTGGTTTCTCTGGCATGGACGGCGCTCAGGGCGCCGAGTGTGGCGAACGTGGCGGCCAGGGCGTCGCCAATACTGACCCCGATTCGACTGGGTGGGCGATCACTCTCACCAACAACATAGCGAAGACCGCCCATGGCTTCGCCGATGGAGCCATAGCCTGCCTGAGGTGAGTACGGACCGGTTTGTCCGAAACCGGTGACGCGAACCATGATCAGGCGCGGGTTGATCTCAGCCAGCTCCGCAAAGCCCAGGTTCCAGCGTTCCATCGTGCCGGGGCGGAAGTTCTCAATAAGGATATCGGCTTCTCTGACCAGTTGTTTGACGATCTCCTGGCCTTCCGCTTCGCGGGCATTGAGAGTGATGGATTTTTTGTTGCGGGCAATGACTGGCCACCATAGTGACTGTCCGTGCGGTTTTTCCTGGCCCCAGTTGCGCATGGGATCGCCAACACCCGGTTGCTCTATTTTGATGACTTCAGCACCATAGTCGCCCAACAGTTGACCACAGAAAGGTCCGGCCAGTAATACCCCCATCTCGATAACACGCAGATCGGCGAGCGGTCCATTTGTTTTTAATTGTTCTTCTGTTGCCATTGGATACTGAATCTGCGAGTGTTGAATACACCTTTTTCAAGCATCACTCGGATAAGCCCTTTGTTTAATTGTTGCAAATAGTGGCGATAATTATATGGTGTTTTCCATTGATAGCAATAAAATTGTATACAAAAATTAGAAATAAAGCGTAAAGTTCGACATAATTACGCATTTTTGTATACACAGCACTGTCGGTAAATTGATGCCGGGCAAGAACGGTCGGCGCTGGATCGCTAAACACAGATGATAAGGGTCAATTAAATTGGATGACAGTATAGAAATAATTGATGTTGCGCCACGAGATGGCCTGCAAAGTCAGCCGGAGATTGTGGATACCACGATCAAACTGGAATTGATCCGGTGTTTGCTTGATGCCGGTATCAGACGACTGGAAGTGGCCAGTTTTGTCAATCCGGAGCGTGTACCCCAAATGGCGGATGTGGATGAATTGATTCGCCGTCTTCCAGAACGTGAGGACGTGACCTTCATCGGCCTGGTCTTGAACAAACGCGGTTTTGAGCGCGCCATGCGAAGTGGCATAGATCAAATAAATTGTGTCGCCGTCGCCTCGGATACTTTCAGTCAACGTAACCAGGGCGCGTCGATCAATGAAAATATGCAGATCATCGCTGAGATCTCGCGCCAGGCACAGGCAGAAAACTTTCCCTGCACGGTTACCATCGGTGCAGCGTTTGGCTGTCCATTTGAGGGCGAAGTGCCTGTGGAGAGAGTGGCGCAGATGGCAAGGCAATTGGCGGATATGGGCTTTAAAGAAATAGCCCTGGCCGATACCATTGGCGCGGCAGGTCCTTCAGACGTAGTACAGCGGGTACGGGCGGTGAAAGACGCCACTGGCGATCTGCTCAAGTTACGTTGTCATTTTCATGATACACGCAATACCGGTGTGGCCAATGCCTATGCCGCCATTATGGAAGGTGTGCGGATCCTTGATGCCAGTTGTGGTGGTGTCGGTGGATGTCCTTTTGCACCTGCGGCAACGGGCAATGTCGCGACTGAGGATGTTCTTTATATGATTCAACGCATGGGGTTGCATACCGGTGTAGACATCGCAAAGATAATGGCCTGCGCCCGCTGGCTGGAAGGCCCCTTGCAGACAAAAATGCCTGCCATGCTGGGTCGGGCGGGTGTTTTTCCGGCGCACGCTGTTGACGGATAAGATCGGAAAGATTCCGGGCAGAACAAAGAGCGGTTTTACCATTGTCCCTGAGGTGATTCTGAACAAGTTTGCCGCTTAAGGCAGCACATAGAGGAGAATAAAGCATGTCATTTAGGCTGGGTGTCGATGTCGGAGGCACTTTTACTGATTTGTTGTTGATTAACGAAGTAAGCGGGGAAACCTTCACGGCCAAGGTACTGTCGACGCCGGAAGATTCTTCCATCGGCGTATTGAATGGCGTCAGCCGTATTTGTCAGGAGTCCGGGGTCGATCCAAAGTCGATCACCCGCGTCATGCACGGTACCACAGTGGCGACCAACGCGGTGTTGACCGGTCGTGGTGCTGTCGTTGGTCTGATCACCACCAAAGGGTATAAGCAAACTCTGCAGGTGGCGCGTTCTTTTTGTCCCGGCGGTCTGGGGGGCTGGGTCAGTTATGTGAAAAAACCTCTACTGGCAAGGCTGGAACTGACTATTGAGGCAGATGAGCGTATGGACGCCAACGGCGATGTCATCAGGCCACTGGATGAAAAGCTTTTGCGGGCGGACTTGCTTGCCCTGCAGGCCAAAGACGAAGTGGAGTCGCTCACCATCTGTTTCATCAATGCTTATCTCAACAGTGAGAATGAACAGCAGGCCGCAGCGATTGCGAAAGAAATTTTCACCGATATTCCGATTTCCATTTCCAGTGACGTGGTACCGGAGATGCAGGAGTATGAGCGTACTGAAACCACCGTAGTGAATGCCTACGTTCGTCCGGAAGTGGCAAGCTATGTGAACAATTTGCAGACAGCGCTGATAGAACGTCTGGGTGATGATGTGGGCCTGTCCATTTTGCGCTCAGATGGTGGTCTGGCCTCCGGGCGGGCGGCGGCCGATTCACCGGTGAATTTATTGATGTCCGGCCCTGCCGGCGGGGTTGCCGGAGCCATTTACTTTTGCAGCCGTTCCGGTTACGACAATATCCTTACTTTCGACATGGGAGGTACTTCCACCGACGTTGCCCTGATACAGCAGGGCAAGGCGCGGGTGCGTCGCGAAACCATCGTCGGTGATGTGCGCGTACGCGCCCCTTCGGTGGATGTGCGTACCGTCGGTGCCGGTGGCGGTTCCATTGCCTTCGTTCCGGAATTGACCAAAGCGCTGCGTGTCGGTCCCCAGTCGGCAGGTGCAGCGCCGGGGCCGGCCGCTTACATGAAAGGCGGTGAGGAACCGACAGTTTGTGACGCCAACGTCGTGCTGGGGTATTTACCCGCCGACGTACAACTGGGCGGTGCCATGGCCATTGACAAGGCCGCCGCGGAAAAGGCTGTGCAAAAAGTGGCCGATGCCATGAGCATTGGCCTGATGGAAGCCGCCGAGGGTATTATCAGGATCGTCAACGAATCCATGTTCGGCGCCCTGCGTCTGGTATCCATTGAACAGGGCTATGATCCCAGGGATTTCTCGCTGGTGGGATTTGGCGGTGCCGGTCCTCTGCACGCCAATGCGCTGGGTATCCTCACCGGTGCCTGGCCGGTGATCATTCCACCCGGTCCGGGAGTGTTGTGTGCCTACGGCGATGCGACGACCCAGGTGCAGGATGAAGCGGCGCGTACCTATGTCACGATGGCAGCCGATGCCGGCACCGAACAATTGCTCGCCGATCTGCATGCATTGCAGGAGAAGGCGGCGGTATCATTGAATGCCGATGGTATAGCCGCAGCGGATCAGGAAGTCTTTTTCCAGGCCGATCTGCGTTACGCCGGTCAGGCCTATCAAATCACGCTGGATTTCAGTGAAGCGGAATTATCCGGACAGGGCATTGATTTATTAACACGCCGCTTCGATGCGGAACACAAACAGTTGTTTACTTTTGATCTGGGCGAAGGCCATGAGATCGTCATGATACGCGCCATTGTTAAGGCTAAAGCCGGGGCACTGGCCGATCTCAGCGTGGGCAAGGCCGGCGCTACGCTGGAACAATGTAAATTACATGACAGCCGTTATTATTACGATGGCGACTGGCACGATGCAATGATTTACGATCGCAACAAGTTGCATGAAGGCCTGCTGGTGCCGGGTCCGGCCATTGTCAATGAAATGGATTCCACGACAGTGATTTTACCCGGCTATGCGGCAACAGTGGACAAGCTTGATAATCTTGTCATTAATCCACTCGATTAGAGGGGTACAGACATGACTGCAAGAATAGTTGAAATCAATACCACTCCACTGCAACGAGTGGAGGTGGATACCGTTACGGTGGACATTATTGAAAATGCTTTGCGTAATGCGCGTGAAGAGATGGATGCGGTTCTGTTTCGTACCGCGATGTCGCCGGGAATTCGAGAACAGGGAGATTGTTTTCCCATGATCGCAAATCGGGACGGCAAGATGGTCGTGGGCCAATTCGGTTCGTTCATCTACGGATTCATGCAGGCCTACGATGAAGAGATTGAAGAGGGTGACGTTATTCTCACCAATGATCCCTATATGTGTAACGGTGCCGTTTCACACTTACCGGACTGGATTGTACTGGTACCGATTTTCAAGGATCAACGTCACATCGCCTGGTCAGCCATGTTCGGTCACATGTCGGATAACGGTGGCATGGTACCGGGCAGCATTCCCATTCATGCCACAACAATTTTTCAGGAAGGCATACGTATTCCACCGGTTAAACTTTATAAAAAAGGGCTCCTGCAAAGTGACATGCTGGAGTTGATTCTGCACAACGTCAGGACCTCACAATGGAACCGTTTTGATCTGAATGCATTGGTGGCCGCCTGTAATACGGCATCGAAACGGGTGGTTGAGCTGGCTGATCGTTTTGGTGATGACATACTGCACTCCACCATGGAGATCATGCTGGAACGCAACCACATGGCGATGAAACAGATCATCACCATGTTGGTGCCGGAAGAGCCACGCTCCTTTGAAGATTACCTCTGTGACGATGGTGTGGGCATGGGACCGTACAAGATCAAATGCACATTATGGCGCGAAGGTTCGAAGGCCATCTTCGATTTTGCGGGAACCGACCCTCAGGCCGACAGTTCAATCAACTTCTATCTCAGTGAAGAGATGTTCAAAATGTTTTTCGGCGCTTTCACTATCAACTTGTTTGATCCGCATATTCTTTTTAACGACGGTTTTTATGATCTGGTGGATGTACGCATCCCCCCGGGCTCATTGTTGAAGCCTGATTATCCGGCAGCATTGTCCGGCCGAACCCACGCCCTCGGGCGAATTTTTGATGTGATGGGTGGTTTGCTGGGCCAGGGTGTGCCGGAGGCACTGAATGCAGCCGGTTTTTCCGATAGCCCGCATCTGTTCTATTCCGGTTATGACAAAAAGGGCGAGTGGTTCCAGTTGTTCCAGATCGGCTTTGGCGGCATACCGGGTCGCCCTGTCGGCGATGGTCCGGATGGTCATTCCCTGTGGCCGAGTTTTACCAATGTACCCAATGAGTTTATCGAGGCCTATTTTCCCTTGCGGATTGAAAAATACGAATCCATACCCGACTCAGGTGGTGCGGGTCTGCACCGTGGTGGCAATGGCTTGAGCGTTGCCTATCGGTTTTTATGCGATGGGACTATTGCTATTCATGATGAGCGTTGGCTGACCTATCCCTGGGGCGTCAATGGAGGTGAACCGGGACAACGCTCAAGTAAATTGTTGCGACGTACAGATGGCAAGGAAGAATGGTTGCCCTCCAAGTGTGACGGTATCAAGGTGAGTGAAGGTGATTTACTCTATTTCAATACCTGGGGAGGAGGAGGTTGGGGCGATCCCTATACCCGTGATCCCGAACTGGTCAGACAGGATGTTGAGCGGGGTCTGGTAACGCCGGAAGGCGCACAACGATACGGTGTGGTCATTGGCGAGCATGGCAGTGTTGACAGCAAGGCGACCACAGATTTACGTCAGGATCTTACGGCCGGCCGGGGTGAACCGCCCATGTTTGATTTTGGTGGTTCCATTGAGGAGATCAAGGCCCGCTGTCTGGAGGAAACACATTTGCCTGCACCGGTATCACCGGGTTTTCAACAGTAGTCAGGTCAGCCACGAATGGATCTTGAGCGCCACCATACCGGCCTCGGAGAGAAACCGGCTATTATCGTTGTCGACGTGGTAAATGGTTTTACCGATCCACGCTGTGCTTTGGGCAGTGAATGTGAGGATGTTGTTGCCGCCAACCGGGAGTTGCTGGATGCCTTTCGGATAAAGAAGTTACCGGTATTTTTTACTACGGTGATCTACCGCAATCCACAACAGGCCAAAATCTTTCGGCAACGCCTGCCAGCCCTGAATGCACTGACGCCGGATTCGTACTGGGTGGAACTGAATGTTGCATTGGGACGCCTGCCGGACGAAGATATTATTGAAAAACACTGGGCCAGTGCTTTTTTCGGTACGGATTTATCAGCACGTTTACAGCATCGGAATGTGGATTCTCTGGTGATAACAGGATTGAGTACCAGCGGTTGCGTGCGTGCCACTGTACTGGACGCACTGCAACACGATTATCCGGTTGTTGTCCCCAGAGAAGCGGTGGCTGACAGAAACGCTGAAGCCCATGCCGCCAATTTGCACGACATGCATGCCAAATATGCGGATGTCGTATCGAAGGATGAGGTTCTGAAATACCTGTCGAGCATGTAGTCGCAGCTCGGACAACAAAGGG
>JAJRTU010000193.1 GCA_024278135.1 Gammaproteobacteria bacterium
CTGAAAATATTTTTCTGGATATTCTGCAACAATGCCAACCTGAGGAATTGAGCGTATATGCCCGCTATCTCAGACGGGGAGGGCTGGATATCAATCCTTACCGAAGCACAAAAAACGATATCCCGGCGAATTTCAGACTGATTCGCCAGTGACAACAGGATCACCCGATTGGCACTTTTGGGCGGACTGAAGTAGCATATTCCGCGCAGTCCCAATTGATAAAACATTCTAATAATTATAAGGCCTTTCAATGGACAAAGAATTCATCAGTGCACAAGAGCTTTTGGAAGACTCTTTTCGCCTGGCATCCAATATCTTCAACAGCGGTTTCAAGCCGCATTTCATCATCGGTATCTGGCGCGGGGGTACACCTGTCGGTATTGCTGTTCAGGAATATCTGGAATACAAAAATATCAAAACCGACCACATCGCCATTCGTACTTCTTCCTATCATGGGATCGATCAGCAGGCGAAGGAGATACGGGTACATGGACTGCACTATATTATCGAAAATGTTAATGCCGATGACTCACTGCTGATTGTCGATGATGTATTTGATTCCGGCCGCAGTATTAAAGCAGTGCTTGATGAATTGTTGGAGAAAACGCGTAAGAATATGCCCAACACAGTCAAGATTGCCTGCCCCTGGTATAAACCGAAAAGAAATACCACTGATATTGTCCCTGACTTCTACATTCACGAGACAGACAGCTGGCTGGTCTTCCCCCATGAATTGAACGGCTTGAGTGTTGAAGAAATTAAACGGGGGAAACCCTTATTGGCAAAATATCTCAGTTGATCCGCCCCCCGGATACAATTGAATATTCCTCTGATTATTGACCTGTGTTCATGCACTGTAATCAGGCACATATAGACAATGCGTACAAGGTGTAGAAGCTTATGACAGCCGTTATTCTGGGCATTTCAACGGCTTTGCAATTTATCGCCGCATTTTTGTCCGTACGTCTGATATCGATTACAGGTAAATGGGCGGCATGGACGCTGTTTGCTGTCGTCATGACCTTAATGGGCGTAAGACGTTCGATTACATTGTACCGAACGATCACCGGCGACATGGCCTATTCCACCGACCTGGCTGCGGAACTGGTTGCCCTGGCTATTTCCGTTCTGATGGTGTCAGCCGTATTATTGATTGCACCTATTTTCAGGAAGATCCAGTCAACAAACGAAGAATTACAATCAAGTGAAGAAAAATACCGTGAGGTGGTAAATTTTTTACCACAGATTATTTATGAGGCGGATATGCAGGGAAATTTGGTTTTTACCAATCCGGTCGGTAATAAGACTTTCGGTGAAATATCCGGACAGGAAAACACAAAGATGAATATTATTGATCTGGTGATTCCCGAAAACAGAGAGCGCGGTAAAAAGAATATAGAAAAAGTTTTTCAGGGGAAAACGATAGGGCCCAATGAATATACAATGATAAGAAAAGACGGGAGCACCTTCCCTGCGCTTGTCTATTCAGGCCCCATTATGAATGCAGGTGTTGTAGCCGGCATGAGAGGCCTGATAATAGATATCACCGAGTACAGGCAGATGGAGGAAGAACTTCGAAAACTCTCCCGGGGTGTTGAGGCCAGTTCATCCGTCATGATTATTACCGATCTTAAGGGGATCATGGAATATGTTAATCCCAGGTTTACAGAAGTCACCGGCTATACAAGAGAAGAAGCGACAGGCCGAAGCGCCAGTCTCATTCAATCAGGAGAAACCCCTGAAAGCACCTATATTGAAATGTGGAAAACCATCATCACAGGGGAAGTGTGGAAAGGCGAATTTCATAACCGGAAAAAGGATGGGAGTCTGTATTGGGATCGTGTCTCGATTTCGGGGGTCAAAGATGCCGCAGGAGAAATCACCCATTTTATTTCTGTTCAGGAAGATGTGACCCATGAGTATGAACTGTCTGAAAAACTCAGCTACCAGGCCAGCCATGACTCTCTGACAGGGCTGGTCAATCGTCATGAGTTTGAACGCCGAGCCGAACGACTGCTCGCATCGATACGACAGGACAAAACCGAACACGCCCTGTGCTTTATGGATCTTGACCAGTTCAAGATAATCAATGATACCTGCGGTCACGCTGCGGGTGATGAAATGCTGCGTCAACTGTCAATGGTGCTGCAACACGCCGTCCGCAAACGCGATACGCTGGCCCGGCTGGGTGGCGATGAGTTTGGGGTGCTGATGGAGCATTGCTCACCGGATCATGCCCACCGGGTCGCCAGTACCCTGCAAAAAGCCGTACAGGACTACCAGTTCTCCTGGGAAGGGCGTGTTTTCAAGGTAGGCGTGAGTATCGGACTGGTCGCCATCACCGAGGCCTTTCCCAATCTGACAGAATTGCTGAAGCAGGCTGATGCGGCCTGTTACATGGCCAAGGATCTGGGGCGAAATCGCATCCAGGTCTATCATGGAGAGACGCTGAGCCCGACCAGACGACATGGTGAGATGCAATGGGTAACACGTATTTATCAGGCGCTGGAACAACAGCGCCTGTGTCTCTTTGCACAAACCATCGAGCCGCTTGATAATCGACACGACAAACACTATGAGCTGTTGCTGTGGATGAAAGATGAGGACGGACTGCTCATTCCGCCGGACGCCTTTTTGCCGGCGGCCGAGCGTTACAATCTGATAGAACGACTGGACGCCTGGGTCATTGAGAAGGCATTCTCTTTACTGGCTGCGAACCCGGTCTTTCTCGCGCAAATTCATTTTATCTCCATTAATCTCTCAGGGCACTCATTGACCAAACACGGTTTTCTCGATTTCATCACTGCCGAGCTGGATAAGTCAGGGATTGACGGAAAGAAAATATGCTTTGAAATTACAGAGACCGCCGCCATTTCCAACCTGAGCACGGCAAACAAATTTCTGTCAGCACTGAAGGAGCTGGGCTGTCAGTTTGCTCTGGATGATTTTGGCAGTGGCTTGTCTTCATTTGCTTATTTGAAGAGATTGCCTGTGGATTACCTGAAGATAGACGGCATGTTTGTGAAAGATATTGTTGAAGATCCGATAGATCGCGCCATGGTGAAATCAATAAATGAGATCGGCCACGTCATGGGCATGCAGACCATCGCCGAGTTCGTGGAGAATGATGAAATCAAGGGCATGCTAAGAGAAATTGGCGTCAACTATGCGCAGGGCTATGGTATCGGCAGGCCTCAACCCTTTGAAGAATTGCTAAGCAGGGCGGAGAACGTGACCGACATAAGCGATAGAAAACGCGTTAAGAGAAAGTCCTAAGCACTTCTCCCTCAGACTCAAGAGAAAGAAACTTTGTTTTGCTCATCGGCCTGCAGTACGGTATCGCATCACCTTGATCATTATCCGGTATTTTGACATACAATAAACAGGCTGCCTGGTCGACCCTGAAAATCCGGTTTTGAAGCTGTTAAGAAAGAGCATCTGCCTGGCTGACTTCAAAAGACTATCAAAGAGTAAGCTGATAAATCATCACTGGAGTCAGGAGCGTAAAGTTATTTAATCTCCGCAGTAAGTGCGCTCAATCGTCGGGAAACAAACCTTCCTCGGCAATGGCGCTAAGCGGTACCACCTCAACTTTATCGGACAAACGAAAACGCTTGTTACCGGGATAAACTATCGCGATTGAATCCAGCGCCAGATCTTGCAATGCCGAACGGATAGATGGGGTGATCTTCGGCGCATCGCTACGTTTACATTCGACTCCTCGGGTTTTTCCTTCTTTTTTCAGGATCAGATCGATCTCAGCACCCTGGTGAGTAGCCCAGAACCAGGCTTCCTCGGCTTGCTCTATGGCCAATACTTCCTCGATGACATAACCTTCCCACGAGGCTCCGATCCTGGGGTGCGTCAATAAATCAGCTTCACTATTAATCCTCAACAGTTGGTGCAACAATCCGGAATCTCGAACGTACACTTTGGGCGACTTGACTTGCCGTTTGCCGATATTGGCATACCAGGGCTGTAATTGCCGCAACATAAAGGCGTCACTCAACAAATCCAGGTAACGCCGCACAGTGGATTCTCCCAGTCCCATAGCCCGTGCAAACTCAGCAGCGTTCCAGGTTTGCCCATGGTAGTGCGCCAGCATAGCCCAGAAACGCCACAGCGCAGTGGCTGCGACCCTCACGCCCCATTGTGGGAAATCCCTTTCCAACAAGGTCTGAATAAAATCTTTACGCCACTTCAGACTATCGGCATCGCTGGCAGCCAGGTAGGAGCGTGGAAAACTGCCACGCAGCCAGTGGCGCGATTGCTTGCCAGGGCCCAACTCCAGCAGGCTAAAGCCACGCAAATAAATAGTTTCGCTGCGCCCGGCCAGACTTTCCGATGACTGTCGCAAGAGATCTCCGGAAGCACTGCCCAGGATCAAGAACTGCCCCTTAAAACTGCTCCGATCCACCAGCACTCGCAACACAGGAAACAGATCAGGCCGCAACTGAATTTCATCAATGACAATCAAACCTTGTAGCGCAGCTAGTGCAGTGATCGGCTCGTCCAGTCGAGTCAAACTAAGAGGATCCTCCAGATCGAAATAATTGGCCGAATCCTCCACCACGAAGTGCCGAGCCAGGGTCGTTTTACCGCACTGCCTGGGGCCCGCCAGAATGCTCACCCGAGAGCGGGAAAGCGCCCCTTCAATCTGCGCCAGCCATTGTTTGCGTTTAATCATCTGGATATTTTACCATGAATATCCACCATCATATATGATGATTTTCATGGTGTTAACCTGTCCTGTAATTGAAAGACAAAAATCATCATAAACAACAAAAGGGAGATTCCTTACCTTAATACCAGAAATACGTATGTATCCAACTATTTGTCAACTGCTTGATAATTCGTATGCTGTTTTGGAAAGAGGGGAAGATAACACGAAATAAACCTGCCTGAACTCACTACCCTGGACAGATGTCAAATCGACTCAAAGGATGATCCATTCCGAATCCCACACTTCAACTCTTGCCCCTGAGGCAAAGCTGTATCCCATTCGGCAATCCTTAACCTGGTACTTTCTTTGTAATATCCCTTCTGCCCGATATCCTGTCTGTTCAATCCATCTTCTTATAAATCAAATCCTGGCGAACACTCTGGTATCAGCAAAAATCAATTGTTGCCCTTTAACTAAAAAGCATAGACGATGCCTATGGAACCAGATGAGTTATTCGCGGACACTACACAGACAAACCACAATAAGACGGTTAAGAAAAATATTGAACGAGCCGTCGTGGCAGCAGTACCGGAATGAAAATATCAACCTCTTACGATTTATCAATTACACCTGATCTTGCACCTTGTGATATTTTCCAGCATGCTTAAAATATAAGTTATTGATTTTAAAGATATGCCCTGGTAGCTCAGTTGGATAGAGCGACCGCCTCCTAAGCGGTAGGTCACAGGTTCGACTCCTGTTCAGGGCACCAATTCAATATGACGACATGACAGAGGTACACGTCCTGATCCTTCAGGGCTGAGGGGGCGACAATTCGTTTTCTCCGAATGAAAGATACCTGCTTAGCGTTTCAGTTGTTCCAGAAAATGCCTGACAGATGCATTGTCCGGTGACAGTGTCAGCAGCTTTTCAGCGTAAGTGATGGCTGCGGGCAGATTACCCCGCTCCTGATTAATCGTTATCAGTGGCATCAATAATTGTTGATTGTCGGGTCTTTGCCGGTGGGCCGCTTCCAGCACGGCGAGGGCCTTTTCAGCTGCGCCCATGGAGTTCAAAGCGATGGCGTAGACCAGATTGTACTGGGGGTTGGCCGGCTCGGCGAGAGCGGCAGCTTGCAGACGGGTCAGGGCTTCGTCATACCTCTTTTGTCTCACCAAAGACAGGCCCAGCGCATATTGCAGCATGGGGGCCCCGGCATTGGCGGACAATGCCACCTGCAAGGTGGCTTCCACCTGCTCTTCCCTGTTTTGCAGACGATACAGATCAGCCAGATTGACAAAGGCCGGCAGGTAAGCCCGCTCCAGCTCAATGGCCTGCTTGAAGGCCATCTCCGCCTCACGATATTGACCAAGGTCAAGGTACAGATTGCCCAGGTTGACATGGGCAAAGGCGCGATCGCCATTGCCCTTCTGGACAGCAATATATTCTGCAATGGCTTTGTCGAGTTGTTTTCTTTGCTTCGGATTCAGTCCGGAACGCGGGACGGCGGCCAGTGTGCTCGCTGCATGTATCCTGACGGACATCAGCGGATCACTCAGCAAGCTGCTTGCCAGGGGATACCTGTCTTCCACTGCCAGTACATCCAGTGCCTGTAAAGATGAAAGCCGGATCAACGGGTCCTCTGAAGACAGGCCGGTACGGATGATATTCAGTGTTTCGGGGCCGGGATAATTTCGCAACAGCGCCATCGCTGTTGCGCGGGCGATGGCCGGTTGCTGTCCATCCTGAGCCAGCAACAGAAGTAATGCTTCAGCATTTTCGGCACCGCGACGTCCGGCATAAACAGCCTGGCCATAGTGAAAATCGTGTTTCTTTTTTCCATACCATTGTTCAATTTGAGTCAGGGCCCATTGGGCGGATTGATCGCTGTGACATTGATTACAGGCATTGGGCGAAGCCGTTGTCATTGAAAGATCAGGACGGGGGATACGAAAACTGTGATCATGACGATTATCAATGACCATGAACTTTTTGGCGGGCATGTGACAGGAAACACATTGCGCCCCGGCAGAATTCAGGGGATGAAAGTGATGTGTTTGTACATCGTATTTATTCTGCCTGTGGCATTGGAGACAAAGCCCGTTCCCTTTCGCCAGGAGCTGCAGGCTGTGTACATTGTGACAATCATTACAACTGACACCGGCGCGATACATCTTGCTCTGGATAAAGGAGCCATAGACATACACTTCAGCATCGACCTGGCCATCCGCATAATATAAATCCTGATCGAGGATGGAGACAAGATGCGTGTCATACAGGGATTTCAGATAAGGTTTTTCCGGGTTCAGAGAAATCCTGCGTGAGTGGCAACGGGCACAGGTTTCGATCAACTTTGTGCTGCTACGCTGACTCTGCAACTCAGCGATGGAGGCATCGGCAGGGAAGGACCATTCTCCCGGTGTCGTCCCGGGGAAATCGATCAACAGTCCCGAGAGAGGAATTTGTTCCAGCTCTTCTTTGCTCAGGGCACCGGCCAATTCGACATGCACCGACGCTGGACCATGACAGGCTTCACAGGAGACATCCATTTCCGACCAGGTGGTGTGATAAGTCTTATCGTCAATACTGAAATTTTTCTGTAAGTTGGTGGAGTGACACTCGGCACACATATAGTTCCAGTTTTGATTAATGCCGCTCCAGTGCAGCTCGTCGCCGTGGGTGATTTTCTCATCAGCATAAAGATGGAACCAGGACTGCCCCCCCTCTTCCGGGCTGCGTGTGTCCCATGCTATCGGGAGTGTCTGCAAACGCCCGCCGGGAAATGCCACCAGGTATTGCTGTAGTGGCGTAACGCCAAACACATACTTGATTTCATAATCGCTGAGTTTTCCGTCCGGCCCGTCTGTATTGACGAAAAACCTGTCATCTTTTTTATAGAACGTACTCACAATGCCATAGTAATCGAACGTGGCATTATCAAAGTTTCCAAGGACTGTTTCGGATTCCGCCAACTGCATGGCCAGGTCATGATGCGATCCGGTCCAAAGCTCGTTTTCCTTTGCATGGCAGACAATACAGCGCGTACGCCCGACGAATTTCGCAGACGAGGTGTCGATTTGTCTTTGTAACACGGCCGGTTCCACTGCACTGATACTGTTTGAGACTGTGTATTGATACGCCAATGCAGCAGTGCCAATGGCAGCGATACTAATCAGGACCTTGAATTGAGAACGCATCTTGAATAATACACTACGATTATTGAAATATTGTATTTTGCTTTTGTTGCACAGGCAGAAAAATGACGGAAATATTTTTCTGCCTGCTTCAGCGAAGCCACCCGCACATTTCAGCCACCGTCATACTACCGTATTGCTGCTGTTTTTTCGGAAAGAAAAATGACTTTATCGAGATTCGGCTTCGAAGGGACCGTGCCGGACGTACTTCCGGGAGAATTATCCCCTCCCGGGGAAGGTGTATCAGGCCGAAGTGGACAAGGCTCCGGCCTGAACAGGATGTGTAAACGTATTACATGTCCGGGAAACTGTTAAACAGGAAAATCACTTGGTCTTTTTCAATGTCTCTGCCAGCGCCTCGTTCAATACTTTAATGGCGCCGTCCAAATCTCC
>JAJRTU010000194.1 GCA_024278135.1 Gammaproteobacteria bacterium
CTTTATCAATGATACCCAGAGTTTATCCGAAGCGCTGGGAAAACTGACGGTTTATATTCGGTCTGACCTTCTAAATGAAAAATCATCAGAACGTATCTATACCACTGATCAGATCAAGGAAATGATCAGCAATAATTCTGACAGATCATCGTCGATCAACATTACAGAAAAAAATAACCCGATAACCCCGGGGAGGGCTATCGGGTTGACAATGAAGTCCGTAAACGTCCAGAGGTAACTTATCGACCTACGTTGACATTACCCTGGAAAGAGACCTGCTGCTGTGCCAGTGAACCATAACCGGTGTTCTGAACAGTCTGGTTGATACCGGCACCACCATTGAAAGAGCCATCGATGCTGTTGTCGGCAGAAAGACGACTTCTTATCAGCCCTATGCCATTGATACCGCCCCCAGTCACGGCGCCTTCCAGAACTGAAGAATTGACGGCATAAGAAACATTGGCATCACCGTTGGAAACCGCTGCGCTGCCGTTACCATTGGCATCGACATTGATATCATAGCGACGGCTTATATTCGTACTGTTATCGCTGCGGTCGCTCTTGTCATTACCGATATCCCCGACACGGATATCACCCAGTGAAATCGTCGTGCTGTTATCACTCGTATCCGTTGTAGCCGAAGACCCCTCAGATGCAGCCGCTGAATCGGTTCCGCGACTTGTCGCATCGACAGACGACGTTTGATCGCCGACGTAATGGCCTCTGTTGGATGGATTTGCCATGACACTGGTCGTACCTAAAGCCAGGGCGATGCTTACTGCTAACACTGTTTTTTCGAATTTCATGTTACTAACTCCTAAATTAAAGAAAACGTTTTGATAGTGAAAAAATTACCGGCCTACGTTGACATTGCCCTGGAAAGAAACCTGTTGTTGAGCCAGTGAGCCATAACCGGTGTTCTGAACAGTCTGATTGATACCTGCAGCCCCATTGAAAGAATCGCCGATGCCGTTATCGGCAGAAAGACGGCCATTGAACATCACAACACCATTCAGGCCGCTGCCATTGACTTCACCCGCCAATTCAGATCTGTTGACTGAATAAGACACATTGGCATTACCTTTGGAAACCGCTGCACTGCCGTTTCCTCTCGCATCGACACTGGTGTTAGAAACATAATCTTTATTGATGCTGTTGTCGCTGCGATCACTTTTGTCATTGGCGATATCCTTAACGGTGATATCACCTAATGAGATATCCAGACTGTTGTCGCTACTGTCAACTGTAGAGGTTGAATTTTCGGTTGCAGCAGCTGAGCCCGTTCCCAGGCTGGTTGCATCAACGGATGCTGTTTGATCGCCTGCGCGATGAGCTCTGTTGGTTGGGTTTGCCATGACGCTGGTCGTACCTAAAGCCAGGGCGATGCTTACTGCTAATACTGTTTTTTCGAATTTCATGGTGTTTCTCCAAAGTCAATCAAGATAAAATGTATTAAAGATGTGCCTTACCGGCAGATCCGGTTTGTATACTCCAGATAACCTGCTTACTGCAGGGCTTGGCAAGCTGAGTCATTCAGATATACACAGATCCGTCAGTTCAAGCCCTCAATTTCTCGGTAGAAAAAACCTTTGAAATCAAGTTACCGTGGGACATATTCTCCTCAGATCGGCCTTAAAATCCCATAGAAGCTGACTCAAAAAGAACTTAAATTTTGAAGGAATTATTTGGCATGAATTTTAAAAAAGGTGCTGGTTTTTGATTTATCAGGGCTGAAGCAACTGGGGAATCTGAAAAGTTTGCATCCTGATAAATCAGTAACCTGAGGCCAAACAGGGTTAAGTCGCCGAGCGGTACTATTTGTAGATGGTTTTCAGAGTAGAAAAAGGGTTGATTTGATAGAGAAAGTGATAAAATAAGCTTCCTCTAATAAATACGTGCCTACAATCCATAATTAATGGGTGGTGGTCCGGAAATAGTTGTTTCCATACCTTTGAAAATTAAATCAATGCAAAAAAAGTTATTGTTTTTTATTGCGCTTCTGCTTCTTCCTGCGGTGATTGCGTTGGCAGTCTGGCTAATTCCCGATTTTTCAGAAACGGCTCTGCCTGTTCCCCCTGAAACCGATACCCTGGCAGGCAAGCAAAACGCGGGTTTTGAAAAACCCTGTAAAAATGAGCACCCGGAGTGGCGCAAGGCGGTTACCATCGATGGTGTCGAAATCAGTGAATCCATCCTCTGTGAGCCGGATAACCCTTTCAATGTGGCCGCCTCTGTCAGGGGCATGAACAATATTTCCATGCCCACGCTGATGCAATCAAAACTGTCGGAAGATGCGCTGATCAAAACCGATGATCTCGATGGTGACGGTGATCCTGATGTCATACACATCAAGCTGGAAGTGATCGAACTGAATGGTGCGACACCTGAAGGTGAGAAATTGATGCATACCTATGATATTGCTCCTGGTATTCACCCCGGACTTTGGGCGTTTGCACCCAAACTCAGAGGCATGTCGGTCAAAAATTTTATGTCCGAAAAAGCCATTTACGCTCTGCGCGCACCTTCACCCGTGATTCGCGTTGAGCAGGGGGACAAGGTCTATATCACTCTGGAGAACACCCATTATCTGCCACACACCTTGCATTTTCATGGTGTGGATCATCCCTGGAGAACTTCGTCTGGCAGTGACAATGACGGTGTGCCCGTGACCGGAGATGCAGCGGTTTTCCCCGGGCAAAGCCGGGTTTATGAGTTGCAGCCGAGGAAAGCCGGGACGATGTTCTATCATTGTCATGTGCAGACGGACAAACATTTGATCATGGGCCTGAATGGCATGTTTGTGGTTGAGGAAAACCGTCCGAACAACTGGGTACAGACCTTCAATATTGGCGCTGGACAGGTACGGCATTCATCGGTTGCAGTCAAGGAGAAATACGACCAGGAATATGATCTGCATTATCAATCCATCGACAAGCGGTTGGCCGGCATTGTTCAGCAAAGCAGTGACCCCAGAATGATTGCGCAACAGATGAACCGTGTCTATAACATGACCGAATCACCGGAAAACTACTTTATGTTGAATGGTCATTCCTTTCCCTTTACTCTCAGGGATGCGCTGATCGTTACCGAACCGGATCAAAATATCAAATTGCGGATGTTGAACTCACAGCATACACCGATAGCAATCCATATTCATGGACACAAAGCGGCAATTACCCACTATGATGGCGTGCAAGCACCGCTTGGGTTACAACTGACGAGGGATGTCTATAGCCTGGATTCTGGACAACGTCTGGATTTGCATCTACAGACCGTAAACGACGGTCTGCACAGTTATGGTCCGGGTCTCTGGATATTCCATGATCATGTGGAAACCGGGGTGACCAGTGACGGTATGTCCCCTGGTGGTAATATAGCCGTGCTGGCCTATCGGGAATTTGTCAATGACCAGGGAATGCCGAAAGTACGTGAAGAAGCCATCACCCCGTTATTTACCAAAGCCTATTATGCCAAACAATCGCCGGTCTGGGCGGTAGGTGATTTTACCAAGACTTTGGGAGAAGCGGCTCGGGTTGCACCGGATTTTGTGGCTGTTATCGGCTTTGGCCTGTTAATCGGAATTGCGTTTGGGCTGTTGATATTTGTTATACGTAGCTTCAGGCAGGAAGGCTAAAAAATGAAAAGATTACTGTTGGTTTTATTGTTGCCATTGATGGTCATGGTCTCCGAGGTTTCGGTTGCAGCGATGCGCCATCACGGCATGTCCATGGATGCAAAGGGTATGGTCATGAATGAAAATACCGACAACCTGCCGAAGGATTGCAAAACAATTTCCGCTGATGTACACATCACGGTACGTGCCGGGCAAAAATATGCCCGGAAATTCAATGGCAAAATGTTTGCTTTCGATCAGCAGGAATGGGATGTGGAACCCTGCTCCCGGATCAAGGTCACCTTTATCAACGATGATGATGTTCGGCATCAGTTCATGGTGCATGGCTTGCCGGGCTATTTATATCCCAAGGGGATGTTTACCATAGAAGTCAACGGTCCAGGGAAAAAAGAGGCAAGCTTCATTATTCCCTCCCGGAAAAAGACCTATTTTGTTCATTGTGAATTGCCCCGGCATATGGAAACCGGGATGAAAGCCCAGATCAAGGTAGGAGGGGGGGATGGTGATTTGCCCAGTATCCCCGGTATCAGTGACCCGGTCACTGCGGATTTATATCCGGTCAACTGGAGTCGGCAGACCACTCTGTTGCTGTTGCTTTCTGCCGGAGCAGGGTTGGTACTCATGATATGGCTGACAAGCATGTTATCTAAAGATAAGAAGACCGAGGAATCAGCTGGCTCCGAAGAGCCCTAGATTTAGGGAAAGCTGATATTGCTAAATTCAGCTTTGTTACAAAAGCGACTTCAGCTTGTAAAGCTGTTCCAGTGCCTGGCGTGGACTTAATTCGTCGGGATCGACAGCTTCCAGAAGCGCGACGGCAGGATGGCTGTCCGGGGCCGTGAATATGTCCATTTGTGTGCTGTGCATGTCTGCCTGTTGTTCGCGGTAGGCATTTTCCTCCAGATGGTTTAATTTGGTGCGGGCCTTGTCGATGACTTTTTTCGGAACCCCGGCCAACGCCGCAACCTGGAGACCATAACTCTGGTTGGCGGGGCCTTCCTTGACGGCGTGCAGAAATACAATTTTGTCCCCGTGTTCGATAGCATCGAGGTGGACATTATGAATCGTCGCCTGTTCTTCGGCCAGCGTGGTGAGTTCGAAATAATGCGTGGCGAAGAGTGTAAAAGCACCGGTTTCCCTGGCCAGGTAATCGGCACAGGCCCAGGCCAGGGAGAGGCCATCAAAGGTACTGGTCCCGCGGCCGATTTCATCCATCAGGATCAGGCTGTCAGCGGTCGCATTATGCAGGATATTGGCGGTTTCCGACATTTCCACCATGAAGGTCGAACGGCCACTGGCCAGGTCATCGGAAGCGCCGATCCGGGTAAATATTCTGTCGATGGGGCCGCAGGTACAGGATTTTGCCGGAACGTAACAACCGACATGAGCCATCAGGACAATGATCGCGGCCTGGCGCATATAGGTCGATTTTCCGCCCATATTCGGGCCGGTGATAATCAGCATTCTACGTTTAGGGGAAAAGTGCAGGTCATTGGCAACAAAAGGAATGTCGGAAACCTGTTCGACCACCAGATGGCGGCCGGCTTCGATATGCAGGCCGGGTTCATCGACCAGTTCCGGAGCGCAAAGATTCAATGTCTCCGCACGTTCGCAGAAATTGACCAGGACATCCAGTTCCGCAAGTGCCGAAGCACACGTCTGCAGGGCGGTCAGCGACTGGCCAATGATACCGAGCAATTCCTCATACAGGGCTTTTTCGAAAGCCAGAGATTTTTCCCGGGCGCTGAGGACCTTGTCTTCAAATGCTTTCAGGTCTGCGGTGATATAGCGCTCGACACTTTTCAATGTCTGCTTGCGAGTGTAATGAGCCGGTACCTTATCGGCATGCAGGCGTGATATTTCAATGTAATAACCGTGAACACGATTGTAATTGACCTTCAGGTTGCTGATACCGGTTGCCTCTTTTTCACGGGTTTCCATATCGATCAGGAATTGATCCGCATTCTGGCTGATATTTCTCAACTCATCCAGTTCGCTATTGTAGCCGTTAGCAATGACCCCACCATCACGAATCAACACCGGTGGATCGTCGATAATGGCCTGTTGTAGAAGCGTCAATAAGTCTGGGTGTTCACCCATTTGCTGACTAAGGGACCGGATATGAGGGTTGTCCACGGCGACGAGCTGAGACTGCAATTCGGGTAAAACCGCCAGGGTATTTTTTAATGCCAGCAAGTCACGGGGACGAGCTGATTTTAATGCAATGCGTGAGCTGATTCGCTCGATATCGGCAATTTGGCGTAAACGGGTCTGTATATCGCTGTAAAGCTGTTGGTAAGACAGACTCTGAATGCCACTGTAGCGCTCGCGTAAAATCGTTTGCTTTCGCAATGGCCGGTTGATCCAGCGCCGTAGACAGCGGCTGCCCATTGCCGTCGCAGTCTTGTCCAGAACGCCGAACAGCGTGTATTGCAACAGTCCACTGGGATGCGTATCCAGTTCCAGGTTCCTGCGGCTGGCCGCATCCAGCGCAATACTGTCATCACTGTTTTCCACGGTAATGCCCTGAATATGTGGCAAGGCACTTTGCTGGGTATCCTTCACATAGTGCAGGATGCAGCCGGCTGCACTGATAGCAGCGGGTAGTTGCTCACAACCAAAACCTTTCAAATCATGGGTGTTGAATTGTTTTAGCAATAATTGGGTTGCACTGTCGACATCAAAATGCCATGGCGGCCTGGGGCACAGCCCGCTTCGCTCCTTAATAGTGGCAGGGGGTTTATAATCTTCGCTGTAAAGCAATTCGGCCGGGTTTAAACGTTCGATTTCACTCAATAACTGTTGTTCTGAGCCGACTTGCTGCAGAATGAATCGACCACTGGTCAGATCCAGGCAGGCGATACCAAAATCCTGATCATTTACATCGATGGCGACCAGCAGATTATCTCGACGATCTTCGAGCAAGGCTTCATCGGTTACGGTACCGGGGGTGACGATTCTGACGACCTTGCGTTCAACCGGACCTTTGCTCTTGGCCGGGTCACCGATCTGTTCGCAAATGGCAACGGATTCACCCCGACGCAGTATTTTAGCCAGATACCCTTCGGCCGCATGATAAGGGATCCCGGCCATCGGGATCGGCTGGCCACCGGAATGACCCCGGCTGGTCAGGGTAATGCCCAGAATTTCCGAGGCTTTTCTGGCATCATCGAAAAATAACTCGTAAAAATCC
>JAJRTU010000195.1 GCA_024278135.1 Gammaproteobacteria bacterium
GTGGTAAGGCAATAGATATGATGGGAACGGGAATAGCGTCCCCTGCGTAAATCATCGTAGGACAGGGTGACCTCCTTGTCTCCGTGGTGGGTGCCGGCTGTGGTCGAATAAATTCGACCCTACAATAAACTACCCACTCGATCAGGGGAAGAGTCCTTTTTGCAAACAGAAACCTCTTATGTTCTGTTTGTGCTGCGGCAATTTGTCACATTCCCAGTAAACTTTGTAATTGTTATCCTCTCCGCACAAGAAATTGAATTTCAATAAATACGAAGTACATAGTTTCAGGGGAGCAAGTTGAAAGTATCTGAAATACGAACTATCCATGTGGCCCTTGGCCTTGTATTGTTTTCTTCATTATCAAGCACCGCGTTGGCAGACGATACCATAGAACTGGTGACTGTGACCGGGACACGGGAAGCGCAAGCACTCGCTGAGACAGCCGCATCGGTCGGAATAATTGATGCATCCAGCATTGCGGAATTGAGACCCTCCCACGCCAGCGAGGTCATGGGTATGATCCCGGGTGTGCATGTCAATGTTACCGGCGGCGAAGGGCATATGATGGCGATTCGCCAACCGGTTACCACCAGCCCTGTTTATCTCTATCTCGAAGACGGGGTTCCGACCCGTTCAACAGGATTTTTCAACCACAATGCACTTTATGAAATTAATCTGCCCCAGTCTGGCGGTATTGAGGTCAGTAAAGGCCCCGGTTCCGCTCTTTACGGCAGTGATGCAATTGGAGGAGTGATAAACGTGCTGACGCGTTCTGCACCGCTGGAACCTGAAATTGAAGTGGCTGCAGAAGCGGGCGATCATGGCTGGTATCGTTTGTTGCTCAGTGGCGGCGTGAGCAAAAACAACGATGGTATCCGTGCTGATATCAACATTACTCATACCGATGGCTGGCGTGAGGCGACTGCCTATGATCGTCAGTCCCTTACGCTACGTTGGGACCGCTTTCTGGACAATGGAGCCGGCGTGAAAACCGTGATCGCAGCATCGAATATTGATCAGGAAACGGCAGGCACATCGCGTTTATCCAAATACGACTATTTAAATAATCCCACACGCAATTTAACGCCTGTTTCGTTTCGAGAGGTTCTGGCCCTGCGTGTTTCCAGTGCTTATGAACAGGAAGATGAGACGACCTTGTTAAGTATCACGCCTTATGTCCGGTATAACCGTATGGAGTTGTTGCCAAACTGGTCACTGACTTATGATCCCCAGCGTTATACCACTGAAAACTATTCTGTGGGTCTGTTAACAAAATATCGTCAAGATTTTAATCCTGCTCGTAGCCGATTGATTGTCGGTCTGGATTTGGATCACAGTCCCGGCAAGCGTGATGAGAACCAGCTTGATGTGACGCGGACTAATGGTGTCTTTACAGACTATACAGAAGGGGAGAAACTATATGATTACAACGTAAGTTTTACCGGTTTGTCTCCTTATGTTCATGTGGAGATATCACCAACGAAAAAACTTCGTTTAAGCGGTGGTTTACGTTTTGATTATATTCGATATGACTATAAAAACAATCTGAGCAAGGTGACGAACGGCCGTCATCGTCGTCCGGACAGCACTACGATTGATTTTACACATGCCAGCCCCAAGTTCGGTTTAACTTATGCGTTTACTCGGCAATTAAATGGTTTTTTCACTTATAGAAATACTTTTCGCTCACCTGGCGAAAGTCAGCTTTTTCGCCAGGGCCAGGCCGAGAATACGGTAGATCTGAATCCCGTCAATGTGAACAGCTTTGAAGTGGGTGCGCGTGGTCAGATTGGTTCTTCCGCTCACTATGAAATTTCGATTTATCACATGACTAAAGAGAATGACATCTTAAGTTTCCGCAATACGATTGATGGTACCCGTGAAACACAGAATGCAGGCGAAACACTGCATCGAGGTATCGAAGTCGGTTTTGGCAGTGCTCTGGGTAACACCGTGCGATTCAATGTGAGTTACAGCTATGCAAAACATACCTATGAAAAGTGGCAGCCTGCAACAGGGGTCAACTTCAGCGGAAATTAGATCCGTTCGGCGCCACGACAAATCGGTGATGTGCGTATTCACTGGCAGCCCGCATTGCTGAACGGCGGCCGGGTCGAGTTAAACTGGGAGCGTCTGGGATCATATTGGCTGGATGATGAGAACACGATAAAATACAGCGGCCACCACCTCTACCACTTGCGCGCCAACTACTTCATCAAAAAAAAAGTTTGAGTTGTTCGTCCGTGTCCACAACCTTACTGATAAACGTTATGCCACCGGCGCTGCCTTCTCTCGATTCCGTGGTGAAGAGCTGGCCCCGGGTTTACCCCGGACACTGTATGTCGGTGTGGCTTACACGTGGAAGTAATCTCTCGTGAATAAATTTCATCTGATCAGCAACTCGTTATACGGCGCTTTGATCTTTTTCACAGGCCTCGGCCTGTTCGCCGTTTTCACGGCTGAAGCCGAGGGACACAAAAATCATGACGCAATACCTAAAACGGAACCTGACTCAGA
>JAJRTU010000196.1 GCA_024278135.1 Gammaproteobacteria bacterium
GGTGTGGCGTCTCCCGATACCTGGGTATGTGAATCGGAGCAGGAGGCAAAAAATATAGTCAGCCGCGAAACGGCTCTGGGACACAAGCTGGTACTGAAACCCCTGTTTGGCAATTGTGGAAGAGGCTTGCAATTGCTGCACGAAGCCGCGTTGCTGCCGGCACCGGAAGACGTGAACGGAGTCTACTACCTGCAAAGACATATCAGCAGTATCGATAAAAAAGGCCGGGACTGGCGGGTACTGGTCGTGGCTGATCAGGCCGTTGCGGCGATGGAGCGTGTTTCAGAGCACTGGATTACCAACAGAGCGAGGGGAGGAAAGTGTTTTCCTGCCGTGTTGACGGGAGAAATACGTGAGCTGGCTGAAGCCGCCAGCCGAGCCATCGGGATAAATTATGCCGGGGTGGACATTATTCAGGACAGCGCGGGAAATTACCTGGTACTGGAAGTCAACAGCATACCGGCCTGGCGTGGTCTGCAGTCTGTTACCGAGAAGAATATTTCACAATGGCTGGCCGAGGATCTTCTGGGGCTTTGCCAGCACACAACAGCAGCATCACAGGCCGTATGCTGACACACAGGGCGGGAGAACGATGCTATCCTCTCCCGCGCATCCGTTTCACGCCTTCCACAAAGCGTGACAGCGTTTGTGATAACTGGCCACGTTTGAGCATGATTTCAATCAATTGAAATTGACTGTCGTCACCAATGGCTTTATCCAGTGATGCTTTCAGCTCACGCCGTGTATTTGCCCGATAGCCGACGCCACCAAGACTGTCGGCAATATCAGCATAATTGAGATGATCAAGATCGTTGAATTTTGATTCCGGCTGAAAGGCCCGCAGCATTTCCCAACCACTGTTGTTGAAAAGCAGAACGATGGGGTTCCAGCCATAACGTTTACAGTTCAACAACTCCCAGCCGGTCATCTGAAAGGCACCATCACCCACCATGATGAGTGGGCGGCGACCGGTGGCCACCTGTAAACCGAGACCTGAGGGCACGCCGAAACCCATCGTGGCGTAGTAACCGGGCGCAACCAGTTCCGTATTCTCTATATCAAGCGCCGTGAACAGACAGTCCCCCATATCCGAGGCGATGGGCATGAGTTCATGTTCCTTGAACATATCATTTACCGCTCTGGCAATGTCGGTTGGCGTGATGGTCTCATCATCAGCCGATAAATTGTGCGGGTACTCTACTTTCACAGCCACACCTGTGTCACCTGTTTTCAGTTTTTGGTTCAATGTTTTTACCAGCGCCTTGAGCGGCATATCAAGATAGCTGTGATAGCCCAGAGAGACTTTGCCGTCACTGGCGAGTATGGCCTTTTGTAAATCGATCTTCTTTTCGGATATACCAAAATTGGTATCGGACAGGAGCACACCCAGCAAAATAAGCGCATCAGAGTTTTCGACCAGATGGGTTATACCGGCATCACCGGCCATGCCCATATAGGTCCCCTGCAGGGGCACATCCTGTCCCGCCAGCAGGCCTCTGCCCATAAAGGTGGTGACAACGGGCACATTCAATTTTTGACAAAGCTCTCTGATCGCCGCCTCCAGTCCGTAGCGGCGAATTTCAACACCGACCATCATCACCGGTAATGTCGCATTTTCTATGCGTTTAATGATCTCATCAGCGCAGGCGGCCAGGGCGTCCTCATCTTCCTCCTCATCAATGGCAAGCAGAGGCACCTCCGCACAGGCTTCGAACACTTTATCTCTCGGTACTTCAATATAGACCGGTCTGGATTCCAGGATGCAATTGCGCAGCACACGGGCAATTTGCTCCGGTGCACAGGCAGGATCATCGAGAATGACCTGATCGCAGGTTACCTCTTCAAACATCTGTATCTGCGAGGAAAGTTGCTTGGCCTGATGATGTACCAGCAAACCGGTACTTCGATCCGAATCACCGGGTCCGCCGGAAATCACCACAACGGGGGACTTTTCCGCATAAGCCGCCGCCACTGCGTTGACCATATTGAAAGCACCGGCGCCATAGGTCACGGCCGCGACAGAGGGTCTGGAGTGAAAGCGGGCGGCAGCATCGGCAGCAAAGCCGACGGCAGGCTCATGACTGAACGTGTAAAGCGGCAGGATCGCTGACTCTTCGATCACTTTGAACAGAGGTAAGGCGAAATCTCCGGGGATACCAAAGATTTCTTCTACGCCGTATTGCTTTAATCCCTGCAGCAGGGATTCGGCCAGATTCATAATAATTACTCCAAATACAGTATTTGGAAAAATATTAATGCTAATAAGTAAAAATTATCTTGCCAATATTATGCAAAATAACGTATTTTTAGCAATATTCTTTCTTTATAAGTATTTTATTAATATTTTATTGCTTCACATGTTATTAGACCGCTTTGATATTGCCATACTCAGGAAATTACAGGCCGATGGCCGAATGTCCAACCGTGATCTGGCCGAACGTGTCGGACTGTCAGCTGCGCCCTGCTGGCGACGACTGCGCTCGCTGGAGCAACAAAAAATCATCTCCCATTATGCTGCGCTGCTTGATACGGAAAAGGTCGGTCTGACCATTGTCGCCTTCGCCCACATCTCTCTGGAAAATCACCATGCCGAGACGGTGGTGGAGTTCGACAGGGCCATTCAATCCGCGGATGAAGTGCTGGAATGCTATATGACCAGCGGCGAATACGACTACATGCTGAAAGTGGTCGCCGCTGACATGGCGGCCTATGAAAAGTTTTTCAGTGGCGTATTAATGCAGATATCGGCCATCAGAAATGTCAGCACCAGTTTCGCCCTGCGCCATAACAAGCTGACAACAATCCTGCCCCTGAAATAAAAAAGGTGCCGGAGTGATTAAAATTAAATCACTCCGGCACCTTTAATTCAGTGCGCGTAAATCCAGACCAGTGTCTCCGACCGGCGGGCACCAGAAATAACTCCCGGACAGTGGTTGTGAGATGCGAAATAAAGCATCAACTATATCGTCGTCCTTGCCCAACATACGATTGAGCAAGGCCTCAAACGCATCGAACGACTTGCCAAATGCAACAAACACCAGGCCTTCACCGCTCTCATCCGCCCAGGGCATGGAGCGCCTCAGGACAAAGGCCTCAGGTGCGAAGTCTTCCTGGGCGGTCCGTTTCACATGTGCGGATTCCGGCGCATCTTCCATCTCTTCGTTGTCATCAAGTCGCCGGCCGATCACATCGTCTCGTTCTTCAGTTTCCATCGATTCCACATAGTCGAGATCATGCAGCCATTGCTGGACAGCAACAAAAGAGGAGCCATCCAGACCTTCCCCCCGGCCGGTCACGACAGCCGCCGCAATGGCCTCATCACCTTCCGGGTTTTCCGTGCCGTCTTCATAGCCGGTAAGATCACGACTGTCACGATACTGAAAAGCATCAATCAGCTTGACGGCATCGAAAGCCGGTGCCAGCAAACGTTCGATTTCTCTGGATGCATGCACCAGTTCACCGCGATCACTGCTCCGTAACCAGCACCACAAGGCTGCAGGGGTTGAAGGGATATCGATACCCACGTCAGAATAAACGGGAAAAGTACTCAAACCCTCTATTTCCACTCCCAGAGAGTTCAACAATGATGCCCCCAGTCCGAGTACACAGTCTTCTCCATTGACCGTTCCAGCCAGTTCCTGCAATGGCTGTCGCGGATCACTGTCCGGCCTGAGGGAAAACATCATATACCTGGCCAATCTCGGTGGGGGGAGCAGAATACCAGCCTGAACCTTGTTCATTTTATTTCACCTGCTTGATTGTTGATAAACGAATTGTTTTATCTGGAAAGAATTTTTACGGCCTGTTCGTGCAGGGCAGGATTGGCCGCCGCGACGACATTGCCCCCATTTGTCACCGCAGCGCCATGCCAGTCGCTGACAACCCCGCCGGCCGCTTCGACAATCGGTATCAAGGGCATGATGTCGTAGGGTTTCAGCGCCGCCTCCACGACCAGATCCACAAACCCGTGGGCAAGCAGGCCATAGCCGTAACAGTCCGTGCCGAAACGGGAGAAACGACAGGTTTCGGCGATACGAACAAAGCTGTCCAGCGCTTTGCCGCTGTGAAACATCGACAGATGGGTGCAGCACAATACAGCGTCGGCAAGCTGCTGCTTGTCGCTGCTGTGAATTGCTTTCCTGCCATCATCAGTTAAAATAAACGCGCCGGCCTGACTGCCAATGAAGGTTTCCTTCACGAAGGGTTGATGCATCACCCCGGCCACACATTCTTCGCCATCCATGACGCCCAGCAGCGTTCCCCACATGGGAGAGCCGGCAACAAAACCGCGAGTACCGTCGATGGGATCGATCAACCATTTGAAAGAATCCGTGCCGGTGGTCTCGCCCGCTTCCTCACCAATGACCGTATGCCCGGGATAGTTTTCATTGATCTTCCCGCGCAGATAGTCCTCGATCTCCCTGTCCGCCAGCGTCACGGGATCGAATTTTCCCTCGGCCCGTTTGTTGACAACCTCAAGATCAGAACGAAAATATTGCAGGGCAATATCACCGGACTCCCGGACAATTTGAATGGCAAAGTCGAGCAGTGTCTGTACTTCTTCTTTTGTGGACATAAACGGTGATCCCTGCAAAGCTGTCTAATTGAAAAAAGTTGTTATCCTGCTAATCCGGCTTCATTGTAAACCATAGTAATGAATAAAAGGATACTCGTCTTCATTCTTATCCTCGCCACCTCGCTGACAATGATGTCGACGGATCTCTACGCCCCCAGCCTGGCGCATTTGCCCGATATTTTCGGTACATCCGCTGCCACGATAAAATTGA
>JAJRTU010000197.1 GCA_024278135.1 Gammaproteobacteria bacterium
TAATGAATAAAAGGATACTCGTCTTCATTCTTATCCTCGCCACCTCGCTGACAATGATGTCGACGGATCTCTACGCCCCCAGCCTGGCGCATTTGCCCGATATTTTCGGTACATCCGCTGCCACGATAAAATTGACCATGAGCCTGAATGTGCTGGCCTACGCGCTGGCGACACTGGTGCACGGACCGCTGTCGGAGCGCTTTGGACGTCGGCCGGTACTGCTATGGGGTTTACTGGGCTTTGCCGTTTTCAGTTTCTTCTGTGCTATCGCCCAGACCATCGAGCAACTGATCATCGCCCGCATCTTTCAGGGCATCAGCGCCGCCGTTGAAGGTGTGCTGGTACTGGCCATTATCCGCGACATTTTTAATGAAAAAGATCAAGTACGGATCATCGCACTCTATGGTATCGCCACAGCCCTGACCCCGGTGCTGGCACCGATCATCGGTGGCTACATCCATGTGCTGTTCGGTTGGCGTGTGAACTTTTACCTGCTGTTTATCCTGGGACTCATCGTCAGCGCGGCAGTGTGGTATTTTCTGGAAGAATCTTCCGACAAGGATCCCCATGCCCTGTCCCTGAGCGCCATCATTGACGACTATGCCGGCTTGCTGTGCAATCGACTCTATCTCAAGTATTGTATTATCTCCGGTACCAGTCTTGGTGTGTTTTTCGCGTTCATCACCGCCGGACCTTTCATTCTTATCAACAATCACGGGCTGGCGACACAGCACTTCGGTTTTTTCCAGGGCATCCTCGTGGTCGGCTTTATGATCGGCAGCTTGCTGGCCAACCGACTGGTAAAAAATACCGACATCCTCAGCATTCTCAATGCCGGTTTTATTATTTTAGTCTTCAGTGCGATTCTGCTGTTGGGTATCACATTCAAGGCCCACGACACGGTCGTGAGCCTTGCCATCGTCATGTTTTTCGTTGCCCTGGGTGCGGGCCCCATTTTCGCCACCACACCGACTCTCGCCATGGCAGCCGGCGACAGCCGCACCGGCTCCGCCGCCGCCATGCTGGTTGCCTTTGAAATGGGCTTCGGCGCGCTGGCCGCGTTCAGCGTAGGTATCTTTCACGATGGCAGCTCCCGCCCTCTGGGCCTGACCGTCGCCGCGCTGGTGGGTTGTGGTTTGCTGGCCTGTCTCATCAAACAAAAATGAGGCTGCTGAACAAAAACCCCCACCACAAGCTGCATTGACACCATCATGTCAGTTCCCGGCTAAAGTAGATTTGATAACAATCGATTGTGTCGAAAAATGCATTATTCACGTATTCCGTGAATAAGTGACATTACAGCACTATTTGATGGCTCCAGCACTTCCAGTGTAAAGTCTTCCCGGAAATTCACTGTAAATTCAGGCCATTGCAGGTATGTAGTAAGGCGATGGCAGTACAGGATAAGCTCGATAAACATGCCTGAATACTTCCTTCACCTTGTCATTTACATCATCTTCAGTATAAACATCAACAGGGAGTCCTGTGTTATCCCGCCACAGAGAATCATATATCGTGACGCGAATAGCATCTCGGGTTGCCTCCTTATCACGCCAATGGTCAATATGCAACTTCTCCTCTTTCAGCCGTGCCAGTAAATTTACTGCGACAATCTTGATCTTTTTGATATCGGATGCACTCAGACCGGGTTTTCGGAGCAGGTCGAAGATGGCGAGCGATTCTTCATCGAGACCTTCGCGAAGCGCCCGACTTTCCTCTTCGTCGAGTTCCTGAACGAGCTTGAACAAGGCTTCAAAAGTAAGCTCAATAGTCACCCTGTCCTTCTCACGGTTGTACTCGGAAACAATCTGCTCGTAATGCTGCTGAAAATCGGTGCGCAAGGGGTTTTGCAGTAAGAGTCGTTGCAAACGTTGTTCCACGGCCTGACGCAGATTCTGCACGGTAGTATTCTTGCTCGGGCTGCGTTCAAATTCCTTGCGTAATCGTTTAAAATCGATCTTGCTAATGTCGTACGTCGAAGATGGGTAGTCCTCACTGCCAGGAAGCAATTCGATTGCCTCATTCACCACCTCATGCAATTGCCGGATGATATCAGTGATGTCGGCCTGCTCGCGATCCTGTTGCAGGCTCCTGTAGACGATATTGATGGCATCCCGATCAGATCGATGGGCATTGACCCCCTCGTCATTGATACAGGCCTTGAACTTCTTGAATACCTCGCGGCACATCACCTCGAAACGCTTGCGGGACTCATCATTCTCGTTGGCCGCTTCCTTGCACGCCACGATGGCTGCATTTCGTTCAAAGCCGATCTTCTGGATGACATCATCTAATGACACGTGCCGGTCTTCAAGAAACGTCCGCACGAAGGCAATCACCTCGGCCAGATCCGCCAGCAGTTCCTCTTCCGGTCTGGCCGGATCAGTCACGCCGCCTTCACCTTCAGGCTGTACTCCAGCAAAGGTCGCCAAGGCCTTACGCAGATGCTTAAGGATGCCACAGTAGTCAACGATCAGGCCGTTATTTTTGCCCTGGTTCACGCGGTTGGCACGGGCGATAGCCTGCATCAGCGTATGGGCCTTGAGTGGTTTGTCGAGATACAATGTCGAGAGACTGGGTACAT
The DNA here is from genome assembly GCA_024278135.1 of Gammaproteobacteria bacterium. GTDB lineage: Bacteria > Pseudomonadota > Gammaproteobacteria > Eutrophobiales > Eutrophobiaceae > WLWS01. Next base: position 2,585 of record JAJRTU010000197.1, read on the forward strand.
CAAAGCCGGTCATCCACATGGCGCAGACAATCGCTACACGCAGCGGGTGCTCCTCCGCCTTGAAAGCATCATCCAACGCCATCGTCTGCAAGTTACGGTACTCGGACTTGCTGCGCATCGATTCGGGCAAGTCAATGCCCTCCTTTATCAATCGGCGGTGCGGTGTGATGTCCAGATCCCACTTGCGGAACTTGTCTACCTCACCCTGCTCCTCGCTTACTACTACCGCCATACGGGTCTCGCGCATCCAGTCGAGCTGGCGGCGGCAGAATAATTCTTCCTGTTCGTCGGCAATCGATGCCAGCTCCTTCTCCAGTTTTCGGATTTGTTCGTTCCAGTAGAAGCCAATCAGGCGATACATCCGCACGCAGGTCACCTTATCGATGCACACCAGCATCGCCTTGCCAGTCTCCCACGCAGTCGAGTAATGCTGCACGAAGTCCCGCGCCACCTGGTCCAGTCGCTTGTCGGCGGTGATGATGTGATAGTCGCGTTTGAGTTCTCTCTCCAGACGCTGCTGGACGTCGATGTCGTCGCTCTCCAGTTCCTCCAGCTTCTCGGCAATGCGTTCATTAAGATCGCCAATGGCCACACCCAGCTTCTCACCTCTTGCATCGTAGTAAAGGGGCACCGTGGCCTTGTCATCCACCGCCCGCTGAAAATCATAGGTGGAAACATAGCCACCGAATACCCGCCGCGTGATCTCATCGTCCTTGAACAGGGGCGTGCCGGTAAAGCCGATGTAGCTGGCATTGGGCAGGGCGTTGCGCAGATTCAGCGCCAACGTACCATACTGGGTACGGTGTGCCTCGTCAGTGATGACAATGATGTCGTCGCGCTCGCTATAGGGCTGTTCCGGTTCCACCTTCTGGTTGAACTTCTGGATCAGTGAAAAGATACAGGCCTTGTGCTGGGTCAGCAACGCATTCAGGTGATGGCCGCTGGCTGCCCGGCTGGGCTCCTGATCGCTTACCACACCGCAACCGGCAAAAGTCTTGTATATCTGGGCATCGAGGTCGTCGCGGTCGGTCAGCACCAGGAAGGTGAAGTTGCCACCGAGCTTGCGATGCACCTTGCGGGTAAACATCACCATCGAATAGCTCTTGCCCGAGCCTTGCGTATGCCAGAAAACACCCAGCTTGCCCTGTCGCACCTTACGTTCGCGCACGGCATCGATGGCACGGTTGACGCCGAGAAACTGGTGGTTGCGGGCAATGATCTTTTTCATCTCACCGGCAGACTCATCGAACAGTATAAAATTCTCCAACAGATCGAGAAAGTTGCCTTTCGCACATATACCCTTGAGCAGTGTTTCCATTTCCACCACCCCTGGCTCCTCCTCAGCCAGACGTTTCCACTCATTGAAGTGCTCCCAGCGACTGCTGATCGAACCCATCTTGCCCTGCACACCGTTACCAAACATCACGATGGTATTGTGGTGAAATAAATGCGGGATGGTGTCGCGATAATCAGAGAAATTCTGCTCGAAGGCGGCCTTGAGATTCTTGTGTAGATTATTGCACTCAATGAACAACAGCGGCAGGCCGTTGACAAAACCAATGATATCCGCCCGCCGCCGATAGAGATCGCCCTTCACCCACAGCTCACGCACGCAGAGAAAATTATTATTGGCAGGCGTATCGAAATCGAGGACCCGTAGCCGTTGTCGTACCCGCTCACCCCTGTCGTTACGAAAGGTAACCTGTATCCCGTCGCGCATCTGGGCGTACTTTTCACGGTTAGTGGTAATAAGGGTTTGCGAGGCGACAGTGGCGGTTATCTGCCGTAGCGCATCATCATAGGCCACCTCCGGCAGGCCGGGATTTAGTGTTATCAGCTTCTCGCGTAGCGGGCGCGTCAGCACCACTTCACGATCAGACGCGCGGCCCAGCAAGCTGTCCGACCCGAAGTCCTCCTTGTTATAAGCGTAGATCGACTGCCAACCCAGGTGCTGCTCCAGGTAGTCGGCAGTGGTCTGCTGGACCAGCGTGTCTTCGGTATATGGCATTGCCGGCGATCAATCCTTCCGGTAACCCAACGCCAATGAATCGGCCACTGCTCGAAGCCGCTTGTCCCGTGTCCATACGCGCACCGACCCGACCAGCATTGCTGCGGCCAGCAAGTGAGCATCGACATAACCGATACTGCGGCCCATCAGTTCGTGCTCCTCAATGAAAAACAGCACCTCCGCATCGCGGGCCATATCGACCTGGGGCAGATCCCTCAACAGCGTCAGCACCTCAGCCCGGTTGTGCAAATTACCGCAGGCAAGTTCCCCCAACACGAAAGGATGCATGAGCACCCGGCTGCTATTCAGCAAGGCCGCCAGTTCACTATCTCCGGTGCGCAGATGATCGATCCAGACCGAGGTGTCGACCAGAATCATGTCGGGGTGGACTGACGCCGGGGGACAGGTTCCAACTGTGACTCACTGCCGCCGAGTCGCGCCAGGCGGCGGGCACTCTCACGCTCGATCAAAGCGCGCAATCCCTCCCGCACCAGGCTGGCCTTTTCGGTCATGCCCGTAATACGCCGGGCTTCGTCCAGCAATTGGTCGTCAATATTCAGAGTCGTACGCATGTTACACCTCATTAGACGTAATAAACATCAAATAATACATCATATGATGTTCAATATCGTGCCTATATGCAATTTTTGTCAAACGTTGATGGACCAGGATGCCTTCGACATGATTGTCGGGATTGATGGTGAATCCTTATTAAGCTGTACCAAGTTACTGGTTAAGCTAAATCCTGATCACAGCCAGAAACAACGTCCTCGATACAATTCAATTACCTTACAACAATAAAGTGCCTTGTTGAGTACTGACCCAGTGGTAGCGAACCGGTTTCGACAGCTTCTTCAACTTCTTTTCGGCAACAGCCCTTTTGAGCCAGGTATTGAGCTGGGTTTTGTTTAGCGCCAGTACATAAACCAGTTCATCCGTTGTCTTTGGCGAGCCACTGCACATGGCCTGGACCTTCATCAGAAACAGATCATAAAACGCAATATCATGAACGGGAGAGGATAGATCAACACCCTCTTCGGTATTCCCTTCAGGCTGACTGGCCTGATCAATTATCGCCTCACGCTGAATTCCTGCTTCATCATCTATACTGGGGTTTGATTCGGACTCAGGTAGTGTTTCTGGAGAATATTCAAGCACACCTTCTTTTACACTGCCGACCGCCCGACTGAATAGATCATCATCGGCCCCTGTTTCTAAGGTCGTGACTGAAAATAATGCCATAAAATCGACTTCGCTAATATCCTCTGACACCCATGCGGCACCTGCCTTCACAATAGCCGGATTTCCACTCGTAACGTCAGTAGTTTGTTTCACCCACAGTGGCGCCCATTGCTTCTTCAGATTTTCCATCGCGCCGTTCCAGGTTCCCCCCTTCATCCCGGACTGGACCACCAGTGCTGCATCAGAGAGACAATAGATGTATTTGTTCCGCTGCATGGCATTACCGGCATTGAACCCCGCTTCAGGATAAAACGTGGATATCAGAACGAGATTGTTTGCCATCAGATACTTGCGGTACTTCACGCTTGAGCAAGCCCTCAGAAGACTGTCAGCAAGCACTCCAATCACCGTTCCTTCCGCTTCGAGCGCCCCAAGCATGGATGCCTCATCAACGCCTCTCGCACCACCGGAAACAATGGAATACCCCTTACCCGCTGCCAAAACGCCCAGATCACGGCTGTAGGCCAAATCTCTGTCACTGGCATTGCGTGAACCAATCACTGCCAAACCACCGCTATTGAGCAAGGCCCTGTTGCCACATCCAAACAGGAGGGCAGGTGAATCTGTTCTGAGCCGCTGTTTAATCCGTGCCGGGTAGTCAGGATCAGATCTAGTCATCACCCACAAACCTGCCCGGAGCCATTTCTCCATGGCCAGGGCCAGGGCTGAACCACGCTCCATCAGACCCTCAATACGATCCAGAGTAATCGTCCTGTCCGACCAACCATTGAGCAGTTCGTCCAGACGGCCGGTCATAAGCTGATCCGGCATCAATGACTTCTCTTTTAGCCACAATGCAAAACGCCCCCATTCCTTCGGCGTCAATGGCTTAATCGCGCCCTTTTTCGCTTTGGAAAAATGAGAAGTCAGCAACAAAATCGCCTGGGTATTGGGTGAGATCGACATTTAAGCTCCCGTACTCGTCGAGGCCAGCGCTACCGGGTAGACCGGACCGCTTCCAGCCCGCCGCAACAAAGCGGCAAGCACAGTCACCGTCCACCCGGAATCAATCACATCATCCACCAACAGTACGGCTGTTTCGGGTGTGTTCTCCGATAATTCAAACACACCATCAAGATTTCGGCATTGATGGTACCGGTTCTGCTGGCGCTTCTGCTGTTCGTTATTAACAATCTTATGAATGGCATCCACGAATGTTAATCCGAGTTGAGTTGAAAGTCGCCGTGCAAAGTCCAGCACCAACCTCGGATGGTTTATCGACGGTACGCAGGTCACCCACTGCGGAGCAGGATCAGGCTGCCATCGTTGTTCTATCATCTCTGCTACAGCTTCAACCA
>JAJRTU010000198.1 GCA_024278135.1 Gammaproteobacteria bacterium
CAGGGTCTGGAATCAATAAGGGTCTATGAAAGGGTCGCCTATCCTGTCGATACAAGGAATAATTACACGGGTTTTCGCGTGGCGGTATCGCTGCAGGAAGAAAAAAAGAGCTGAACAAGGATGCTAACCCCAATGCACATGACACGAAGACCGCGTAGATGGAAAACCGGTTCGTGACAGCGGTAAGAGGTAATTAACCGGAGTTAATAATATAATCCAGCGGGTTTTTCTTCTTGAATGCCAGGATCGCTAAATATAACTATTCGCAGTTTCAGGAGTAATGCAAGATGAACAAGGCAAAACATGATATCCCATCCAGAATTCCTTCAGTGGCGTGGCCTGCCTTGTTCGTGCTTCTGCTTACATCCTGTTTCGCTACTACTGACAGTCCCGCTGTCTATGAAAGTGCGGTATTAAATAAAGATGAAATCAGCACGATTTCCGGCGCCTATCATTTGTTCGAACCGAACGGGAATTTTTCCAGCATTTCCTTCACGCCGCGAACCAAACTACAGCCCTACAGGCAGCCCGGAAAAACGTCACATGGCATGCAGATGCCACATATGCTTGCCGCGGGTAACATGAGTTTAAAAAGTGTCGTAGTGCTCGGTGATGGAGGTAACATGGTATGGCGCATCGATGGCGCTGCGATATTCTCCCATATTCCAGGAACAGAATTGATACTGGCCAGTGTGCCGGGAGAAACCCTGCAGGTGGATGTTGGTGATGAATCTGGAATGGAGCCGGCCAGCGAAAAAAATAAAAATCGCAACTTGTTTTTTATAATTAAGCAAGAGGGGAAAGCGATAACCATCAAAATCTTTTCCGAAACGGATGAAGGACTGAAGCTTGCATTTCAGGATATAAAGTTTTCATCAGGCTTTTCTGCTTCTACACCCCCACTACCGACTGAAAGACTGCTGGCCTATTTAAAGAAGAATGCGGTTAATGTCTTTGATGATGATAGTTTGCCTACCTTTCTACGCTCAACGCCGGAACAGAAAATACTTGTGGAGAAACGGATCCACGCTGCTTTTGCAGAGAAAAGAAGGGCGAAAACGTCACAGCACAGCGATGCCAGTGAGCCTGGCTTCGCCGTGAAGGTGCCCAAAGATGCGGCCGAGGAACTTCGTAAAGCGATACAATAAACCAGGAAATCGTGGAAGTTGTTTATGCCACTGACGGGTTTATTTTTGATACACACCGTTTTCATCTGCCTGGTGGGAAAATGTTCACCATGTCGCGGCTTGTCCATGAGGCGGTTTTCTTGCCATGCTCGGTTGTGAGCAGGGCTGCGACTTTCTGGTAGGGGAACTCTTCGCCGCGCCAGCCCACAAGGAATTCGATAAGCTCGTCTCTTTTCAGGGAAGGAAGGTTAAGGGTAATGCGGTCCCCGTGGCGCTGTAGGTAATTCTCGGCGATATAATCAACGCCGCCCCTGCGCAAATGGTAGGCGATTAGATCGTCTGGCCTTGTTTTAGGGTGAGTAAATTCGATTACCAATGTCGCTGTTGCCGAATCATGGAAGGGATTCACTACAAAACGCATATAAGCCGGTGGTGCATGGCGTCCGGGGCATTGCGGGTATATCTTGAGCCGGGTTCCGATGTACATGTCGTCAGGTAACTCATGAAAATAGGTTGCCGCCGTCGATGCCGTGGTAATGAATGACAGTAAAAGCGTAATAAATGTTTTCATTGGTTTTGTTCCCGTTCAGCCCGGCGAATGCGTTCGATATCCCGCTCAAGCGCTTCACTGCCCGGCCGGTAGTAACGGAGCGGGATAATGTTTCCACCTGGGGATAATTGAAAAAAAAGACCCACTTCACCCACCTTCGGAACAGGTGAGCCACAGGCCCCTTCCACAAGAATTTCATCCATCTTTGGCGCTACTCCATGAATTGGACGAATGCCTGGGAAAAGTCCGATCTTGTAAGACGGTGTAATGTCCATCAGGGAAGCAGCGCTCGGTACCCATTTGAAAGATGTCACTGGTGCGATGAAGATTGCGTGGTACCGGTCAGGCTGGTTGATATCTGGTGTGTTTATCCTTGCCAGGCAGGCATGGGTGTTTTTACTCATGATCATGACGATCGCCAGGCCGAAAATACAGAGCATTCTGCTAAATGCGTATTCATTCCTCATCATTTTATACCCGCCCCCTGGTGTTCATGTGTATTCGGGTCCAAAACCCGGTTAAGCAAAAGTATGTGATGATCGACTAAGTCATTTCAATGTGAAACAGAACGCCTGCTTCACGTTGTTATCAAACTTCCCGGTTCCTACACTTTACGACGTTCATTAACGGCGGCGTAGAGGGTGCAATGTCTGTTCTCAATCCTGTGAAGGTAATCCGATCCTGTCACATTGTGTGCATCTCCCGGAATGAAAATCGGGTGCCCGTTTTTTAAAAACCGGCCTGGTCGGTAGCGCAATCGTGTTGGGTTCGCAGCGGCCGGTGCAAACACACTCTCGCCCGGAAAATCCATGTAACAAACCAGCTGATCACAAAAAGGATACAAAGTTATGAAATACACAACGATTTTGAAACAGATCGCCGC
>JAJRTU010000199.1 GCA_024278135.1 Gammaproteobacteria bacterium
GTATCCCCTTTGTGTATCTTGTCCGTGAGCGGCAGCGAAAGGGAAATCGGTATTGCGCCTTTTTGTTCAAGCCAGGCATCGCAATAAACAAACTCCTGCGCACCGCCTCGACGCTGAATATACTCGCCAACTTCATGGCCATTCATGTAAACAAACAACGAGGCCATTACCACAGTGCCTCCTCATTTACCCTGCTCCGTCTCGGATGCAATTCCATTTCCAGGCCAAGTGCTGACATATATCTGAATACCGATCCAAGCTGCACACCGGCGCGCCCTGATTCGATGTTGGAGACGGTTTTCTGCGGCAGGTTGAATTTCCTGCCGGCTTCACTCTGCGACAAGGCAAGATCTTTTCGGTAACGTCGCAGGACCCGACCCAGAGTTTCAGGGGAAGTAATGGGGATCATCGTTGCCTCACTGTCATAGACCGAGTATTTAATAATATAACCGTAAAGGTATAAATAATAATTATAACTATAAAGTTATAATAATCAAATATTACCACATAGTTATAAAGTTATGATCGTCGATGACACTGCAATCGGCCTTGTTGGGACGAGACCTGGCCGAAATTCGGGGACATGCCTGAGGCCTGGGCGAACCAAAAGCGTGACAACCGCCCTTGCCGCGCAGATCCACATGAATCTGCGCCCGCCTGCCCTCGCCCTTCACACCTGAGTTGACCTTGCCTGTTTAGTGCAGATTGCGATAGCGCCGGCGTACCCGCGCACTCGCCATACCCCGGCTGGCAGGATCCCCACTGGCGGATGCACGCTGCCTGGCAAAGGCGACAAGGTGGACAATGCTTTGTTCGTGCTCCAGCGCGCCGCCCACGAGTGTGCGGCTTGAAAAACGGATGTCCGTTCCCAGGCCCAATGCCGGATAGCGCGCCGCTTTCGCGCGGCCCACCTGCGTCAGAAAGCGCACAGCATCCTTCTCCGCGGGCGGGACCACCGTATCTGCATTGCTCTCGATAGCATCAAGCGCATAGCTGCGGATCAGTTTCGGAAAAAATTGTGCAAAGGTCACGGCCGAATCAAACACTTCCAGGCCGGCAATGTCGCCACTCAGCGCGAACACGGCCCCCACCTGCTGCTCCTGTACGTCGAATGCCTGAATATACCAGCGTAAATTATCTTCATATTGCTCATAGACGGCGGCCATCGCCCCGGTACCGGACGTGGAACGCATGCGCTCCATCTTGTCGGAAATATCATCCCAGATCTCACCCTGATCTGAATGTCGGCTCCCATGGTGCTGCATCGATGCCGACACCGACGCGGCCTTGGCGGCCCGCCCTCTGGCGTAATACGCACGGCCGGTCTCTTTAAAGTGCGTGCTTTCGCGGTGCCAGCGCCCTGATTCCACGCAGGAGACGGGAATGGTGATGGAGGCATGCGCCGGCACCAGCAGGGTCAGATTTATGATCCGGTTTTGTTTACCGCCGCTGAGTTCTTCCCCGTCCACCAGCAGGATCGGTTTGTCTCCCTTGTTGTCAAGCTGTAACTCCGGGACGCTGCCGGCAGCGGAGACCTCCGTAACCTGGACCCAGCCCTGTTGCAGGGCGTCCACCAGTGTCGCATAGCACGGTGTGTCATGCGCAGCACTCAACAGCGGGAATACACTCAATGCTGTATAACAGCCGGGTTTTTTCACTGCCAGCCGATCCAGTATCTGCTCAATTGCTGTCATCTCCGCCCTCCTGTATTAATTTGTCATATTACACCATAAGTCGTCAGTATATTGTCAGTTTATACATTAGTCAACAGTATTTGACAGTACCTGTGCTTGACACTATGCTTCCCCCATGGGTAAAAGGCCGGATACCGACGAATTTACGTCATACAGCCCCGATGAAATCGAACAGCGCTCCGGTTTCGACCGCCGTACCATTTCCTACTACGTACAGGAGGGCCTCCTGCCCCGGGTCGGCAGACGCGGCCCGAATACGCGCTACCCGCAATCCTTTCTGGACCGCCTTGAGATCATCAAACGGCTGAAACGGCTGCAGGACAGCGGCCGCATGCAGCCGATATCCCTGCGCGAGATGTCGATATTGTTTGACAGGCTGAGCGATGACAAAATTGCCGCGCTGGCCTCCGGCGAAGAAGCCCTGGACGTGATTGATTTTCGGCTGGACCGTCCACCGCAAATGGCCTCCGCCCGGACCCGGGCGGCAAACCGGATGGATCCCTTCATCGCAAAGTACGAAACACCTGATAATGTCGCGGCATTCTCGCTGGCTGAACCCGCAGACAGGCAATATGAACAGGAAGTTGAAAACAAATATGAACAACTGAGCCGGCAGTTGCAGTCACTGGCCCGCCTGGCACGCTCGAATGCACGGCGCAGCGGGACAGCAATAGAAACCTGGAGCCGTACCGCCATCACGCCCGATATCCTGTTATCGGTAAAAGGCCTGGCTGATGAGGATGTCGAGACGCTGGAACAGCTTGCAAGATTGTTGCAGGAAGCACTTGAGCATAAATAAATATAAGGCTCTTCAGCAAACACTATGCGCCAGGCGCCGAGTGAGCGCCGTAGATCTTCATATCTCACCATATTCCCGAACAGGGGGATACATCGGTACATACCGCTCAATCCAGGCACCATTGTCCACTTGATATGGGGACAGTTTACTTAATTGGTGGCATCGGCACTGAGGTAGAAATAAGTAAACTGTCCCTCTATCTGCCTGGGGGCGTTAGAAATATGACAACAAGATCATTACGTTCAATCTACCAGCTAAAAGTTTCACTTAAAGGCGCTCGTCCACCCATCTGGCGTCGATTGCAGATAGCGAGCACGGATAATCTGGAAGATCTCCATATTGTCCTGCAGATCGTGATGGGCTGGACGAACTCACACCTGCATGAATTTGAAAAAGATCGTGCTCGTTATGGCGTGCCTGATGAGGACTTTGTTGATGATGTTGAAGATGAAATAGATATCCGCCTGGACCAGGTATTAAAGAAGGGAAAGGATAAATTACTGTATATGTACGACTTCGGTGATGGCTGGGAGCATGAGGTCGTGCTGGAAAA
>JAJRTU010000200.1 GCA_024278135.1 Gammaproteobacteria bacterium
CATTACTGGTCATACCCTTGCCTTGTTGGCGTCGTCCTTCCGTCCGGTGACGGTGGACTGTCAATGTTTCAGACTCCCGTCTGAAACGGTCGGCCTGTGCGTCATGCCAGGCACACGTAAGTATCCACCGGCAAAGCCGGGGGCTTTAGTTTTGTGAGCCGCTCAAAGCGGCGGTTACGGAGCCAAAGGCTCCTTGCGACCCCTGAAGGGGTCGGGTTCTATACCAGTTGCATTTGATCGATGCGTTTATCTTCTTTCTCCTGGTGACGGATATACTCTCGTATCACCTGCTCATCCCGACCCACTGTTGAAACGAAATATCCCCTCGCCCAAAAATGTTGCCCCACATAATTCCTTTGTCTGCCTGAATATCTCCTCGCAATGTGGATAGCACTCTTCCCTTTGATAAATCCTACCACCTGAGATACTGCGTATTTTGGCGGGTTCGATATCATCATGTGCACATGATCCGGCATCATGTGGCCTTCTTCTATCAAACTTTCTCTTTGACGGGCCAGAGTATGAAATATCTCTCCCAGTTCTCTTCGTATTTCCCCAAATATCACCTTCTTGCGATATTGCGGGATAAATACAATGTGATACTTACACTCCCATCGGCTGTGATTTAAACTATTAACTTGTCTCATGGTTTCTCCTTTGCGTGCGGCTTGGCGGCTCACGCTTAGAGGAGTTACTATGAGATTTCTGGATCTGTCAAACTATGAAGGCCTCCCCAGCAGAGCTGGGGGGTCTCCCGGTTGTACTAGTAATTCGCCAGGGACAGGTATTGCGTACGGTACTGAGGTGGCCATCCACGGTGTAGTGATATACGTATCTCCGGCACCCGCATCAAAGTCATAGACCCAGGCTCTGATGGCCGGGTTGGTCTTGATTATTCATACAATTAAGTAAACTGTCCCCGGAATTCAATCGAACCGGAGGGTTCTCTTCAAAGCCTCCACTCACCGATAAATAATAAAACCGGCACAAGGCCGGTTTTATTATTTATGGCGGAGAGAGAGGGATTCGAACCCTCGATGGGCTTTTAACCCATACTCCCTTAGCAGGGGAGCGCCTTCAGCCACTCGGCCACCTCTCCGAAAATTGTGTTTGTCACATAAAGTTAAATACACAAAAAATCACAATGCCGGACAAATACAAAATACCCGTCCGGCTTGTGACCTACATAGCGTAATACCTCCCAGGTCTTATCTCTGCGCTTGCTATCCTGAGAGACAAGTTTGTCACTTTGCTGTGAAACGGCTTCAGCTAATAATCGTCCGTCGCCCCATCATCTTCAGGATAAGCTTCCTGGCTGGGTTTGCCTGATTTTTCCGCCTGAATCCTTTCGTAAATTTCTTCCCGATGTACTGCTATTTCCTTCGGCGCATCCACTCCTATCCTGACCTGATTACCACGTATTCCCAGTACAGTTACGTTAACATCATCACCAATCATTAGTGATTCGCCAACCCTGCGTGTCAATATCAACATTATTTACTTCTCCTATATAAACCCTTATATCAAAATAACTTCACTGAAGATCATCCTGTTATTATGTTTTTGAATAATCTCTTTCCTGTGACCCGCCTGAAAGCCCTGAGCTTAATCGCCTTCATCCAGGCCGAATGCAGAGTGTAACGCTCTTACACCCAATTCTAAATACTTTTCGTCAACTACGACGGAAATCTTGATTTCCGATGTTGAAATCATCTGAATATTGATACCTTCTTCCGCCAATACGGCAAACATCTGACTGGCTATCCCGGCATGGGAACGCATACCAAGCCCCACTACGGATATTTTCACAATGCTGTCATCACCGGCCACGCCATCGGCGCCCAGTTCTTCGGCAATGTTCTGTAGAATCTCCAGGCCCCGGCAATAGTCGTTCCGGTGTACCGTGAAAGTGAAATTCGTGCTGTTATCATCACCAATATTCTGGATGATCATATCCACTTCAATATTGGCTGCTGCGATCGGCCCGAGGATCCGCGAGGCGATACCGGGTGTATCCGGCACGCCACGTATCGTCAGTTTCGCTTCGTCTCGGTTATGGGCAATACCTGATATTAGAACCTGTTCCATACTCTCATCCTCGTTGGTAATAAGCGTACCCGGGCCGTCCTTAAAAGTGGACAACACCCTTAACGAAATATTGTACTTGCTGGCGAATTCGACAGAGCGGATTTGTAAGACCTTTGATCCGAGACTCGCCATTTCCAGCATTTCTTCATAGGCAATCCGATCAATGCGTTTTGCCTTGTTGACGATGCGTGGATCGGCCGTGTAAACACCATCCACGTCGGTGTAGATACGGCATTCATCCGCTTCCAGCGCCGCGGCCATCGCGACAGCGGTAGTATCAGAACCCCCTCGCCCCAAAGTGGTGATATCACCCTTCTCATCAATGCCCTGGAAACCCGCCACCACCACGACCTTACCGTCCTGCAGGGCCTGCGATACGCGCAGCGCATCAATGTTCCTGATCCTGGCTCTGCTGTGTACACTGTCAGTCAGAATGCCCACTTGCGCGCCCGTAAACGATTCCGCCGCACATCCCATTTCAAACAAGGCCATGCTCAATAAAGCTATCGTGACCTGCTCCCCGGTGGACAACAACACGTCCAGCTCGCGCGCGCCCGGTTGCGGGCTGATTTCCCGGGACAATGCCAGCAGGCGATCAGTTTCACCGCTCATGGCAGAAACGACCACGACGACCTGATGGCCCTGTTTGCAGGTCGCGATAACCTTTTGTGCGACAGCCTGAATACGCTCAATACTGCCTACCGAAGTGCCGCCAAATTTTTGAACTATTAATGCCATTATATCCTGCCAACCATTCCAGCCTGTGAATTCACCGCTCCTGACCGTACATCCTGTGACAAGCCGCTCCTGCGCGGTCGCTACGGACTCCGCGGCTCTAGCTTCCTGCTTCGCTCTACCTCCTGCATCCGTGCAGTCGTGTCCTCACGCGACATACCTACGTCCTGTGCAAG
>JAJRTU010000201.1 GCA_024278135.1 Gammaproteobacteria bacterium
ACGGCTGTTGTGCCAGTCACGCAGGGCCTGGCGTTGCGGCTCTGACAGGGGAGTATTCTCCAGATTGTTATTCCAGATATCATTCGCCCAACGACCGCTTCCATCAGACTCATAATAATGACCGATATTGGTAGCGGTCTCACGTAACCAATACTGAAAACCGAAGTTATCACGACACAGTTTCAGTGGCCTCAGCTCCGAGTCCCACTCAGCGTAAGGCAAATCACGGGGAATGTTGAATTCAGCATAGTAGCGGGCATCGCCGGACGCCTGCTCAGGATCATTTACTACGGGAGGGACAAAAAAACCGTTGGCCCCCTGCGGAGCGATCAACGTTTCGCCATTGACCTCGAACTCATTTTCTTTCGCCTCACCACCAAAAAGGGGATGGTTGTCCAACATCAGGCATGTCTGCCCTGCTTTGGCATTTTTCCTGAAATGCCAGGCCGCACCCAGACCGGCCACGCCGCCACCCACAATCACCAGATCATATTCTTCATCGACAGCCAGATTAGCGGGCAGTCCGGCGAACGCACCATCGCGAAGTCGATGTGCTGTATTGACCACTTCCGGGGTGTTGCCATGCGACACGGCATAGTCACCGACACCCCCGTATCCATACCAGCTGTTATCCAACTGCCTGCGATTATTACCCGCTGCGGAGAGAACCACACCCGGATGCAGCAGGGCCGCCCCGGAGCCTGCCAGCACACCGTTGATGAAATCTCTACGGGTGATTTTCATTTTTATGTCTCAGCTGATATTCGCCAGCATTCGGGCATAATTACGGTAGTATTCCGGATCATCCACATTCGACTGCATGCGTTGACGTTGCTCTGCCTTTATCATGTCATTACTGATCACCCCCGTTCCCTCGACAATACGATTCATGAAATTGAACAGGGCGCAAATGCAGATGGCATCATAAAAGGCTTCCTCACTCCAGCCTGCCGCAAATACCGCCTCTGCATCCTGACCGCTTAACTTGCTCGGGGCTTCCGTCAGTTTTTTCAGATAGGCAAGCAATGGCAGGAACTTGTCATCAATACCGGCCTGCGCAGGATCACTGATCAGATTGTCAAATACCTTCTCATCGATACCATGCAGTTCAGCGATAATACGATGCGAACCATGACAAAAGTTACAGGCATTCAGACCGGACACATAGGCCGCCAGCATCTCGCGTTCGGCAACACTTAATTCCGAATCGCCGCGCAGCAAAATATCGTGATACTCACAAAGAGGCCAGACGGTTTTCGGAAAACGTTTAAAGACGTCGCCGAGTTGCGTATTCTCGGGTAAGGATGGGAATCTGGCCATAGTGGAGTTCCTGTATAATGCGGTTTATTTATCCGATGTCAGTTTACCGACGTAAGTATTGATTATATCTATCGCCAGATCCATGGTTTCCAGGTGGGTCCGGTAAGACAGTATATTCACCCGAATCATGTATTTGCCATCCAGCAGGGTTGACGATAAAAAGATCCTGCCATCCTGACGCAGGGCTTCAATCAGGCGCCGGTTAAAATCATCCACATCACCCTGCGCAGGCACATACCTGAAAGCAAAAGTGGATAATTCGGGATAGGGGCCCATCTCGAAACCATGCTGTTCCCGCATCCGTTCATAGGCATAACGGGTTAACAATATTTTTTCCGACAGGGCGGCACGAAAAGGCCCGACACCGATCAACTTCAACGGCAACCAAAGTCGCAAGGCACGAAAATGCCGGGTAAGTTCCGGACCCAGATCCGCCGGCGACAGTTCATCCTGCTCCAGATAATTGTCCTGTAAATAGCTGGCGGTATGATAGTGGGCCTTATACAGCAAATCGCCCTTCCTGATGAGCGCTGCCCCCAGACCAAAGGGCGTGTACAGAGTTTTATGGGGGTTCATTACAATGGAATCAGAGCGCTCGACACCCCTGAATTTATCTCTGACCAGTTCACTCAGCAAAAAGAATCCGCCGTAAGCGCCATCTACATGAAACCAGATCCCCTGTTGAGCGGCGATATCAGCAATGGCATCCAGCGGGTCGATACTACCGAGATCGGTGGTGCCACAGGAACCCACAACCAACCACGGCATCAAGCCTGCTTCCCGGTCCTGCCTGATGTATTCAGCCAGGGCATCCGCCCGCATTCTGAATTGTTCATCCATCGCCACATTACGCTGCACGCACTCTCCCATACCCGCGATGTGCAGACCTTTCCTGAAACAGTGATGCGTAAGATCGGTGGAATAGACAACGGTCTTTTCATAATCCCTGGATTTCAGTCCATGCGCCTGCCGCGCCGTCACGATACAAATCAAGGTGGCGATGCTGCCCCCGGACGCCAGATTACCCTGCGTTTTTGCCGGATAACCCACCAGTTCCGCCATCCACTTAATCAGCATATTATCCATACATACGGCGCCGGGGCTGGCTGAATAATCGGCCGAATAGGGATCGGTAATCGCCGCAATATAGTCAGCCAGGGCCGAGTAATACATACTGCAGGGAGCGATATAACCCATGAACTTTCCGGATACAGTGGTGATGCCCTGTTGTTCGACATTCTCCCTGTACAGATCCAGAATCGAGTCCATGTCCAGTCCCTGCTCGCAGATGGGAGAATCATACAGACCTGTACCCATCGCTTTATCATAACGATAGGCATTTCTTTCCTTGATGGAAGCAAGGAAGCTTTCGGTATATTCGTTTAC
>JAJRTU010000202.1 GCA_024278135.1 Gammaproteobacteria bacterium
CCGGCGGGCCGGCCTTGCCAGGCAAACTGGCGGATTGCTCGCTACAGGATCCGAATGTCAGTGAATTATTTCTGGTAGAAGGGGATTCTGCCGGAGGATCCGCCAAACAGGCGCGGGACAGGGGATTCCAGGCGGTAATGCCTTTGCGGGGGAAAATTTTGAATACCTGGGAGGTGGATTCCACAGAGGTGCTGGCATCAAAAGAAGTACATGATATTTCCGTTGCTATCGGCGTTGATCCCGGCTCCCCGAATCTGGCGGGTCTGCGTTATGGCAAGATCTGCATTCTGGCCGACGCGGATTCAGATGGTCTGCATATTGCGACTCTGCTTTGCGCCCTGTTTCTTAAACATTTTCGTGTCCTTGTCGAAAACGGGCATATTTACGTTGCCATGCCCCCCCTGTATCGTATTGATGTCGGTAAAGAAGTTTTTTATGCCCTGGATGATTCCGAAAAGGAAGGGCTGCTGGATCGAATCACTGCGGAAAAAATCCGCGGAAATGTTGATGTGCAACGTTTCAAGGGTCTGGGTGAAATGAACCCCCTGCAATTACGCGAAACCACGATGGCTACAGAAACCAGACGTCTGGTACAGCTTACTCTGCCACAGCAAAAAAAGGCCGAGCAGATGCTGGATATGCTGCTGGCGAAGAAGCGAGCAGCAGACCGGAAGCGCTGGCTGGAACAAAAGGGGAATATGGCAGCTGTTTAATCAAGTATGAACATATATCCCCTGAAAATTTTCTGCCTGTTTCTTATTCTACGCTCATCGCTGTCCCCAAACGAAATCGAGGCCGCTGATCTGTTTATTTCTGAACAACACTCTTTTAATGTGGAGATTGTCACAGATAAACTGAACCAGCCCTGGGGAATGGTCTTTTTACCTACTGGTGAGGTGCTGGTGACAGAACGTCCCGGTTATTTGCGGATCATTTCAGCAACAGGCGTGATCAGTGCGCCTGTTGAAGGACTGCCAGCGGTAAAGAAAAAAGGGCAGGGGGGCTTGCTGGGAATCGCACTTCATCTGGATTTTGAAAACAACGCTTTGGTTTACCTTTCCCATACCGCACAGGATAAACGCGGTTACGGCACGGAAGTCGTACGTGGAAAGCTGCAGGGGAACCGACTTGTCGGTGTCGAAACCATTTTCAAAGCCATGAAAAAATCCCGTGGTGGCAGACACTTCGGTTCACGCCTGGTCTTTGCTGCAGACGGCAGTTTGTATATTTCATTGGGAGATCGTGGTAATAAAGATTATGCTCAGGATCTGAATGATCATCGTGGCAGCCTGATTCGGATCAATGCAGACGGCAGTATCCCTGTCAATAATCCATTCGTGCACAAAGAAAACAGCAGAGATGAAATCTACAGTTTCGGCCATCGCAATATACAAGGTATCGCACGTCACCCTCTTACTGGAAAGATCTGGACCCATGAACACGGTCCCCAGGGGGGAGATGAGATCAATATTATCGAAGCCGGGGCGAATTATGGCTGGCCTGTCATCACTTATGGTGTGAATTATGGTATTGCGACCAAAATAGGTGAGGGTACGCACAAAGCAGGTATGCAACAACCTGTTCACAAATGGGTACCTTCTATCGCACCTTCAGGTATGACCTTCTATCAGGGAGATGAATTTCCACAATGGCGGGGCGATCTTTTTGTCGGTTCTCTAAAGTTCGGTTTGTTGGTCCGGCTGGAAATTCAAGCTGAGAAAGTGGTGAACGAAGAGCGCCTGTTGAACAAACAGTACGGCCGGATCCGGGATGTAGTGGAGGGGCCGGATGGCTTACTTTACTTATTGACGGATGATGCGCAGGGCAAATTGCTGAAACTCAGCCCAGTGACAGGCAGGCAATGATGCGTCCGGTTTCAATCAAGCAGTCCAATAATATTTATCCATGGATATTCGCCGGGAAAACCAATGTCTGACAATCTCACGCTCGATTTCGAGCAAAACGAACAACGACCCATAGAGGATTTTACCGAACAGGCTTATCTGGATTATTCCATGTATGTCATTCTGGATCGCGCCTTGCCATTTATCGGCGATGGTCTCAAGCCGGTACAGCGACGGATTATTTATGCCATGTCGGAACTGGGTCTGAAGGCCGGGGCGAAATTCAAAAAATCAGCCCGGACCATCGGTGATGTCATTGGTAAATTTCACCCTCATGGTGACTCGGCCTGTTATGAGGCAATGGTGTTGATGGCCCAGAACTTCAGCTATCGTTATCCTCTGGTGGACGGGCAGGGCAACTGGGGTTCCATGGACGATCCGCGCTCCTTCGCCGCCATGCGCTACACCGAAGCCAAATTACGCCCTTATGCTGAGGTACTGCTTGCTGAAACCGCCCTGGGCACGGTTGAGTGGGTGCCCAACTTTGACGGCACCCTGAAAGAACCCAAACACCTGCCGGCTCGCTTGCCGAATGTACTGCTGAATGGCACTACCGGCATTGCGGTAGGCATGGCGACAGATATCCCGCCACATAACCTGCGAGAAATCGCGACTGCCTGCTTACGCCTGCTGGAGCAACCTAAAATCACACTGGAAGCGTTATGCCAATATGTGAAAGGGCCCGATTACCCGGTGGCGGCCGAGATCATCACGGCACGTGAAGATATTGTGGAAATGTACAGAAGCGGCAACGGTTCTATAAAAATGCGCGCAGTCTGGGAAAAAGAAGATGCCAACATTGTTATCACTACGCTGCCTTACCAATGTTCCGGTAACAAGGTGCTGGAGCAAATTGCCGCCCAGATGAATGCGAAGAAGCTGCCTATGCTGGAAGATCTGCGGGACGAGTCCGACCATGAATCGCCTACCCGCCTGATACTGGTGCCACGCTCCAGTCGCGTCAATGCCGAGGAGCTGATGATGCACTTGTTTGCAACGACGGATCTGGAAAAAAGCTTTCGCGTCAACCTGAACATGATAGGTATCGATGGCAAGCCGCAGGTGAAAGACCTGAAGATGATTCTGAAGGAATGGCTGTCCTTTCGTATCGAAACCGTGCGTCGTCGCCTGCAACATCGTCTGGAAAAGATCGAAAAACAGATCCATTTGCTTGAAGGATTGATGTTGGCCTATCTTAATATAGACGAGGTCATCGCCATCATTCGACAGGAAGATAAACCCAGGCTTGTTTTGATGAAACGCTTCAAGTTGTCCGAGGAACAGGCTGAAGCCGTGCTGGAGTTAAAACTGCGTAAGTTGGCAAAGCTGGAAGAAATAAAAATACAGGGGGAACTGGATGAACTCAATAAAGAAAGAAAAACGCTGAAGCAGACTCTGGCTTCGAGCCAACGCCTGAAAACACTGGTAAAAAAAGAAATCACCGCCGATGCGGAAAAATACGGTGATGAACGCCGTTCCCCCATTGTCGCTCGTGATGAATCCAGAGCAATTGATGTTAACGCCTTAATTCCTGCCGAGGCCCTGACTGTTATTTTGTCGGCAAAGGGTTGGGTACGAGCAGCCAAAGGTCATGAAATTGATGCAGAGACGCTGAACTATCGAGCCGGTGACACTTATCGACAGTCAGCCAGAGGGCGTAGCAACCAACTGGCTGTTTTTCTCGATTCCACCGGTCGTTGTTATTCTATTCCAGCACACACTCTGCCATCAGCACGAGGCAATGGGGAGCCAGTCGCCAGTCGCGTGACCCCGCCGGACGGCGCGACTTTCGAAGGCGTGATGTGTGGTGCTGCAGAGGATATCTATTTGCTGGCCAGCGATGCGGGTTACGGTTTCATGGCCAGACTCGAAGACCTGTTTGTCAAGACCCGGAATGGTAAAAGTATATTAAATGTCCCTGCCGGGGCGAATGTATTACCACCCGTTATTGTCATCAAGCCAAAAGAAGATTTTATCGCCGCCGTCAGCTCTATCGGTCGTTTTCTGGTCATGGATATTAATGAATTTCCTCTGCTGGGGAAGGGCAAGGGCTTGAAGATTATGCAAATCCCCACCGCCAAACTCAAGATACGTGAAGAATATATCAGCGCGATTACGACCTTCAGTGAAGGGGAATCCCTGTTACTGAATTCAGGTAAACGCCAGTTGACCTTAAAACCCGGGACGATAGACAGCTTCTATGGTGAACGTGGGCGTCGCGGCAATATGCTGCCGCGCGGATTCAGACAGGTCAACAGCATCAAACCTGTCAGAGAGAAAAATGAAGTGCAGTAAAAAAGCAAGCCGGGACGGGGGAAAGTACCCGGCTTCATAATTGTGGTGAATGGGCTTGGGGGGAATGCTGCGTCCCATTCAAAACCTGTATCGACATGTCACTGTAAAGCTTTAAGGATCTTCCGCTGAATCCGGGATTCAGCAGTTGCAAAATAAGGAGATTTACTGTGCTTAGAAGTGTTTATTACGTTCTACCAGGTTGGGTGGCTCCAATCTGGTAGAGCTAACGCTAAACAAACTCATACTGCTACTCTAATAAATATCATGACCTTTGCCACCTGCATATACACCTTCACCGGACAGGAGGGCCTGTTTCGTTTTAAATGTGCTCTTTGTATTTTTTCAGCAGACTCCTGAACTGATGATAGCTCAAGTGCAGAAGTTCAGCCGCGATGCGTTGGTTGTACTGTGCCTGTGACAAGGCTTTGACCACCAGGTCAAGCTCGAAATCCTTGACGGCCTGTTTCAGGTTGACGGGCAGTTGCACCGCTTCCCTTGTGGTTTCTTTACTGAATTGATGTATTGCTCTTTGTTCAGGTTCCGCTGACAGTTTCCCCGCTACGGGACGATAGGGCGAATCAAAGGGATCGAACTGGATAAGAGCCAGGGGCTCGTCCAGTAATTTGTGACGGGAAACGCTACGTTCAACGACGTTTTTAAGCTCGCGTATATTGCCGGGCCAGTGATGGGCGAACATCAGCTCTGCGGCTGATTTGCTGAACCCCGGAAAAAATTCCCGTCCCAGTTCCTGGCACATACCGACGGCGAAGTGTTGTGCAAGAAGGAGTATGTCTTCCCGCCGGTGGCGCAAAGGTGGCAATGTAATGACATCAAATGCCAATCTGTCCAGCAGATCATGACGAAATTTTCCCTGTTCCGCCAACCTGGGCAGATCCTGGTTGGTAGCGGCAATAATACGCACATCCGACTTCAGTGTGCTGCGGCCACCGAGGCGTTCGAATTCACCATATTCAATGACGCGCAGAAGCTTTTCCTGTACAGCGCCGGACGTGGAGGCCAGTTCATCAAGGAACAGGCTGCCTCCATTGGCCCGTTCGAAACGGCCGATATGCAGCCTGGCGGCACCCGTAAAAGCGCCGACTTCATGACCGAAAAGTTCGGATTCCAGTAGATTTTCGTTGAAAGTGGCGCAGTTGGTAATGATGTAGGGCTGATCCCAGCGCCGGGACAGAAAATGCAATCGTTCGGCAATCAGTTCTTTTCCCGTACCGCGTTCGCCTATGACCAGAACGGACTTTGTCAGTGGGGCCAGTTCCGACACCTTCTCCTGGACCTGAAGAAAGTTTGGGGACTCTCCCAGCAGACGTTCGTGTATTTCTCTTCTACTCATGATGTGGTTTTTTATATCATATAATAGCCGTAATAGCCAAATAATAGCATTAACAACCATTTTAATTTTAATGAATTATTTGTATTTTTACGTATTATCATCTTTTAATACAATGACTTACAGCAATATGGCGATACTGGCACGCTTCATGATAAGTAAAGGGCAATACAGAGACAAATATCTGTCCCTGCGAAAACGAAATTTGGAGATTTGAAATGAACAAAATGATTCTGATGTTATCTGCCTTGCTGGTGACTCAGGCAGCTAACGGCCTGACAAGCAATGAGCCGGTTCGCGCCAGAATACAAGGCCTGTCGGGAACTGAAATGGTGGATCGTCTCGATTTATTTCTGGAAACGCAACGCGAGAACATTTTGGCTGAGGTACAGCGCTCCCTGCGTTCTTCCCTGAGTATTGAAACTCGTTCTGTCGTCGCTGTTGGCCGGCCTTCTTACTCTCCTGGACAAACATTAATTTTGATAAGACAGAGGTAAAACATTATGGGTATTTTTTCTCGTTTTTCAGACATCATTAACGCCAATATCAACTCCATGCTGGATAACGCCGAGGATCCTGAAAAGATGGTCAGGCTTATCATTCAGGAGATGGAGGAGACATTGGTGGAGGTACGTACCAATTCGGCACGCATTATCGCCGATAAAAAGGAACTGACCCGGCGCAGCGCCTGGCTGGCCAGACAAGCCGGAGACTGGGAACAAAAAGCCGAACTGGCCATGAGCAAAGGTCGAGAAGATCTGGCACGAGCCGCGCTGGGAGAAAAGTTAAAACTGGAAGATCGACGCGCCGAACTTGGCGAAGAGTTGCAACAGATCGAAACATCACTTGATGCCTTGAACGACGAGATTGGCCAGCTTCAACTGAAGCTTAATGAAGCAAAAAACCGCCAGAATGCAATTGTGGTACGACAAAAATCCGCTCGTTCCCGGCTTAAGATCCGGGAGCAGGTACAGCGCTCTGCTGTCAAGGAGACCTTGTCCAGATTTGAGCAATACGAAAGAAAGCTGGATGATCTGGAAAGCCAGGTGGAAGCCTACGACCTGGGTCGCCCCGACCTTGCTGACGAAATTGATCAACTCAGCAAAAAAGCGGATATTGATAATGAGCTGGATCAGCTAAAAAAACGTATGAAGGATGCTAAGCTTGAAACAGACAGCAGCGGCGAATAAACGTGGCTTCGGTGGCACTTTGCACCTGACAATACAAGGGAAACATATTCATGTTAGAAGTCATAGTACCAATATTGGCTATTCTGTTAATACCGATTATCCTTTTTATTGTCATTGTCGCGCCGATCTGGATCGTGTTGCACTACCATTAATACATGAGAATAAAAAAGCGATACGCTTTTCTCTCATAGAGACAGGGGAACAGTATTCATGTCAGAAGTGATTGCACCAATCCTGGGAATCCTGATTACGCCGGTTATCCTTTTTATGATATTCGTGGCACCGATCTGGATCATCCTGCACTACCGACACCGCGCCAGAGCGACGCAAGGTCTGGGTACGGCGGATCAGAACAAAATGCAGCAGTTGCAGAAGCTTGCTGAAAAAATGGAGGAACGGGTCATTGCTCTGGAAAGCATTCTGGATAATGAGGACCCGAACTGGCGTGACAAATTGTAGCGGAGATGGATAAGATGAAAAAGAAACTGTATCGAAATTCAGAAGACGCCATTTGTTGCGGCGTTTGTGCAGGTCTGGCGGATTATTTCAACTGGGATGTCTGGCTGGTACGCATTATTGCACTGACCTTGCTCGTATTTACCAATTCCTTTGTGTTTGTCGCCTACATTTTCGGCTGGATTTTCCTGAAGGATAATCCTGATATTCCCAGAAACAGGACGAAAATCAACAGACGTTTTGAGAATCTCAAGCATTCGTTCACCGGCACCGGCGCGGTTGATGATATTTGCAAACGCTTTGAACGGACGGAAAAACGCCTGCGCAGGCTCGAAGCCCACGTGACATCGCCTGAATTCAAGTTGCGACGCGAATTCGATAATCTTTAATACTGATCAGTGGCCGGTTTAAGTCTGTTCTCGTCTGTTGTCAGAGTATGGGAAGTTTATAAGCCGCGCCAATCTGTTCTCTTACCAGCCGGGGCACCAGATAACCCGGCAGCATGAACCGCAGTTCGTGCATGATTTTCCTGGCACGTTCTTCATCCACGGCAAAGTGTGCTGCACCCTCTACCTCATCCAGCATATGCAGGTAATAGGGGAGGACGCCGCAATCAAACAATCTTTCGTTTAATTCAGCCAGGGCCGAACTGGAGTCATTGATACCCTGTAGCAGAACGCTTTGATTCAGAACGGGCATACCGGCAGACCTGAGCGCCGCCAGACTTTGTTCAACACTATCGTCAATCTCATTAACATGGTTGCTGTGCAGGACCATGATCACTTTAATACGAATATTATGAAACAGGGCCAGGAAAGCGTCGTTAATACGGGAGGGTAATACCACAGGGATGCGGGAATGTATCCTCAGACGTCTTATATGCGGAATGGCCGATAATGCTTCGACGAGGAAGGACAATTTGCTGTCTGTCAGTATCAAGGGGTCACCACCGCTGAGTATCACTTCTTTGATGCTGCGATCCGCATAAATATACTTCAGCGCCGCCTGCCAGCTCTGTTTTGACGAAGGTGCCTGTGCATAGGGGAAATGTCGGCGGAAGCAATATCGACAGTGAATAGCACAGGCGCCTGTACTTACCAGTAAAACGCGACCCTGATATTTATGCAGTAAGCCCGGTACCGCTTGTGAGGCCAGTTCCCCCAGTGGATCTTTGCTGTAGTTTTCATGCTGTATTTCCTCCTGGCGGACAGGCAGGATCTGACGGAGCAGGGGGTCAGCCGGATTATTCGGTTCAATACGCTGAAGAAATGGACCTGTTGCTTTGAAAGGAAAGATAGCTTGTGTCGCGCCGGTCAACGGCAGTTGGCCGGCCTGCAGACCAAGTTTGTCCATTAATATCTCAGGATCTTGCGAAGTTTCTCTTAATTCTTGCTGCCAACTCGAAATACTCATGTAAATCAAGGTATCATACGCCGCTTCGTAATGCATACCGGATTGGATAATGGCGACATACAGCACAAGTGAATTTAAAAATGGTTTGAAACTGATGATGGATGGCGATCCTTTCAGCATTGTTGAAAACGAATTTGTAAAACCGGGGAAAGGCCAGGCCTTTAATCGAGTCAAATTGCGTAACCTGAAAAATGGTCGTGTTCTGGAGCGCACATTTAAGTCCGGTGACAGCGTCGAGGCTGCGGATGTAATGGATGTGGAACTGCAATACCTCTACAGTGATGGTGACATGTGGCATTTCATGGATACCAGCACCTATGAACAAAGCGCTGCTGATGAAAAAGCCATGGTCGATGCCGGGCAATGGTTAAAGGGGGAGGAAATATGCGAAGTGACGCTGTGGAATGGTACGCCCCTGAGTGTTTCGCCACCCAATTTTGTCACATTACAGATCACTGAAACCGATCCGGGCGTGCGCGGTGATACCGCATCAGGTGGCAGTAAACCCGCTACGCTGGAAACCGGTGCGATTGTCAAAGTCCCCTTATTTGTGGAACAGGGTGAAATTATCAAGGTGGATACGCGCACAGCGGAATATGTCAGTCGCGTCAAGGATTGAGCCGGCGAGCCAGGCTATGCCGGAACACTGGCAACCCCGTGCCAGCCAGGATCTGCTCTTGTTACGGGCACAGTTACTGGAGAAAATTCGTTGCTTTATGAGCGAACGTGGCATTCTGGAAGTGGATACTCCCATCCTCAGCCGAACCGGCATCCCTGACCCGGATATCAGCAGCATCCCGGCCAGCCTCTCGATGCGGGGCGATGCACAGTCCTTTTATCTGCACAGCTCCCCCGAACTTTGTATGAAACGTTTACTGGCCTCCGGCAGTGGTGCCATTTATCAGGTAAGCAAAGTTTTTCGTGATGGTGAAGTCGGTCGACTGCATCAACCCGAATTTTCCATGCTGGAATGGTATCGTCCGGGTTTTGATCACCATGCTCTAATGGATGAGTTGTCTGAATTATTAATTATGCTCGGTCTACCCGGCGCTGATCGGCATACATACGACAGTATTTTTCAACGATATCTCGAAGTAAACCCGCATACGGCGCCTCTCCCGATACTGCAATCATTGGCAAGCAGTTTGGGACTGCACGAGGATTCGGAAGATCGTTCACTTTTGCTGGAATTTCTGTTCAGTCACTCTGTTTCCCCGAGACTCGGCATGGAACGACCGGTTTTGCTGTATAATTATCCCGCCTGTCAGGCAGCGCTGGCCAGGCTGTCCGGAGACCTGCCCGTTACTGCTGAACGTTTCGAATTGTTTATCGCAGGTATGGAGCTGGCCAATGGGTTCCATGAGTTAACTGATGTGGGTGAGCAACGCCGGCGATTTGAAGCAGAGAACCAGGCACGTAATCGACGTAAGCTCGCCCGCGTCAGGATAGACGAACAATTTTTGTCGGCCCTGGAGGCAGGTCTGCCCGACTGCGCCGGCGTGGCGCTTGGCATAGATCGATTATTAATGGTGCTTTCGGGGAAACAGACAATTGATGAGGTGATGACATTTCCTCTGAAGGATGCGTAGAATAGGCATGGAACAATCAGATGATGACTGGAGGTTGTCCGGGAGCAGATAAGCGACGGCGGGAAAGCCATTTTGGCCCGGTCTACGCTTATTTTCGTTAAACAAGCAGCACTATTCGCCTCATTATGGTCCAGAAATGAACTTAAAATGGCTTCTCCTCGCCATGTTTCCTGTCCACGGGCAAGTTCCTGCATGAGCATTTATTCTGTCGACAAATTAATCACAGAGGCGCGTCGTCTGGCCAGGGAGTACCGCCAGGCTACGGGTAAAACATTACCTATTACCGGCGAAATTTCGATTAACGATGCTATCCGTCTGCTCGACATGCAAGCTGCAACGGACATCGGCAGCAGTTTTGATGCCGTTTTGATGCACCAGGGGAAAGAGCTGAAGGTGCAGATCAAGGGCAGAGCCATTGTGAATGATCGGCGTTCCGGTCATCGTTTGGGGCAATTAAAACTGGAACAGGACTGGGACGCTGTTGTACTGGTGATTATGGATTCAGATTTTGAGACACAGGAGATCTATCTGGCAGAACGTGAGAAAATCACGGAATCCATCAATAAAAGTAAAAACAAACGTGGCAGCATCAGCGTCGCCCGCTTTAAAATTATCGGGGAGCGGCTTTGGAGTGCGGAAAATGGAATTGGAAATGAGACAAGCGGGAGTCATACCGATTATTAGTACTGTTGTTCAGGCCGCCCACGATGCAAACACCTGAGCATATCCTGTCAGAGACAGGACCTCTGGCAGAACTTATCCCCGACTTTGCCTCTCGTCCTCAACAAATTGAACTGGCTGAGGCAATAGAACAGGCATTTTCAAATCAGGAATCGCTGATCTGTGAAGCCGGCACCGGTACCGGAAAAACCTTTGCCTACCTGGTCCCGGCTTTGTTGTCCGGCACGAAAGTTATCATCTCTACCGGCACAAAACACTTGCAGGACCAGTTATATTTGCGTGATTTACCCCTGGTACATCGATCATTGGGCCTGCCGATAAATGTTGCTCTATTGAAAGGACGGGCCAACTATCTTTGTTTACATCTCTTAAGGCTCTCGGAAACTGATGATCGGCACCTTGATAAGAAATCGCTTGCGCAACTGGTCGATATTCGCGAGTGGTCACATCATACTGCGCACGGCGACTTGAGCGAACTCGGCCACATACCTGAAAATGCCGGTGTTCGTTCCATTGTCACTTCCAGTACGGAAAACTGTCTTGGACAGGAATGTGAATTTTACGACGATTGCTATTTGTTCCGCGCACGGCGCCATGCCAATGAAGCGGATTTGGTCGTCGTCAACCACCATCTGTTTTTTGCCGATTTGGCGCTCCGAGATCAGGGTTATGGCGAGTTATTGCCTACCGCAGACATGGTAATTTTTGACGAAGCACACCAACTTCCGGATCTTGCCTCCCTGTTCTTCAGTCAGACTCTTAGCGCTCGACAATTACTGGAACTGACAAATGACAGCAAGGTGGCTTACTTTGAAGAATCCGCTGATCTGCCTGAATTTCTGGAAGTACTGGAAAAAGCGGAAAAATCCATCCGCGATCTGCGACTGGCATTCGGTCGGAACGAACAACGTGTCGGTTGGCATGAAGTGTGGGATAAACCACCCAGCCGATCTGCTTTTTGCGATTTAATGGAGAAGATTCATGTTTTGTACGCTGCGCTTGAGGCATTTTCCGGGCGTGGCAAATTGCTTGATCACTGTTTCAAACGTGCTGAGAAGGTATTGAATATGCTGGACAGCTTTACCCGTTCCGATAATGTGGATTTTATCCAGTGGCTGGAAATCCGGGGAGCAGGCTTTCTGTTGCACCAAACGCCGCTGGATGTCGCTGAAACCTTTCAGTCTCATATGCGTGACTATGAGTGTCAGAGTGTTTATACCTCGGCAACATTGACGGTCAACACCCACTTTAAGCACTTTACCCGTCAGCTGGGTTTGAATGAGATCAAGGCCAAAAGCTGGGAAAGCCCTTTTAATTTTAAAAAACAGGCCTTGCTTTATCTGCCACAGACACTTCCCGATCCGCGAGAGCAGGCTTACACTGAACAGGTGGTTGAATGCGCATTACCGGTTCTGGCCCTGACGCGTGGACGCGCTTTTATTTTATTTACCAGTCACCGGGCTCTGAACATAGCCACGGCTTTACTCAAGGAGAAAATTGATTATCCCGTGCTGGTGCAGGGCGATGCCCCACGTACCGAATTACTGGACAATTTCCGTCAGACTCAACATGCAGTATTACTGGGAACCAGCAGTTTCTGGGAAGGTGTCGATGTGAAGGGACAGGCCCTTTCCTGCGTAATCATAGACAAACTTCCATTTTCCGCACCGAGCGATCCGGTGTTGCAGGCTCGCATGAAAATAATGGAAGAGCAGGGTAGAAATCCCTTCATGGAACACCAGTTGCCGGAAGCCGTCATTGCACTGAAACAGGGTATAGGCAGGTTGATCAGGGACAGGAACGATTATGGTGTACTGATGATTTGTGATCCAAGAATAAAGACAAAATCTTACGGCAGGATATTCCTGAACAGTTTGCCAACAATGCGGCAAACGCATGAGCTGTCTGAAGTCGAGGATTTTTTTAATAGATTCGAAGCGGGTTAGTCGGGTCAAGCGCTATCACGCCGGATCTGCCACTTGCAGTATACCGGGGCCTCAAAACTCCAGCATCAACAGATGAGACGTTTAAATTCTTCTCTGGGGATGAAAGTTCCTCCTGATGAAAGGTCTGTTAGATAAATATTTTTATTATCCTCATTGTATATAAGCACATGTGTTCTTGATATTTCGCGCGGGGCGGCGTCAAATTTCACCACACTGTCAGCACCACGACCGATAATATTACGCCCCGCACCCAGAACGGTTTCCCCACCCGCTTTATCGATGAACAGTATCTTGTTATCGGAAACCAGTAAGCGGCATTTGTAATCAGAAAGATAGAGATCCAACGGTGTTCCGGGTGTCAGTATAATCTTCATTGCCTCACCCCTGGGCAGTCTTTCCAACGTATCCTCTTTGTTTTCCGCAATCACTGCAGCGTCTGGCATGCGCCCGGGAGTCCAGGTTGCGGCAAACTCGGGGTTTTGTTTTTCTCCTTCCGCAAATGTAGATTCAGGAGGAGATTCTTTTTCCACAAGAATATAAGCAACAGTGTCTTTCAGTGCCGTCAGGTATTTCAGATATTTGGCCAGTGCAATCATGCGAAGTGGATTGAACTTCTCATCATTTTCGTTCAGCGCCTTGATAAGGTCACGCCAATCATGATCCTGTGATAAAACCAGCGTATCCAGTTCCCGCAAAGCACGATCGATTGTATTTGGGTCTTCGATGGCCTGGGAAAGAATCGAATAAAATGAATCCCGGGTATTAATGACAGCTTGCTCTTCTTTCTTCAGTCCTTCCACTGACAGCTTCAGAAGATCAGATATTTTTGCTGAAGGTATGGCGGTTCTGCCTGCCATACTGAATTCGAAATCAACTTCCGAGTTGAATTTCAATATTTTCCCGCCAACCTGAAGTTCCAGGGGTTTTGTGAAAAACTTGTCAAGCATAGGCGCTGGAAAGAGTGGGTATCCGGCAATACTTATACCCGTCAAGACGGTTTCATCGTCCTTGATTTCACCTTAACAAGTCCAGGGCATAATCATTACCGTCCAGTAGGAAAACATGATCTATTGTTGGC
This sequence comes from Gammaproteobacteria bacterium, assembly GCA_024278135.1. Taxonomy (GTDB): domain Bacteria; phylum Pseudomonadota; class Gammaproteobacteria; order Eutrophobiales; family Eutrophobiaceae; genus WLWS01. The sequence goes on from JAJRTU010000202.1 coordinate 13,901, forward strand.
TGTTCGCATTCCTCTCCGTTGTACCGGGAAATTAAATCATCGCAGAAGGGCTGGCAACCTGGCGTGAAGTAGATGCCTATCTTGCCATTTTTATATTCATTGTCAGAGAGCAAGGCCATATCGTCCGGTCCGTCAGCCCTGATGTATAACTTTTCAAATTGTTTTTTCAGGTTTTCCAGGGCACGTTGTTCTTCAATCTGCTCACTTGCAAGCAATACCTTGTTCCAGGTCATCAGATTCACCTCAATAGATCAATGCTTACTTGATAGTTTAGTCCCTTTTACGCGTTTCACACGTATATTCACAGCGCTGACAGCGCGTTACGGACATTTTTGCCCTGCTGTATTCCGGCGGCAAAATAAAGTGAAGCGCCCTGGGGGAAAATAACATCAAAGTGATTGACGTAAATCAAACTTTGACTGGAAAACAGACGTAGAAAGCTTTTTTAAACCCGAACTGCGTTAGAGTGCGTGCAGATACATTAATGTCATTGTACCCTTTAGGCCTTGATTAGAATGAAATCCGCCGGCCAGAAGAGATTGCTGTCAACAGCGATACTGTTGATTTCGTTTATATCTGTTGGCGCAGAAGAACCGCGATTCGAGATAGCGAAGACGGACAAGACCCCGGTCATAGATGGTGTGCTGGACGAATCCGCCTGGGAAGACGCCAGTGTCATCAATGATCTCCGGCAAACCGATCCGATCGTGGGGGCGGCACCGAGTGAACGGACTGCGATCTATCTCATGTATAACAGCGATATGATCTATATTGGTATACGTTGTTACGACCGGCATCCGGAGCAGATCGTCGCCAATAATTTACGCGAAGATGCTCAGCTTTTTAATGATGACAGCATCTATATTGCATTTGATTCTTTGCTGGATCGGCGTAATGCGTTTTTGTTTGTTGTCAATCCTCTCGGCACAAAACGCGATCTTCGCATAGAAAACAACACCTCCTATCGTCGGGAATGGGACGGGATCTGGTATGCCGATGCCAATATTGATGATCAGGGCTGGACTGCCGAGATGGCCATACCCGTGAAGACGCTGAGTTTCAACCCGGACACGGATCACTGGGGTCTGAACATTTCACGCAGGATTCCCCGTAATAATGAATGGATCCGATGGGCTAATATTTCCCAGGATCGAGGTTTTTCGTTTGTTGCGGGTTTCGGTGAGTTACGCGGCTTACAGGATCTTGAACAGGGCAGGGGGCTGGATGTCATACCGCTTATGGCCGCCCAATATCGCTGGGGAGACGATAAAGACTTCAGCCTGAAGCCCGGTGGTCAGATTGTTTACAAGCTGACGCAATCACTTAATGCCTCACTGGTGGTGAATCCGGATTTCTCTGACACGATAGTAGATGACATACAGACCAACCTGACTCGTTTCGCCCTGTTTTTCCCCGAGCAGCGCAACTTTTTCGTGCGTGATGCCAATATATTTCAATTTGCCGGACTGGATAAAGTCAGTGGCATGCCCTATTTTTCCAGACGTATCGGTTTGATAGGTGATGTGGAAAATCCCGACAGCATCAATCTGGACGCAGGAGCCAAACTTACCGGTCGTTATGGCCGCTATTCCATTGGACTGATGAATACGCAAATGGGAGGGACGGCGAATATAAATGCAAGAAACCTGACGGTTGCCCGCGTCACCAGAGATGTTCTGGAGGAATCACGAGTGGGTGCAATAGCGACCTATGGAGATCCCTTCAACGATACCGACAATGCTCTGGTCGGTATGGATTTCCGTTATCGAAACAGCAGGATATTCGGCAATCAGTTATTTTTCGCCGACGCCTATATCATGAAATCCTCAACAGAGGGTGTGGCTGATAATGAGCTTTCCTACGCACTACGCCTGAATTTCCCCAATGACAAATGGAATGCACAGGCGAACTTCACAGAAACTCAGGAAAATTTCAATCCTGCCCTGGGCTTCGTCAATCGCGCCGGTATTCGAAAATACGACGGTAAATTCCGCTATCGAGTCCGCCCCAAAGGCGAGTTCTTTCTACGTACCGTCGACTTCGGTTTCGACTGGGCTGTGACGACTTCGACCGACAACGATCTGGAAAGCGCGAATATTTTTCTACGTTTAATTACCGTGGAAAATCAAAGCGGGGACAAATTCCAGGTTTGGGGCAACTGGGAGCACGAGACGCTAACAGCGCCTTTCAAGATCCAGGAGGGTGTCATCATTCCGACGGGGGACTACGATTTTTATTCGCTATACGGCCTGACTGAAACTACCAGAAACCGAAAATTCAGCGTTCAGGTTGAATGGAAGGCAGGGGAGTTCTACGATGGCAGCAAGGTTGACATTCGCGGAAGACTGGCCTGGAGGCCCATTCCACAATTACTGCTGGGACTGGAACGTCAATATATCAATACCAATCTGCCTCACGGTGATTTTGATATCGAGATAAACCGTCTGCGGGTGAATGCGAACTTCAGCCCCACGATTTCATGGACGAATTACCTGCAACAGGAAACCGAAACCCATTTTATGACCTTCAACAGCCAGTTGCGCTGGATCATCACGCCGGGTAACGAACTGACACTGACTTTCAATCATGATTGGCTCCGTGAGTCTGGAACTTATCGAAGTCAGACAGCCGATTTTTCAAGTCAGTTTTTCTGGACACATCGCTTTTGAATAACAGAAATTTCAATAATAAAATTCTGCTGTACTTCTTGTCTGTCGCCATAGACTTGGAGGGCAAGGAGGTTTATTCTTCTCCTGCCCTGATATCCGGCAGATTGATGTTTTTTTTCAGGTACGCTGCTGATAAACAGACAATGCATGAGTCAGGCCGGGCCGATGGTTTTTGACTGCAAGGGCCAACATTGAAATCCGTGACTGGCATGTGTCAGGCACTCCTGATCTGCGGGGTGGACGGCAGAAATCCGGATGCCAATTATTATGAAGTATCATTAGACAAAGATGAACGAAACAGAAACTCCTGCAACTGAATTAATTTGCCCTGCCGGCAATCTGAAGGCACTGAAAAGTGCCGTCGACCATGGTGCCGATGCTGTATATATCGGTTTTCGTGACAGTACCAATGCGCGTAATTTTCCCGGACTTAATTTCAGCCCGGAGGAAATACACAAAGGCCTGGAATATATCAGGGCACGCGGCAAAAAATTGTTTCTGGCCGTGAATACCTATCCCGTTCCGGCTGTCTGGGATACCGCGACTCGCGCCGTAGACAGCGCTGCCGATATGGGCGTTGACGCATTGATATTGGCCGATATCGGTTTGATGCGTTATGCAACAGAACGACACCCCGATTTGCGTTTACACCTTTCCGTACAGGGTTCCGCTACCAATCGCCAGGCTGTTTCGTTTTACCACAAACATTTTAATATCAAACGGGTGGTGTTGCCCAGAGTCCTGTCACTGGCTCAGATCAGACAACTTATCAGCAACACTCCCGTCGAAGTGGAAGTATTCGGTTATGGCAGTCTCTGCGTGATGGTGGAGGGCCGATGCTCCCTGTCATCCTATGTGACGGGTGATTCACCCAATAGCAAAGGTGTGTGCTCGCCGGCCCATGCTGTACGTTGGAAGGAAACACCCGGGCACAGGGAGTCCTATCTCAATGAGGTTCTGATTGACCGTTATCAGCGGGATGAAATCACCAGTTATCCGACTTTATGCAAGGGCCGTTTTCAGGTAAACGACAATATATATCATGCCATTGAGGAACCGGTCAGTCTGAATTTACTGGAGATCCTGCCGGATCTGGTCAAAAGCGGTGTCTCCGCCATCAAACTGGAAGGACGCCAACGCAGTCATGTCTATGTGGCCCAGATTACGAAAATATTACGTGAAGCACTCGATGCCTGCCTGGCGGATCCGGACAGCTATACAACCAACAACAGATGGATGTCAACACTCAACGAACTGTCCGAGGGAAGCTGCACAACACTCGGTGCCTATCACAGGCCATGGCAATGAAAATCAGTATTGCGCCGATCCCTTATTTCTGGGACAAGGAAAATGTCCTGCAATTCTACAAAACAGTAGAGCAACTGCCTGTGGACATTGTCTATCTGGGCGAAACCGTGTGTTCCAAGCGACGTCAGCTCCGTCTGGAAGACTGGTTGGAGATCGCCCGGCAGCTTAGCGCTTCAGGAAAAGAGGTGGTACTGTCGACGCTGGCTCTTATTGAAGCGGAGTCTGAACTCTCCAGTCTGAAACACATTACCGGCAATGCGCATTATGCTGTGGAAGCGAATGATATGGCAGCCATCCACATGCTTTCAGAAAACGGTGCCTTTGTCATTGGCCCGCATATCAACGTATACAATGATAAAACGCTATCCCATCTGCATGAGCTGGGGGCAAAACGCTGGGTTATCCCTTTTGAACTGGCACAACAAACACTGACGGAGGTTCTCAGCAACAAACCACCGCAACTGGAAACCGAAATTATCGGCTTTGGCAGACTGGCATTGGCTTTTTCCGCCCGCTGTTTCAGTGCCCGGGCCCACAACCTGGCCAAGGACGAATGTGATTTTGTCTGCAATAAATACGATGACGGCCTGTTACTGGAAACCCAGGACAAAGCATCCTTTCTGGTGATTAATGGCATCCAGATCCAGTCGGCGATGGCGCAGAATCTGATCGATCATCATGATGAACTTGAAAGCTCAGGTATTGATATCTTTCGAATTATTCCACAAATGAACAATATTGAAGCGACAGTCGAATTGATCAGGCAAACCCTTGATAAAGTACCGACAACGACGCCGGCATCGGTGCTGCTGGGGAAATACCAGGCTTATGGTTGTTGTGACGGGTACTATCATGGTCGCGAAGGAATGGAATGGCAGGGCTGAGC
>JAJRTU010000203.1 GCA_024278135.1 Gammaproteobacteria bacterium
CTGAAAGAAGTCGCCCGCATACATCAGCAGATGGAAAAAATAAAACAGGAGGTCAAGTTCGAAGGCGATTTAAGTGATTTTTTCGGCTACCTGAAAACCGACCGCCAATTTTATTATCCCAACACCGAACAAGGCCGCGCCGATTACCTGCAACAGGCGCAGCAGATTGCCGACGATGCGGGCCGGCGAATCAGGGATATACTGCCCGTAGCGCCACCCGCTCCTCTGCTGGTGAGAAGAATCGAGCCCTATCGGGAAAAATCAGCCCCGGCAGGCTATTACGAAGCCGGCAGTGCTGACGGCCGCATCCCTGGCACCATATTCCTTGGCATGTATGATATGGCCGCTGCCGCGAAATATGATCTTGCATCATTAATGTTCCACGAAGGCATCCCCGGACATCATCTACAACAAGCGCTCATGCAAATGCAAACGCATATTCCGAAGCTGCGCAGCTATTATGTCTGGTGGTCCAATACCGCCTTTACCGAAGGCTGGGCCTTGTATGCGGAATACCTGGCGAGTGAACTGGGACTGTACCAGGATCCCTATGCGCAATTTGGCCGCTACGCGGGGGAACTCTGGCGAGCCTGCCGACTCGTTGTCGACAGCGGTTTGCACGCGAAACGCTGGACACGCGCGCAGGCCATTACGTATTTAAACGAAAACACAGCCAGCTCAGCCGGGAATAATGCCAGAGCGGTTGACCGCTATCTGGCCGTACCCGGCCAGGCGACCGCATTTAAAATTGGCATGATGCGTATACTGGCAGTACGGAAACAGGCACAGGCCAGCCTGGGTGAAAAGTTTGATCTGCGTGAATTTCATCACATCATACTGGAGAACGGTCCCATCCCCCTGTCCATTATGGAAGAACAGGTACAGAGCTGGGTAGCAAAGAAACAGGCCCGATCGGGCCCCGGACAACAGTCATCAGGTAATTTATAGAGGGATAAAAATGAAGAAATTTTATACTGCCATTATTTTTACGATCGCCGTATTCCTTGCCACGGCGACCCAGGCGACGGAGACGCCGTCAGTTACAGCCGTTATCGGTGGGACGATAGTGGATCTGGAAGGTAAGGCTCCGCTGCCGGACGCGGTAATTCTGATTGAAGGTGAGAGGATCACGGCTGTCGGTAAAGCCGGCGATGTCGCCATCCCCGCTTCTGCTGAGATCATTGATGCCACAGGACGCTGGTTGATCCCCGGTCTGATGAATATGCATGTTCATCTTGGGCTTAAATTACCCGGCAAAACGGAGGCCGAACTGGCCAACGAAACAGAAGCCGAACTGGCACTGAGGATGGCCGACAACGCGAGGAAAATTCTGCTGGCGGGCATCACTACAATACGCCTGACCGGTGAAGAGAAGCATGCGGATCTGGCGCTCAGAAAGGCCATTGCCAAAGGACAGACCATCGGCCCGCGTATTTTCAGCTCGGGCGAGCCGCTGGCGATTACCGGTGGACACGGTTCCGAGAAAGGTAAAACGTACTACGATGGTCCCTATGAGTTAATCAAGGCCGCACGCAAGGAAATCAGCGCCGGCGCAGACTGGATCAAAATCCTGATATCGGGTGGTATTGCCACCAATGGCGGTGATATTGCTCAGGCATTGATGACGCCCGAGGAAATTAATGCCGTCATAGATGCCGCGCATCGATTCGGAACGAAGGTAACAGCCCATTCCGGTTCATCAGCCGCCACCAACATTGCCATAGATGCCGGGATCGACTGTATCGAACACGGCTATTTTCTCGATCGAAAGACGCTCAGAAAAATGCAAAAGCATGGCACCTGGCTGGTACCGACCATACTGGTCAGCCAACCGGCGCTGGCGCCGTTTTTTATCGAAATCGGTTCGCCAGAGTGGTACATGAAGCGCCGCGAATCGGTGGGCAAGCAGCATTGGAAAGCACTGCAGATGGCCATTAAAGAAGGAGTAAACATTGGCCTGGGTACTGACCAGTTGCCCTCGGCACCGACTGAGGGCACCACCGCCACCGTTCGCGAAGCGGAATATTATGTGGAAGCGGGTATGACGCCGCTACAGGCCTTGCGTTCGGCCACCATACAAACAGCCCGACTGCTGGATGCAGATAAAGACATGGGTTCTCTTGCCGCAGGCAAGTATGCCGATATGCTGGTGCTGGACAGCGATCCGGGCAAGGATATCAGCGCACTTCGCCACATTAAACTGGTAATGAAAGGCGGCCGGGTTTATCAAAACCGCCTTAATCAATAGCCGGGCTCTGCCGCGATTGAATCGCTAACTGATTTCAGCAGTCACCTCGATCTCTATCAGGAACTCGGGTAAAGCCAGACTCTGCACACCAATCCAGGTGTTCGCAGCCGGGACTGTGTCGCCGTAGAATTCGCCAATGGCCATGCCCACGGGTTCCAGATACTCGGGCGTATGATTCACGACATAGGTATGCATACGTACAATGTCCGCCACACTGGCACCGGCTTCGGCCAATACGATTTTGATATTACTCAGGGCCTGCCTGGCCTGGGCAGCGATATCATCACCGCCGACCACATTGTAATCCTTGTCCCAGGCGACCTGACCGGCACAATACACCGTTGTACTGCCATTGGCTTTCACGGCATGTGAAAACCCGTATTGAACGCTGCTGTACAAAGCGTCCGGATTAATTGCTTCTCTTTTCATTATTGTTCTCCAGTCTATTCAAGGTGCCGCAGTGGAATCTGCAGCTTTAAAAAAACCATTTTCGCCCGCTTGCCCCGGGCCGGATACAGGCATGGTGGAAATCCAGTGACACCATGCTTTCATTCTATCCTTCCCGTCTGGATGGCATGACTCTATCAGTTCTATCTTCCCTTTTCTTCCCCGTCACCAGGCGTACTCATTCCCTGTTTACCTGCACAGTGGATATGTTCATTTACAGATATTCCACCAGCTCCAGTTGATGGCCGAACGGATCCAGTATGTACCAGATTTTGGATGCGGGACAGGGGCCCTCTTCCATCGTAACGGGACCGCTCATGGCCTGACAACCGTGCTCCACCAGATAAGCAATAGCATTTTGGATATCATCCACTTCAAGACACACATGCCGACTGCCGATATCACAGTTTCTCGGCGGCGTCAGACGAACATCTTCCGGTTTGTGGTACTGGAATAACTCCAGGTTCAGATTGTCTGTCAGTTGCAGCGTGGCGATTTCCAGTCGAGCACCTTTGACATTGACATGTGCTTCTGTCCAGTCACGACCATCCTCCATGAGCGGAATCTCCGCTGCGTCAAAGGGACCCATGCGATATTGCAAGCTGGCGCCCATGACGTCGGTATAAAACGTAATCGCTTCCTCCAGATCAGCGACAGTCAATGACACGTGATCGGCTCGTTTAAATACTGGTTGCTTTGTGCTCATCTTGTATTCCTCATGCGATGAAACTAATGGGTCAAATAATTGATATAGTCCGGTACTTTCTCAGCTGCCAATGTAATGGACAGAATCAAACCGGCAAAGAGAATCAGGTTGCGCCACCATTCCGCCCGATGCTGGTGCATGATTGTCTTCTGATTGACCAGGAAAATCACAATGGCGAATACCAGCGGAATCGCGATCACATTGATCCCCATCAGCAAAACCACCTTGAGTAAGGCAGGAAAATTCCAGAACGGGGCCAATACCGCCGGGCCAATGATGAAGCCGACCAGCAGGTAGTGATAAGGCCGGTTGTCAACAGAAAAACGCCAGGTTTTTTTAAACATATCCAGACAGAAATAGGTGGAAACCTGGGCAGCGACAATCATCGTCGTCATCGCTGCCATCATCACCCCGACCGTAAAAACAAATGACCCGGCAAAAGCGATGCTGTCCGGAAATGCCTTGCTTAATACCTTGCCGGCTTCATGCACAGTATCGATACCGGCATGGTTCGCCAA
>JAJRTU010000204.1 GCA_024278135.1 Gammaproteobacteria bacterium
AGCCCGCCGCCAGTGGACAAGCTTGCCGAAGCCTTGCAGGGTGTCACCAGCGTGCTCATCATTGAGCAATGTCATACACCACAATTCTATCGTTATCTGCGGGCCCATTTTGAACTTCCCGGGCAGGTCGAATTGTTTCATCGCGCCGGGCCGCTGTTGATTCGACCGGGAGAGATCGTCGAAAAAATCAAACAATGGAGCGCATCATGAGTGAAGCCAGTGAAGTCGCCTGCCCGAGAACGGCGGCAGATTACAAATCAGGCGTCAAGCCCATCTGGTGTCCGGGTTGCGGTGACTATTCGGTATTGATGGAAATCACCAAAGCGTTGGCGGAGCTGAATCTGGATCCCGCCAATGTAGCGGTGATTTCCGGTATCGGTTGCTCGTCCCGCCTGCCAGCCTACATGAGCAGTTATGGTTTTCATGGTGTACATGGCCGCTCTTTGCCGCTGGCCACCGGTCTGAAAGTCGCCAGGCCGGATATGAATGTGATCTGTGCAGGGGGGGATGGCGATGGTTTTTCCATTGGCGGTAATCATTTCCTGCATGCCTGTCGCCGTAATGTGGATATTACCTATATTGTGATGGACAACCAGGTCTATGGTATGACCAAGGGCCAGGCCTCACCGACGACCGATCCGAACTGGGACAGCGTGCTGACACCGGGTGGCACCGGTATACGGCCCTTTCAACCGCTGGTAATTGCGCTGGCCTCCGGCGCGAATTTTGTCGCCAGGGCATTTTCCGGTGATCCGCCAGGCACGACAGAGACGATTGTTGAAGCGATTCGTCATCCCGGCTTTTCCTTTGTACAGGTACTCAGTCCCTGCGTCACCTTTCGACCGGATCAAAAACAGTGGCGTAAAATGGTGCGTAAAGCACCGGTGGCCTACACCACTGATCCGTCCCAGGCGGCCAAACGCATCATGACCGATGACGGTTTTAATCTGGGCATACTCTATCGCGGTGATCGACCTCCTTACCATCTGAACACCGGCAGGAAAACGGATGTTGATAAAATGCTTGGCAGGGAGTTTATGGTATGAGTGATGCCACCGATAAGTCCCCGCCACAGGCAGAAACAGCCGGGATGCAAAACATATCGGAATTACTGTCTTATGCTTTTGCTCTGGAGACAGAGGCATATGAACGATACAGCGAGCTGGCAGACATGATGGACACTCACCATAACAAACAGGTGGCCGAACTGTTTCGCAAGATGGCCCATCATGAAAAACAGCATGGCGAACAGATCCGACAATGGGCGGAAGAACAGAACCTGAGCATCTTAACGAAGGTAAAATATAAATGGACCTCGCCGGAAGGACCGGAGACCGCTGATCCGGGCGACATGCATTATCTGATGACGCCGCACCAGGCCCTGACGCTCGCCCTGCACAATGAACAACGTGCCCATCGGTTTTTTGCGGACATTGTCGAACAGACAACAGATGAGGAAGCCGGAAAGCTGGCAAGTCATCTGGCGGAAGAAGAAACCCGGCACGTCAGCTGGATGCAGGAATGGCTGGATAAATTCCCGGCGACTGAAGACGGCTGGGATGAGGATGACGATCCACCTGTGTTGCAGGACTGATGCATACTCCGATCAGCGCCTGTGTTTCCACGCCAGGCGGCATGCGGGCGTACATGGACGTCGACACAGTGTGTCCGCGCCCTGTGCATGCCGATGTGCGGGAATTCAGAACTTCCTGTCAGGCGTCCGGTAATTTATTCTTCAACATCAGCATCGTACTGATGCTGACCGTATCCAGTGTCGAGTTGATGGTGTCGTTAATCTCATCCAGTATCATCTCCAGGGTGCGGCCCACATCGGTTTCCTGTCCGGGTTCTTTTCTTTTTTCCGTGCCAAAGGGATGGGGTTCAAAGATTTTAATGATATCGAGTAAAGTCGTGCGTTTGGCATTGCCGACAAAACGGTAACCACCACCCACACCACGGACCGCTTCAACGTAACCGGCTTTCCCCAGTTCACGCATGACCTTCGAGAGATGGTGACTGGAGACATCAAATTTTTCTGCGATATCCAGCCTGGAAAGTTGTTGATCAGTCTGGCCGGCCAGTTCCAGAATGGCATAGAGCGCCAACCGTGTGGCCGTTTGTAACCTCATAATTCCTTCTCCAGTTCCAGATAAGGGCCGGCCATCATGGCCTGGCTGCGAAAGAAGGCCAGCAGCTCCCGGTTTTGCCGACGCACCATAGTACGGACGATATTGACCCCGGCTTCCTGAAAATAGGCGCACAGCGTATCCAGCAATAAGGTGCCGGTGCCGTGCAGGCGCTCATCCGGTAATACATTCAGGCCAAAGACCCAGCCGCAGGGTGGCGAACCGAACTCCCAGGCACGTACTTCTCCGAGGACGAAGCCTCTGATCTGCCGGTCGGCTTCCGCGACAAGGAAATAGCCTGAGGGTTTGTTGTTATATTGCTTGAACGCATCTTGCCAGTAGTCCGGTTTCGACACGCCACTGATTTGTGTATCAATGGTAATGATCTGTTCAAGATCATCCCTTGATGCATGACGGATTTTTATTTTGCTGGTCACAGGTGTCCTCGCCTGATAGCTCTCAACCCTTGCAGCCTGAGATAGAAGTAAATAAGTACTCCAGTAAGATAAAGGGATTTGGCAGGAATTCAAGCATCATATCGTTCCCTCATCAGGGCAATATTCATATATAGAAAAGAGTGATAACGTTAATCTAATCAATAAGATAAAAAATTCAGATCAAGATCGCCTCCCATCTGAGCAGACTGTTCGAGGTAAATGATCCAGAATAACAATGCCAGGCCGATATCCAGTTCTTGTGCGTATACATGCATTATAGTATCTTTATACCACTATTACTGATATTTTATACACACTGTGTTGTTTTAATCGGATTTAGGAGTAAACCATGCCATTAATCGCGCTAACAGGCGATGACACGACGTTGCTGGATGAATCTTCTGTGCCTTATCGCGAGGGCATGATTTGCTCAGCGTTGGAGCCGCAGGTGATAGAGGCCATACGTACGGTCTATGATCCGGAAATCCCGGTCAGCGTTTTTGACCTGGGTCTCATCTACGATATACAAATCGATGATGACGGTGTAGTGAGGATCGTGATGACACTGACGACACCAAGTTGTCCGGTGGCCGAGGAAATCCCCAAATGGATTGAGCAGGCGATCATGACTGTTGACGGTGTCACGCGTGTTGATATCGAACTGGTGTGGGATCCTTTCTGGAAATCAGAATACATGACGGAAGAAGCCAAACTGATGCTGGGTTTGATGTAGTGGCGGAGTGAAGGATGAAGGTTAATAAAATCGATCATATCTGTATTGCGGTGAAAGATCTGGATGCCGCCCGCAAGGTCTGGGAGCCCATGCTGGGCAAGTCGGCACCGGATGACGCCTACATTGATGAACCTGAAAAGATAAAAGTGGCCCGCTACTGGGTAGGCGGGGTGGGATTCGAGCTGATGGAATCCACGTCCGCTGAGGGTGATGTCGCCAAATTTATTGAAAAGAGAGGCGAAGGTGTCATGCTGATCAGCCTGAATGTCGATAATACCCGTGAAGCCATGCAGGAGATGCAGAAACAGGACTACCCTTTTATTGGTGAGGCCCGTTCATTTCGCGATTGTGAGTTTACCTTTGTTCACCCGAAAAAAATGAATGGCGTATTGCTGGAATTAATCGATTATAAATGGACGGAATTGCAGGAAGATTAATCAGACAGCCCGATGCTGGATAGAAGCAAAACAGGTTATGAATTTCCTCCCTTTCAGGTAGAGGTCGAAAAAGGCCGCTTACGCCTGTTTGCCAAAGCCATCGGTGAAACCAATCCGGTGTATTTCGATGAAACCCTGGCCAGGGAAGCGGGCTATCGATCCATCCTCATGCCCCCGACCTTTCCATTTTGTCTTGGCAGAGAAATCCCTGATCCCACTGACACATTGACCTTGCTGAATATTGATCTCGCTTCGGTACTACATGGAGCGCAAAAATTTCAATTCCATGCCGGTATCTGCGCAGGCGATATCCTGTACGGACAAAAACGGATTATGGATATTTACGATAAAAAGAACGGGGCGCTGGAATTTGTTGAAGTAAAAACCGATTTTCGTGACCGGGAAGGGCAGTTGCTGTGTGAAGCGGTGCAGACCATTATCGTCAAAAGGAAAAGCCCCCCATGAGTCAACCTGCATTTGCAGAGCTGAATGTGGGTGATGAAATTCCCGAATTACAGCTGCCGCCACTCACCCGGCACGTCCTCGCGCTGTATTGCGGCGCTTCCGGTGATCACAACCCGATCCATGTCGATATTGATTTTGCCCGTGATGTAGCCGGTCTTGATGATGTAATCGGACACGGCACGCTGACGATGGCCTATCTCGGTCGCCTGCTGACCAACTGGGTGAAACAGGATTGCATACGACAGTTTTCAACCCGATTCGTGGCAGTCAGTCGCGTAGGCGATTGCATCACCTGCAAAGGCAGGATTACGGAAAAAGGCGTCGGCCGGGAACATCTGCTCCGACTGGAGCTGGAAGCCTGTCGCGCTGACGGCGTTTGCCTCGCCCGGGGCGAGGCGGAAGTTGTTTTGAGCTGATTTACTCACTTTATCAAATAAAAAAGATCACAAAGGGAAATCATGTGGTGTTTGCGGTATTCTGTTTGTCCTTCGATGGCATTGAACGGGGTGATTTTCCGCGGATACGGAACAGTTGTAAAAAATGATAATAGACTGGAAAGAATATTTTGATAATAGCTGTAAAGGCGAAGATATGTGGGGTCATTACAGGACCGCCAACGGGAGCATTTATGTTGTCGTGGACGGGGCCTCAAATCATGACGGCTCCAGGACGGGAGGCGATG
>JAJRTU010000010.1 GCA_024278135.1 Gammaproteobacteria bacterium
AGTGAAAGACTTCGCAAAACAGTTTATTCCTGAGCTGCTGGGGCGTATTGAATATTATCCTGGTGAACGACCCATACTGGATCTGTATTCGGTTGAAGACGAAATTCAACGTTCATTAAACCGCAAGGTGCAATTGAAATCAGGAGGTCACCTGATCATCGATCAAACTGAGGCCATGACGACAATAGATGTCAATACCGGCGGTTTTGTCGGCCATCGCAACCTCGAAGAAACCATCTATAAAACCAACCTGGAAGCATCGCAGACGATATCAAGACAGTTACGATTAAGAAATCTCGGCGGCATCATTATCATTGATTTTATTGATATGCAGGATCCGGAGCACGCCCGCCAGGTCTTGCGTTCTCTGGAAAAACATCTGGAACGTGACAACTCGAAAATCACGATAAGTGAACTCACTTCCCTGGGACTGGTGCAACTTACCCGAAAACGCACAAGAGAGAGTCTTGAACATATTCTGTGTGAATCCTGCCCAACATGTAATGCAAGAGGCACGATCAAAACTGCGGAAACCATCTGTTATGAAATATTCCGTGAGATATTACGGGAGGTGAGACAATTTGACGCGCAAAAACTACTTGTTGTTGCCTCCCAAATGGTAGTGGAGATGTTGCTGGATGATGAATCGACCAGCGTCGCTGAACTGGAAGAATTTATCGGCAGACCCATTAGTTTCCAGGTGGAAACACTTTATACCCAGGAACAATATGACGTCGTTCTGCTTTAAACCTGAATTCAACAGCCCTTCCCCGGCAAGCTGCTCCCGGCCTTGCTCTATTACCTGCCTCCATGCAGGTGTCCCGCCTTACCTGCACCACGGCTCTCGGGAAGTCCGGTGTTCACCAGGTCAATCGTCATGATGGATAATCCGGGTGATGACAAGCGTCAAATATCACTCATTATTCCTGATTGAACGACTCAAATTATGCTGCCCCGGCTATTCAAAGGAATATACCACTACACCGTCTACGCCATTGGTATTCTGGTACTCACCGCTGCGGTGCTGGTAACACTGATCCGCTTGTTGCTGCCCGATATAGGTATATACCGAGGCGAAGTGGAAGCCTGGGTCAGCAACTACATGGGCTATCCGGTGGTCATACATTCTCTTGATGCCACCTGGGAGGGTTGGGTGCCCTACCTGCGTCTTGAGAATATTGACCTTCTGAACAAGGCCGGTACACAGGCTATTACCCATTTCGATTCCGCACAGATCAGGATCGCACCGCTGGCCACGTTGATCAAAAGACGTATCATGCCAAAACAATTGACCATTAATGGCTTTGAACTGGCCATCGCGCGACTGAGTAATGGCGCTATTTATATTGAGGGCATCAATGTCAGTGATCCCCAGGTAAGCCCTCTGGGTGACAATGAACTGGCTGAATGGCTGTTCAAACAGGAACAAATAAAAATTGAAAATGCCAGGATAGAATGGCTGGATATCAAGCATCAACAAAAGCCCATTTTACTGACAGATGTCAGTTTCACACTGCGTTCAGATGGAGCACGTCTACAGGCGGAAGGGTCGGCCACCCTGCCGGAATTATATGGAAAGAACATGGATTTTTCATTCGATGCCAAAGGCAACCTTTTAAGTTCTGAGTGGTCCGGTGAACTTTACCTTGCCGGCCGCGATATTAACCCCGACTACTGGTACAAAGGTTATCGCCCCTTGAACTTTAACGTCAGCGGGGGCAACGCGAACATCAAGGTCTGGAGCACCTGGCAACAGGCAAAGCTGAACAGGCTGGAAGGTGCGCTGGAATACAATGATTTTGATACCAGAGCGGGTGACAGCGAACTGCATATACGGGAACTCGCCTATCGCTTCCTGGGAGAACGGATTGATAAAGATGGCTGGCAATTTCATTTAAATCTGAACCACCTGCTGACCGATAACGGAGACTGGCCGGAAACAAACATCATCATTTCCGCCACCCGCACCAACGAAAAGAAAGACTATCGGTATAGCGCGTCTTTCAATTATCTGAAGCTTGACGATCTAAGTCCCTTCATTCGTAATTTAACGTTTTTACCGCAAACCGTGAAGGATAAACTCACCGATATCTCCATTCACGGTGAACTGAGTCAGGGTAAATTAATTTACGATCCGGAAAAAGAAGCCGCGCAACGCCTGCGCTTCGATACCCGATTCAGCGCCCTGGGTACGGATTTTGGTCCACAACTGCCGTCGCTTTCGAATCTTGACGGTCATCTGTATGGATATCTGGATCGGGGTGTTATCTCTCTGGATGCAGACAGTGCAGCTTTAAAACTTGACTCACTGAAAAACAAAACACTGCAACTGAAACGCCTGAAAGGTAAAGTAAGCTGGCATAAAAATCTGGACCAATGGAAACTCGGCACAGAGTTATTGCACATTCAAAGTGATGATCTATCGGCCGACTTGAGCGGCAGTATTGCGAAGATTGATGGCAACAAATCGCCTTTCATTGATATCACCGTTGCCCTTGATGAAAGTAATTTAGCCAATATTCCAGATTATCTCCCCTACTCACCCAGATTCAAGTTGAGGGACTGGATGAAACGTTCGGTGCCTGGCGGCACACTAAGCTCAGCCAGCGCCCTCTTTCGCGGTTATCTGTCGGACTTTCCCTTCGACAGCCATAACGGTCGATTCAAGCTGATCGCGGATACAAGCAATGCGACTCTTGATTACTCTCATTTCTGGCCGCCAGTGGACAATATTGATGCGGAAATCATTATTGATGGCAGAGCTTTGCAGGCCAGATTCAGTCGCGGTAAAATTTTTAACGCCGATATTATTTCCGGTAGCGCAACTATTCCGGATATTTTGAGCAAACACAAGACTGTCATTCTCAATGGCCATATTCTTGGAACGACAAAGGATCTCTCCCTGTTTACCAGTCAGAGCCC
>JAJRTU010000205.1 GCA_024278135.1 Gammaproteobacteria bacterium
CCCGGGCTGGTAAACGCCTACACCCATATCGGCCTTGTCGAGATTTCCCAGGTATCGCAGACGCGGGATTTCAGCACGGAAGATAAATTGTTTGGCCCGTCATTTCAGATCGCGGCGGCCATCAATCCCTACTCCACGCTCATCCCGCAAAACCGGCTGCACGGATTGACTCACGCACTGGTCGTCCCGGAACCCGGACACCAGGTATTTGCCGGTCAGGGCGCGGTGATCCGCCTGCAGGATTCCGGCTCGGTAATACTGAATAACAGCGTGGCCATATTCGTCAATTTCGCCGCCAGAGGAAGCAAATTGAGCGGTGGATCACGCGCTGCGGCCTTTGAGACCATTCGTCAGTCTCTTCTTGATGCGCAGGACTACCGGAAAAACAGGAAGAAAATCCTGTCCGGCAACTGGCGCGAATATTTTTTACCATTGAACGACCTGGAAGCCCTTATTCCTCTTATCGACGGCAGGAAACCACTGGTGGTAACCGCGCATCGTGTCAGTGACATCCGGGCATTACTGAAATTACAGGCTGAATTTCATCTGCGTTTGATTATTGCCGGTGCCAGTGAAGGATGGATGGCGGCGAAAGAACTTGCCGATGCCGGGGTGCCGGTCATTATTGATCCGATGGCAAACCTGCCTGGTGATTTCGATATGCTGGCTGCGCGCCTTGATGGCGCAGCACGTTTGCAGGCGGCGGGCGTTACTGTCATATTCACCGGCGTTGATTTTATGGGCACCCATGCCGCCTACCTGGTACGCCAGGCGGCCGGCAACGCGGCCGCCAACGGCATGCCCGTCATCGAGGCGATCAAGGCCATGAGCCTGAACCCGGCTGAAGTATTTGGATTTGCCGACAGCTTCGGCAGTCTGGAAGCGGGAAAAGATGCCGATCTGGTCATCTGGGACGGGCACCCGCTCGAACTGCTGACGCGGGCAGTCAAAGTCATTATTGCCGGAAAAGAAATGCCACTGGTATCACGATCCACCAGACTGCGGGAGCGTTACCGCCATCTGCAAACAGTTTATCCGGCGGCCTATCAAAAATAGCTGTTGCCCGGGAAATGGCAGAAGTCGTTCGGATCCGGGACGGACGCAAGAATTACAGTCTATCGGAATAGATATTAATCTGCGCCTTTCTGCGTTCGTCCTTCATCAGTTGCGTCCAGTTTCCGGCGGCTTTCAGTTTTTGCAGTTGCATCCTGAATGCCTCGAGTTCTTCCTTCGTATAAGAAGAGTCATCAGGATCAGTAACATGCTCAACAACAACCAGGGCATAGTCACCCGAACCTAAAGATGTACCACCATAAACGGCCTGCCCTGCTTCCGGTCTACCCAGTTTGAATGCGGTTCTAAGTACAGAGCGATTGATCCCCGGATCATCGCGCTTGACATCCCTTGCGTGTATCCATTCAAAGCCATACTCTGCAGCCACCTGTTCCTGACTACTGCCATTTTTCAATTTTTCCAGGGCGGCTTCCCCTGTTTCTTTGACCCGGGCGCTGGCCTGTTCGTACTTCATGCGTGTAACGATACGTTCACGTACTTCATCGAGAGGTTTCTTCTGCTCCGGTATATGCTCAAGCACCCTGAGCACCAGCACCCGATTATCCCCTATCTCTATCAGGTCACTGTTATTGCCATTAAGAACTTCTTCGCTGAAACTGGCAGAGATAACTCTTCTATCGGAAAGCAGCGGATCGCTTTGGGAATTACGACTGAAATAATCGCTTTCCTTGATCTCCAGCCCCAGTTCTTCTGCGGCCACTTCGAGTGTATCCGGGTGCTCATAAGTCAAATTCGCCAATTGATCATTCGCTTCAAAAAATTGATTTTCGGCGATGGAAAGACGATAAGCCTGTTCGACGGCTTCTCTTACATTCTCAAGAGAGTTTTTTGCGCCACCCTTGATCTTTTCAAGTTTGATAACATCGACACTGTTTTTGGAGACAATAGGTGCGCTAATCTCACCTTCGTCCATGGAAAACATCACCTCATCAATTGCCGGATCCATAATTCCTCTGGTCAGAAAACCCAACTCACTGATTTCGTAATCAGGGCCTGAACTGTCTCTGCCTTTTTCGGAAAGCTCATCGAAAGTCATCCCGCTTTTTAATTTCGCAATGAGTTCCTCCGCCCTGGCAGTGGCAATGCTGATCTGTTCATCGCCGGCATCCTTTCCCGTCGCAATGGTGATGTGTCGTATCTTGCGTTGATCTTCAACATCATAATTGTCCTTGTTTGCCTCATAATAATCTGCCAATGCGTCCTCGCTGATTTCAAGTTCATTGGCAATCTTTTGCAGGGACAAATCCAGATGGGCTATCTTTACTCTTTCCGGCTCAAGATAATCCCGGGCATGCTTTTCATAAAAATCCTTAATTTCTTCTTCCGTTACCGTCAGTTCTTCTTTCAACTTGTCTGAGGGAAAAATCGAATAGTTGATATCACGAGTCTGATTCTTCAGGCCGGCTATCAGTTTGACCTCGCTGTCGGTCACAAAAACACTCTCGCTTAACGCGCTTTGTAATTGTTCCGATGCCATGTCTTCCTGAATATTCTGTTCAAACATTACCGGCGTGAATCCCAACTGGGCAACGGAACGTTCATAGATACTGTTATCAAATCCGTTCTCACCACGAAATGCCTGCAAGTCATTGATGACACTACGCACCTGTTCCGCACTTATCTGCAAGCCAAGTGAGTGGTTTATCTGGTTTATCAGTTCACGATCGACGAGAACGTCCAGAGTACGTTTTTTGACGAGTTCATCATCAATATTGTCAGCTTCTTCTTTGAGAAAGGCCTGCCATTGTCTTCTGACGCTTTGATAAACGCGCTGGTACTCACGCAAATCAATATCAGTATCATTGACACTGACAGCGACAATCTCACCGCCCTGATCAAAATAATAACTAACGCCCCAAAAAGCGAAAGTAACAATAAGCAGGGCAACAATAGTGATGGCTATCAGACCTGATGTTTTATCTCGAATTATTTGTAACATTTAAAAAATAGTCATATCAAAAAAAAGCCTGGGGTTTGCAGGAGCATAAACCCTGACCGTACATCCTGTACATAAAAAAGGGCGTGTCTCACAGACACGCCCGATCATAATGTTGGCGGAGTGGACGGGACTCGAACCCGCGACCCCCGGCGTGACAGGCCGGTATTCTAACCAACTGAACTACCACTCCTGTAGTTCTGGTGGGTGCTGAGAGGCTCGAACTCCCGACATTCGCCTTGTAAGGGCGACGCTCTACCAACTGAGCTAAGCACCCGGAAGGCGCGCTAGTTTATGGCATCTTTCAATGCTTTGCCAGCCTTGAATCCCGGTACTTTTGAGGCCTTGATCTGAATCTCTTCTCCAGTGCGTGGATTACGACCGGTACGAGCCGCCCGATGACGAACAGAAAAAGTTCCAAAACCCACTAATGTCACATTGTCGCCTTTCTGTAAGGCTTGTGTTATAGCGTCTATGGCACCGTCAACAGCACGACCGGCAGATGCTTTAGAAAGATCAGCAGAATCTGCAACTGCATCGATCAGTTCAGCTTTATTCATAATTGTATTTCCCCTTACTGTAGTTCCCCATCAAAACTGTCTAAACTGGAGAAGAATGTGGAATGTGAGCGGCCTGAAAAACAAGCAACGGGGCTTTATAACAAGCGCTATGATGTCAGTCAAGCAATGCCCACGGTAATATTGAAAAAAGTCTCAAGATAGCCGGATAGCACAAATTAATGCGGTCGAATCACGTCGTTTTCCTTGCTCGACACCTTTTTTTTACTGCCGGCGTCAGCTGTCTTTTTCTTTTCCGCTGAGACCTGGGGCATGTGTTGCAATGCGACTTCCAGTACCTCATCAATCCATCTCACGGGTTTGATATCCAGATGCTGCCTTATGTTCTTTGGTATTTCCGCCAGCTCCCGTTCATTCTCCCATGGAATCAGTACCGTCTCAATGCCGCCACGAAGTGCCGCCAACAGTTTTTCTTTAAGACCACCGATGGGCAATACTTCACCGCGCAAGGTGATTTCGCCCGTCATGGCCACACTCGAATGCACCGGAATCGATGTCAGCGCGGACACCAGAGCTGTACACATCGCCACCCCGGCACTAGGCCCGTCTTTAGGCGTTGCGCCCTCAGGGACGTGGATATGAAAATCACATTCCTTGTAAAAATCTGAATTGATTCCCAGTACCTCGCTTCGACTTCTTACCACCGTCATCGCCGCTTCTATCGATTCCTTCATGACATCACCCAGTTGTCCGGTATGGGTGGCTTTGCCTTTGCCCGGCACCATGGCGGCTTCAATCGTCAGCAGATCACCGCCTACTTCCGTCCAGGCCAGCCCGGTCACCTGTCCTATCCGATCTTCTTCTTCAGCACGTCCATAACGATATCGTTTTACACCAAGGAATTTTTCCAGTTGTTTCGGTGTTACCACGACCCGCTTCATATCCGGTTTCAACAATAACTTTTTCACCACCTTGCGGCAGATATTGGCAATTTCCCGTTCCAGATTTCTAACCCCGGCTTCGCGACTGTAGTAA
Source organism: Gammaproteobacteria bacterium (assembly GCA_024278135.1). Taxonomy (GTDB): domain Bacteria; phylum Pseudomonadota; class Gammaproteobacteria; order Eutrophobiales; family Eutrophobiaceae; genus WLWS01. The sequence continues at coordinate 4,564 of JAJRTU010000205.1, forward strand.
CGTATGATCTCGCGAACACTTGTTTCGGAAATGGATATTTCTTCCGCCTTGAGTCCATTGCCCTTGATTTGTTTGGGAATCAAATAACGTTTGGCGATATTTACCTTTTCATCCTCTGTATAACCCGACAGGCGGATCACTTCCATTCTATCCAACAGGGCTGCAGGAATATTCAGACTGTTCGCCGTGGTCACGAACATGACCTCAGATAAATCGTAATCCACCTCAAGATAGTGGTCATTGAAGGTATGGTTCTGTTCCGGATCGAGAACTTCCAGCAGGGCCGATGCAGGATCACCGCGAAAATCCATTGCCATTTTGTCCACCTCATCCAGTAATACCAGCGGATTTTTCGTGCCAATCTTCGACATACTCTGGACAATCTTGCCGGGCATGGAACCAATATAGGTCCGGCGATGACCCCGAATTTCCGCCTCATCGCGTACCCCGCCTAGAGACATACGGACAAATTTGCGATTGGTGGCGCGTGCGATGGAGCGCCCCAGAGAAGTTTTACCGACACCGGGGGGGCCTACCAGACACAAAATCGGGCCCTTTAATTTCTTAACTCGTTGCTGGACAGCAAGATATTCAAGTATGCGTTCCTTGACCTTCTCCAGACCATAGTGATCCTCTTCGAGTATCATTTCCGCCTTGCTCAGATCACGTGAAATCTTACTGCGTTTTTTCCAGGGGACACTGACCAGCCAGTCGATATAGTTACGTACCACTGTCGCCTCTGCCGACATCGGCGACATCATCTTGAGCTTATTTAATTCGGAAGTGGCTTTTTCTTTCGCCTCCTTGCGCATCCCGGATTTTTCAATCTTGTTTGCCAGGTCTTCAATCTCATTCGGCACATCATCCATTTCACCCAGTTCTTTCTGAATGGCCTTCATTTGCTCATTCAAATAATACTCGCGCTGGCTTTTTTCCATTTGTGATTTGACCCGTCCGCGAATACGTTTTTCCACGTGCAGTAAATCAATCTCGGATTCCATCATCTGAATCAAGTACTCCAGACGCTCATGAATATCGACAAACGCGAGGACATTCTGTTTTTCTTCAATCTTGACCGACATGTGGGCAGCTATCGTATCTGCGAGCCGGCTGGGATCATCAATACTGGACAGGGACGAGAGTATTTCCGGAGGAACTTTTTTGTTCAACTTCACATATTGATCAAATTGATGCATGACCGAACGAGCCAGAATATCGAGCTCTTTACTGTCTTCAACAGAGGACTCCAGCAACTCGGCACTGGCCGAGAACATGGACTCGGACTCGGTGAACTCGATGATCTGGGCCCGTTGCGCACCTTCCACCAGCACCTTGATCGTACCATCAGGCAGTTTGAGTAATTGCAGAATATTGGACAGCGTCCCCACCGAATGAATTTCACCAATTTCGGGATCATCTTCGACGGCACTTTTTTGTGCCACCAGCAGGATCTGCTTGTTGCCTTCCATCGCCTTGTCCAGTGCCCTGACCGATTTTTCCCGACCAACGAACAGAGGAATCACCATATGCGGGTAAACAACAACATCCCGCAACGGGAGTACCGGATATACTGTGTCTTGATTTTCAGGTTTTTCCTGCATAGCCATGCCTAATTTGTATTCAAGAATTGCGCCATACTATATGGCGGTGGATTGTTAAGATTTCAAGTGCCTGGCAGAATAAGACGATGCAAGCGACAGGCCGGGGGTGAATCAGTCAGAATCCGATGCCACTTTTGACATATCAGAGCCCTCATAGATCATCAGGGGCCTGGAATCACCGGTGATGACACCTTCATCAATGACCACTTTGGTGACATTGTCCATCGAAGGTAAATCATACATCGTATCCAGTAAGACATTCTCGAGTATCGAACGCAGGCCACGGGCACCGGTTTTACGCTCCATTGCGCGTCGCGCCACGCTGCGTAAGGCATCTTCCCGGAACTCGATTTCGCAGCCTTCCATTTCAAACAGGCGTGAATACTGCTTGGTAATGGCGTTTTTCGGCTCCAGCAGGATTTCAATCAACTGATTCTCATCCAGCTCATCAAGTGTCGCGGCGACCGGCAAGCGGCCGACAAACTCCGGTATCAAGCCATATTTAATCAAATCTTCCGGCTCCACCGTGCGAATCATCTCGCTCATGCTCTTTTTGTCATCCTTGCTTTGTACTTCGGCCGAAAAGCCAATACCGCCCTTTTCAGAACGCTCCCGGATAATTTTGTCCAGGCCGGCAAAAGCGCCGCCACAGACAAACAGTATATTCGCCGTATTGACCTGCAGGAACTCCTGCTGCGGGTGCTTGCGCCCTCCCTGTGGTGGAACTGAAGCCACTGTACCCTCAATCAGTTTCAGCAGCGCCTGCTGCACGCCCTCACCCGATACATCGCGGGTAATGGACGGATTATCGGACTTCCTCGAAATCTTGTCTATTTCATCAATATAAACGATGCCGGTCTGTGCCTTTTCGACATCGTAATCACATTTTTGCAGCAACTTCTGAATAATATTCTCGACATCCTCGCCAACGTAACCCGCTTCTGTCAGCGTCGTGGCATCAGCAATCGTGAACGGCACATTCAGCAAACGCGCCAGCGTCTCGGCCAGTAAGGTTTTACCACTGCCGGTGGGGCCAATCAACAGCACATTGCTCTTCGCGAGCTCCACCTCGGAATTCTTTAAATCCTGTTCCAGCCGCTTGTAGTGATTATAAACGGCAACAGACAGTATCTTTTTGGCCTGCTCCTGACCGATGACATACTCATCCAGTATGAGTTTGATCTCATGGGGAATGGGCAGGCTGGAACCACCTCCACTATGCGATTTCTCCTGAATTTCCTCACGAATAATATCGTTGCACAGCTCAACACATTCATCGCAGATGAACACCGACGGACCCGCAATAAGCTTGCGCACCTCATGCTGGCTCTTGCCGCAAAAGGAGCAGTACAGGAGACGATCACCCTCTCCGCTCTTACCCTGCTTTTTGTCACTCATGTTCGCACCTGACTGTTGTTTTCAGATTTCATTCTGTCTTTGGCTCAGCTTTTGAACCCGCCTCTTCCGGCACATTCTGCCGCTGATCAAGCACGGCATCAATAAGACCATACTCCCTGGCCTCTTCTGCACCCATGAAATTATCTCTTTCCGTATCCCTCTGGACGTCTTCCAGCGCCTGGCCGGTGTGTCTTGACATAATAGTATTCAGCTTTTCCCTGACCTTCAATATTTCCCTGGCGTGAATATCAATATCGGTAGCCTGACCCTGAAAACCACCCAGGGGCTGGTGAATCATGAGTCGGGTATGGGGCAGGCAATAACGCTTGCCCTCGGCGCCGCCTGCGAGCAACAAAGCCCCCATGCTGGCCGCCTGACCCACGCACATGGTGCTGACATCCGGCTTCACAAATTGCATCGTGTCATAGATGGCCAATCCGGCGGATACGGAACCACCGGGAGAATTGATATACAGGTGAATATCCTTATCCGGATTTTCTGATTCCAGGAACAGGAGCTGGGCCACAATCAGGTTGGCCACGTTGTCTTCCACCGGCCCCACCAGAAATACCACCCTTTCCTTCAGCAGCCGGGAATAAATATCATAGGAGCGCTCCCCGCGTGAGGTCTGCTCGACCACCATGGGAACCAAATTCAATGCTTTTATTTCTTCATTATTCATAGTGTTAATGATATCGGACAGAAAGCCGATTTCTTTATTTCGAGTCAGTCTGCCCTTTATTCATTAACTCGTCAAATCGCAATATTTGCTCTGTTATCCGGGCCTTACCGACAACCCGGTCGACGACTTCATCTTCCAGTACCATGGCTTCCACCTCGGCCAGGCGGCTTTTATCACTGTAATACCAGTTGACCACCGCCGCCGGATCTTCGTAACTCGCCGCATTCTTTTCCAGCATGGCCCTGACTTTGGCCGGCTCGGCCTTCAGTTCATGCTGACGTATCAATTCGGCAACAATAAGCTGGAGAGCAACCCGCTTTTTCGCCTGTTCTTCAAACATGGCCACATCCACCGGCGGGGTATTGCCGCTGTCAATCCCGTATTCGCGAAGATTGTCGGTAAACTGTTTCTGCAATTGCTGTTGTTCCATCTCTATCATGCCGGCAGGTAAATCGATCTTGTTCGCCTCATGCAAGGCATTCATCACCGCATCTCTCTGGCGGTTTCTCAATGCTGATTCCGATTCGCGGCCCATGTGCTGTGTTATTTCTTCAACGAATGCCGCTTCTCCACCTTCTGTCACACCGAAATCCTTGAAAACGCGTCATCAAGCGCCGGCAGGACAGCTGCTTTCACCTCATGTACGCTGACCAGAAACTCCACCGCCTTACCCGCAAACGCTTCCTTTTGATAATCATCAGGAAATGACAAATTCAACTTTACTTCATCGCCGGCCTTGCTGCCGATCAAGCCGTCTTCAAAACCGGGGATAAAACTGCCGGAGCCCAGTTCAAGCTCAAAATCACTGGCTTCCCCACCTTCAAACACATCGCCATCGATCTTGCCGGTAAAATCTATTTTCACTTTGTCCCCGGATGCAGCAGCACGCTCCACCACTTCAAATTGTTGACGCTGCCTGCGCAATGTCTCGATCATTTTATCGACATCTTCGTCTTTAATTTCACACAGCGGCTTCTCAATTTCCAGCTCTTCCACCGGCACCAGCTCAAACTCCGGCATGACTTCAAATGTCGCGGTATACACCAGTCCCTGCCCCGGTTCCGCTTCCAGCGGGTCAATGACAGGTTGTCCGGCGGGTCGTAATTTCTCCTGAGTAATGGCGTCGTAATAGGTATTTTGTACCAGCTCACCCACCACTTCCTGGCGCACACCGACGCCGTAGCGCTTCTGAATCAGTTTCAGCGGTACTTTGCCGGGCCGGAAACCCTGTATTTTCGTTGTCTTGGTGAGTGATTTGAGTCGGTTGGCGACTTCGCTTGCTATACGCTCTTCGGGCACCTCAACCTTCATGGTGCGCTCCAGAGTACCGCTTGATTCCACTGATACTTGCATGGTGATATTTTTACCAGGTTATTAATTATTAAGGAGATTATAAGTGATATTTGGTGCGAAAGGAGAGACTCGAACTCTCACGGGCAATGCCCACTGGCACCTAAAGCCAGCGCGTCTACCAATTCCGCCACTCTCGCGTTATCTATAAAATCAGATTATTCGCCAACATTATGCCGCCAATAAGCCCCCGCGTGGGGCAATTATAATGCGCTGACGGCACAATGGAAGCCTTGAGCGTTGTGCCCGTTCATCAGGGAATACAATAAGTGATGAAAAAACGAAGTGACAAATTCGTCACAGGGGGTGAAACAGTTTAATGGAGATAGTCTATATAAACGTTCCTGAAAGGCGGGCATACGCCGGTACATTGGCATCGATGGGCAAAAGAGGTATCCGAACGCATAGAGACGTCGTTACAGTCTGTCGGCGTTCTGTTCGCCCATGTACGGGAATTCCTCACTGCCAATTAGAAACACTCCTGCCCGAATTCCTTGCAGGTACGTCTGCATTTCCGCCCCCCACGCACCGGATCGAGCACACAATCCTGGCCCCAGCGTTCACAGATGGTCATGCATTTCTTTTCCACTTTTTTGTCTTCAGCAACGGCGGGTAATACCAGCGAACCCGAACGTGGCCGTTCATTTTCAGCTTCAGTGTTTTTTTTGCTCGACTCTGCCAGCATCAGCGGTGCTGACTGCCGGACCATGACAGCGGAATCGTCGCTCCAGTGTGCCCCGGCAGAAAATGCCACAGGGCTGAAACTCAACAACAGGAGGCACAAAGTGGGCAGGGACAGTAAGCTTCGAATTTCGATTGATCGCATGGTTGTTAGACTGGCAATGGGCTATAGGTTCAGCAGATTAATACAAAGTGTCAAGAAGAACCACTCCGCACTGCCCGAAAGGGGACTATTCCGATATAAATACTTCTCCAGGGAAGAACTGAACCCGTCCCCGGACGAACTTTATTGGTTTTCCCCGGCATCCGCAACTGAGCTTTCCTGCACAGACTGACGAATGTGTACATTCATTCAGGCACACTGACTGACCCGGTTTATATGCGCCATATTAATGTTGTGCTTGTGATCATATGATTGTAAAAATTTCGCCTCCAGCAAATAAGCGAGAGACTCCAGCTCGTTCTTACATTTCACATCTTCATCCCGGTCATACTGATACTGCAGAAAATGCACCAGTTCGTGCAGCAGAATGCCTTTGCCTTTTTCGGTGTCCAGATCCAGCGAGTCCAGGATATAAACAGCCCCCTCATTAAAATTATACAAACCGTAAATGCGTAATTTTTCCGGATCGATGGCCTGGGGCAATTCACCTCCGAAAGCCACTTTGGCCATCTGTGTTGCTGAAACTTTCACAATGTCAGGCATATTGGTGACATCATGACTGAAAGATGAATGGTTATTGATCCAGCCGATCATGGCGGAAATCATTTCTTCCTGATTTGAATAGGTATCAATATCAAATTCAAAGTCATCGGTAACATCGGTATAGGGAGCGGCGTGGGCTGCATCGATCTCGTCCAGCGCGGCCGGGGATTTCGCAGTCACACTTTGTGATAACATCGTTGCTGTCAGCGCCATCATCGTCATCACATTGGCACGACGCTTGTTCTTTACCCGGCGAACACCTTCGAGAAAATCAACGCGCCGATCCTCCTTTACCACAAAGCCATTACTGCCGGCGAACTCGAGAATATGTTGATAGCCGAGAGGATCCTTCTCGCACAGGCCCCGTTCATGTACCAGGGTGTGCTGTCCATCAATAATGCAGGGGTGAACCATCGTTTGTTTCTGCATCTTGTCGGACATGATGCGGGACACCCAGCTACCCAGAATGGACTGCTTTTTGATGCCTCTGAGCGTATTCATTACTGCCGATTCACTGGTCACTACGATAAACCTCACTGATTAAGCCTTTAAAAAATAAACACCAGGCATGAGCGGTAAGCACGTCATGAAACGAAGCCGGGCGTTTAACTTGCTGATTTATTGGAAGTAATGACAAACCGGCCAATACCCGATCAGGGGCCAAAGCCTGCTTTGGAACAGCAAGTATCCTCTGCTATCGGCCATGGGTAAAAAATCTGAACCAGAGAAGCCAATAATATTGAATAATGTGATATGGACACGCTTTTCTTCTGGCTCTCGAAACTCGTGTGGCTGTTCATCTCGCCACTCAACATCATGCTGCTGTTGCTGGTCCTCGTCTGGCTGCTGTTGCTGGCAAATGCCAAACGCCCGGCGAAGCGCCTGCTGGGCGGCATCGTCCTGATCCTGCTGCTGATTGCACTTTTCCCCGTCAATGACTGGCTCCTCTCCCCGCTTGAGAACCGATTCGAGACAAATCCGGCATTACCCGAGTCGATTGAAGGTATCCTGGTATTATCCGGCGCACTGCATCCGGAACGTTCGGCACTCTGGGGGCAGACAGAAGTCAATGCTGCGGTGGAAAGAGAATTGACTTTTATGAGTCTGGCCAGGGCCTGGCCGGACGCGATCCTGGTATATACCGGCGGCAGTTCCAGTCTTGTTCGGCAACAATACAAAGCCGCCGATGTCGCCAAAAAGCTGTTTGAAGAACAGGGCATGGACACATCGGGCATCCTCTTTGAAAGACAGGCAAGGAATACCTATGAAAACGCAACGCTCAGCCTGGAACTCGTCAAACCCGGACTCGAAAAACCCTGGATACTCATTACCTCTGCCTTTCACATGCCCCGTGCCATCGGCATCTTCTGCCAGGCCGGATGGCCCATGCTGCCCTTCCCCGTCGATCATCGAAGCCATCCCAATGGCGACTTTAAAATCGGCTGGAATCTAGGCGGGCACCTGAGTGGACTGGATATTGCCATACATGAATGGCTGGGTTTGCTGGCATACCGGCTGAGCGGGAAGATCTCGGCCGTGTTGCCGGGGCCATGTAATCCTGAATAATTTCATTCACGTCAACGCGCCGACTCTATTTTCCGGAATCAGCAGACCACTTCACCCTCCCGCATAACCTCGCATTCTCGCATGAATGGAAGGGTCTTTTTGTCGAGAACAATTTTGTCATCCAGCCGGTCATGGCGATTGTTACACAAATGTAATTTTTCTCTCATCTTCAGGTAAGACTCCACGAAGTAGAGTAAGCAGGCAATATCAGACAAGCGTCTGCCAAACACCCTGCATTGGTCCAGGCAAAACCCGACCGAAAGTCTCTCCATATATAGAAGGTTTTCAAATTAATTATGTTTCATACCGCTATCGAGATTCTTGCCCTCGCATCCCTTGGCTATGTCGGCTTCGCCGTTTGGCGGGTCACAATGTTTCGCTCTCGTGCCAGCACAGCGGATGTCGCCAGGCCTCCGGTATGTGTATTGAAACCAATATGTGGTCTCGAAAAGCACCTGTATGAAAACCTTCGCTCTTTTTGCGATCAGGATTACCCCCAGTACCAGATCATTTTCGGGATTAGGGATCGCAGCGATCCGGCACTTCCAATCATCGAAAGGGTGATGCAGGACTTTCCCGATAAAGACATTGCCATCAGTATCAACAACCGCCTGATTGGCTCCAATCGCAAAATAAGCAATCTCGCCAATATGTCCCTGTTGGCGAAATACGAGCTGCTGGTAATTGCGGACAGCGACATGCAGGTAGGCCCTGATTATTTGCGCACTGTGACGGCCCCCTTTGCCGATGCACGTGTGGGCGCCGTAACCTGCCTTTACACAGGTGTGCCCACAGGCGGCCTGGCGTCGACCCTTGGTGCGTTATTTATCAATGAATGGTTTTTACCGTCCGTACTGGTTGCCTTGACCTTTCAGGAACTTGCTTTTTGTTTCGGCGCAACGATGTCTGTGCGTCGTGAACTTCTTGAGCGTATCGGCGGCTTTCCAATACTTGCTCAGGTGCTCGCAGATGATTACATGCTGGGCAATTTGATTAGTGAGCTTGGCTTCAGGGTACACCTTGCACCTTACCTGGTTAAAAATATCGTGCACGAACCGGATCTAAAGGCATTGTTCCTGCATGAATTACGCTGGGCACGGACGGTCCGTTCAGTTCAGCCGCTTGGTTATAGTCTGTCTTTCCTGACTTATACAATTCCAGTTTCCCTGTTGTGGTTGGCAGTCTCAACTTCGTTTTTGAGCGGTGCGTTAATTTTAACTGCTGCAATATTGCTGCGCATTCTGATGCACTACACGACACGACGCTGTCTGGACATAAGCGGCCCGGCCCGGCCCTGGCTGATCCCCATTCGCGATCTGTTTAGCTTTGCAGTATGGGCGACCAGTTTCTTCGGTCGTACTGTACATTGGCGCCAACATCGATTTTCCATTCAGGACAACAGTCAAATGACACAAATGGAGTCAATCCGAATTGATGGAAATATTCTACCCTGATTTAATAAACAGCCTGTAACGCACGACTCACCATTACGGTACGGACAACATTGAAAGCAACCGGATTATCCCACGATCGTCCTGACCGGACCTCGAACAAACTCAGCAACATACGCCTGACGATCAGCGAAGGCGGTCCTGGCTTTTGTCAGTTTGCTATCAACAATGTCTGTAATGCGCGCTGTGGATTTTGTAATTTTGCAGTAAATAAATTACCACAGGCAGACTGGCAATACGCCACGCGCCAGGGTGCGCTGGACGCCGTTGATATTTTGTTCCGAAACGGTATTCGTTATCTGGTGATCACCGGCGGAGAACCTATGCTGCATCCTGATCTAAACGCTGTCGTAGCCCATGCGAATAGTTTGGGTATGGTCGTTCTTCTGGTCACCAACGGCGGACTCCTGAAGCGTCATCGGATAGAAGAACTGGCCGCTAGCGGCCTGTCGAGCTTTATTATTTCTATTGATGCGGCAACAGTTCAGGCACACGAGGAAAATCGAGGCTTGCCGGGAGTATGCAACAAGATCCGTGAAGCGAATAAACTGATCCTTGAGCTGGGTCTGCACAGTACGGCTTCGGTGACCATGAGTCGACTGGTCGACTATGATGCACTGCCGGACTTTTTAAATTCCCTCGGCTTCAAGGCCGTCACCTTTTCCTATCCCCTGGGTTCTCTGCAGTCCAATTTTCTGGGTTTTTCGGGATCTGATCTGGTGAACTATACGAGGGAGGAACTGCTTGAGGCTTTTAGTCGTGTCAAACAACTGAAAAAACGCATGATGGTTGTCAATCCAGGCGCCGGCATTGAGGAAATGCAACGATTTCTACAGGACGAGGAACAGCGTTTTCCCTGTCTCGGAGGATTCCAGTATTTCTATCTTGACTGGAATTTGAAACTCTGGCGCTGTCACAACTGGGATACACCGATGTGTTCGATTTATGAATTTGACGGATCCCAGCGTATCCGTGACGACTGTACACGTTGCATGATCGACTGCTATCGAGATGCCAGTGTGATGCAGCATATCGGCGTGTCCGTGCATGACTCCTTTCGTGCATTACGCCAGGCAAAACCAGGCCGCGCACTGGCTGCGCTGACGCGTAAGGGTAATCTGGAATCTGTTAAGGCAGTCTTTGAACAATTGCCGTGGCTGATTCGATTTTAGTCCTGGCTGCGTAACCGCCGCCAGCATGTATGAAAAAGACAGTAAACATAACAAAAGACTGACACGGAGTATCTGATCATGATGAAAACCTTGTTCCTTAACCCACCAGCCTGCGAGGGGTTTGACGGTGGTGCCGGTTCCCGCTATCAGGCGAAACGGGAAATTCGATCATTCTGGTACCCGACCTGGCTCGCCCAGCCGGCGGCATTGGTAAAGGACAGCAAACTCATTGATGCGCCGGCCCGTGGCCTGTCACTGGATGCAATAATCCCGATGATTGCAGATTATGAACTGGCGATATTACACACAAGTACCCCTTCTTTTGCCAACGATGTCAAAGTTGCCGAAACACTCAAGGATGCCAATCCAAAATTAATAATCGGTCTGGTCGGAGCGCACGTCGCAGTCAGCCCGGAACCTTCGGTACTGGCATCAAATGCCATTGATTTTGTGGCCCGCAACGAGTTTGACTTCACCATTGTTGAAATTGCACAGGGCAGGCCTTTTTCCGAAGTCGATGGTATCAGCTATCAGCTTGATGGTCGGGTAAGGCACAATAGAGAACGTGCCCTGATCACCGATATGAATACATTACCATCGGTCATTGATGTCTATAAGCGTGATCTGCGTATCGAAGATTATTTTATCGGTTATCTGGAACACCCCTACGTGTCGTTCTATACGGGCCGCGGTTGCAAATCCCGTTGTAGCTTTTGTTTGTGGCCACAAACGATAGGCGGGCACAAATACAGAGGCCGTTCCCCGCAGATAATAGCCGAAGATGTCGCTAATATTCAGCGCTCATTTCCGCAGGTAAAGGAGATATTTTTTGACGACGATACTTTTACCGACGATATCCCGAGAGTGGAAGCAACGGCGCGTCTACTTGGCAAATTAGGCGTTACCTGGTCCTGTAATGCCAAAGCCAACGTCCCGTATACAACACTGAAAGTCATGAAAGAAAACGGTCTGCGCCTGTTGCTGGTAGGTTACGAAACTGGAAACCAGCAGATACTGTTTAATATCAAAAAGGGTATGCGTATCGAATTTGCCCGGCGCTTTACCGCAGACTGCCACAAACTGGGGATCAAAATACACGGCACCTTCATCGTCGGACTGCCCGGCGAAACCAGCGAGACCATTAAAGAGTCCATTCGCTTTGCACAGGAGATCAATCCGCATACTATCCAGGTTTCGCTCGCGGCTGCCTACCCGGGCACCTACCTGTACCGGCAGGCACAGGAAAACGGCTGGTTTCGTGACAGTAAACAGGATCTGATCGCCAACAACGGCATGCAAATCAGCTCGCTGGAATATCCGCACCTCGCACATGAGGAAATCTTCAATTCGCTATCGACGTTTTACAAACGTTTCTATTTTCGCCCGCGTAAAATCGGTGAGATTACCTGGGAAATGCTGCATAGTTGGGAAATGACCAAACGACGACTCCGAGAAGGTGTGGAATTTTTCCAGTTTCTCAACCAACGGCAAGATGGTGCGTGAAACAATTGATTGTTACTGCTGATGACTTTGGACTGTCATTAGCTGTCAACGAAGCCATTGAGCAGGCGTATAGAAAGGGAATTCTTACCACCGCCAGCCTGATGGTAGCCGCACCCGATACCGCAGACGCGCTTGCAAGAGCGCGTCGATTACCCGGGCTCAAGGTGGGACTGCATATTGCCGTAGTGCGCAACCGGCCGATACTGCCGCGCGGATCCGTCTCACTGCTGGTGGATGACGATGGCAATCTCCCGCATAATCTCGTGAGCGCAGGTTTTCGCTATTTTTTTCTACCGCGTGTACGACAACAACTTGAAGCCGAAATTCGCGCCCAGTTCGAGGCCTTTCGAGCAAGCGGCCTCACGCTTGACCATGTTAACGCACACAATCATATGCATTTACATCCGACCGTACTCGGACTCATACTCCGTATCGGAGCCGAGTACGGGCTTCGTGCGGTGCGTGTCCCCTGCGAATCAGCACTGTCCCTGTGGCACATAAGCCAGAGCCAATTCCTGCCGCGCTTGCTATCGAGTATTTTTTTACGTCCCTGGGTGTACTTGATGTCACGTCGATTACGGCGTGCAGGAGTATCTTACAACGACTTCATATTCGGTCTTCACGATACGGGGCATATGACCCGCAAACACGTATTACAATTAATTCAGCAGATCCCCGATGGGGTATCCGAAATCTATTTTCATCCGGCCACTTTAACACCACCCGGCAAGCGGCCACTCGAAGATGAAGCCGCCTGTGCGGAAGAACTTGAGACCCTGCTGAGCAATGAAGTACGGAGCGCATTACAACAGCATGAAATTCACACCATCTCCTTCAGCGATCTGTCGACCTCTCCGTCTTAACTCTTGTACCGGATCGGAATGCCTGATTACATGAATGATATTTCACCTGATATTAAAAAAACGATAACAAAAAGCCCGATCCCCGTTTGCGGACACATGCCGGGAAGGTAATCCTGTGCGTAATATAATGATCGTGACCTCGCTTGCCGGATTCATTCTGACTGCTGTTATTGTGTTGCAGTTGGGGGTGGTCGAGGTCAGCGATGCAATCTTCAGCGTCGGCTGGGAGTTTCTGGCCGTATTGCTGGTCCACCCCGTTCAAATCGTGCAGGCGGCAATTGGCTGGAAAGGGCTGTTTGTAAAACCGTCATCTCTTTCACTTGTCACCGTTATCGAAGCACGCTGGATACGGGAATCGGCAAATTGTCTGTTACCCGTTGCACAGATCGGCGGTGAACTGTTTGGTGCCCGGGTATTGTCAATTCGAGGCCTGCGTGGGGGGGATGCGACTGCCAGTGTCGTCGTCGACTTGACGGTGGAAATATTTGCCCAATTCCTGTTCGTCCTGCTGGGACTCGCGCTGGTACTCAACCAGGAAGATAATACAGGGGTTATAGAGTGGATCATTATTGGAACGATGATTGCCGCGCCAGTACTTCTGGCCTTTCTGGCGGCCCAGCGCTACGGTCTGTTCCTCGGAGTGGAACGGTTTTTGTTATGGCTGACAACACGCTGGTCACTGCTCTACGTCAGCGCCGTCGAAGGCCTGCATGATGGCATTCAACGTTTTTATCGCAATCCCCGCGGTCTGTTGCTGGCCTGTAGCATGCATTTGCTTGCCTGGCTTACAGGTACCTTTGAGGTATGGTTGATCCTCTATTTCATTGGCGATCCAGTCACATTACGACAGGCCCTGGTACTGGAGAGCCTGGGGCACGCGATACGCAGCGCGGCCTTTGTTGTTCCCGGCGGTATAGGCGTACAGGAAGGTGCCTATGTACTGCTTGCAATGACATACGGAATTCCACCGCAACAGGGCCTTGCTTTATCTCTCATTAAGCGCGCCCGGGAGATTATTCTGGGTCTGCCGGGCTTAGTGATCTGGTCTGCGCTTGAAAGTCGAAAACAAAAATCCACCAACGGGCAGTATGCCTTGCCGGGTGATGGTGATTAAAACGCTGATTGAAAATCAAGAGTATTGTTACTATGGCGAGGTATATGGATCCAATGGGCGTAAAACGTCTGCCAGAGCATACTTGATGATGAGGATGTGAAAAAATGCGTATTTTAGTTGCCGAAGACGAGGTCAAGACCGCAAATTACCTGCAAAAGGGGCTCGCCGAGAATGGCTTCATCGTTGACACGGCAATCAATGGCGTAGATGCCTTACATTGCGCCATGAGTCTCGAATATGATCTCATTATTCTTGATATTATGTTGCCTAAAATGGATGGATGGTCAGTTTTACAGGCATTGAGATCAGCCGGGAAGGACACTCCCGTGCTCTGTCTGACTGCACGCGATCTTGTCGAAGATCGGGTCCGGGGACTGGAGCTTGGCGCAGATGATTATCTTGTCAAACCGTTTGCATTCTCAGAATTGCTGGCGCGTATTCGTAACATACTCAGGCGTAACCCCACGCCGATACAGGAATCGATACAGATCGGCGATCTCAATCTTAAATTATTGCAACACAAAGCGACAAGAAAAGGACAGCGTCTGGATCTTGCTCCCAAAGAATTCGCCCTGCTCAGCCTGCTGGCGCGCCGGCACGGTGAGGTAATCAGTCGGACCGTGATCGCTGAACAGGTCTGGGACATGAATTTTGACAGTGATACCAACGTAGTGGATGTGGCCGTCCTGCGTCTGCGCAGGAAGGTGGATGAGCCATTTGACTCAAAACTGATTCACACGGTAAGAGGTATCGGTTATGTCCTCGAAGTCCGATAATACCGACGGCCCCACTCTGCATTCTGCAACACGCAGATCGTCTTCCATCACTACCCGATTGGCGATCTCCTATGGCTGTGCGATGTTCTCAGTACTTCTGATTATGACCAGCTTTCTTTACTGGATTTTAGTCACTAATCTCAAAAATGAAGACTATGAATACCTGTTTGATAAAGTCGAACTGCTGCAAAAGATTTTACAAAAACGCGACGCAAATCTACGGGTACTTGAACCGGAAGTGATCTGGGAAGGGCACAAATCCCAACCATCACACTACGTTACAAGCTTCGCACGCATTGAGGATGCACAGGGAAATACTATCATTGAAACGCCCGGAATGAGCACGTTAATACCGGACTCGGCGTTCCCGACAGCAAATTACCGCGTGCGCGACAATTCCTGGCAGAGCGAAGACGGCAAACATTATCTGCTCATGACGACGGCCGTGACTGCTTTGAATGATACAGAAGTACGTTGGCGAATTTATGCGGCGCTGGAGGTGACCAAAGAATATCAATTAATCCAGGAGTATCAGAAAAGAATCATATTTGTCCTGGGTCTGGGCATCATCATTTCCGGGATCATTGGTATCCTGATAACCAGGCATGCATTAAGACCTTTACGTAAACTGACATCTGTACTGGAAAAAATAACCACCGACCAGTTACATCAAAGAGTAGTTCCCCATCGATGGCCGACAGAGCTCACTACGCTGGCATGGTCGTTTGATCAAATGCTGGATCGGCTGGAAGATTCTTTCCGTCGACTGTCGCAGTTTTCCGCCGATTTAGCACATGAATTTCGTACGCCGCTCAATAATCTGATCGGAGCAACAGAGGTGACATTGTCCAGGCCAAGGTCGGCTGATGAGTATCGGGCTTTACTGGAATCCAGTGCTGAGGAAGACAGCAGGCTGTCACGGCTGCTGGAAAGTCTGCTTTTTTTGGCCCGGGTCGATGGCACGCATCTACAATTAAATTTGCAACAGATCGATGTTCTGCATGAACTGGAAGCTGTCCGCGAATTTTACTATGCGTTATCTGCTGAGCGAAGTATAGCGGTCACCTGCACAGGTAACACCATGCTCGCAGCTGATCCCATTCTATTCCGGCGGGCGGTCAGCAATTTACTTGCAAACGCGATCAGACACACACCCTTGCACGGGGAGATCACACTTGGCGTACAGCAACAGGATTCGCGATGGGTCGACGTTTATGTAAGCGATACAGGTTCCGGCATTCCGGATCAACATCTGCCAAAAATATTTGACCGTTTTTATCGGATCGAATCTTCCCGATCCAGTGAAGGAGGTGGGATTGGTCTGGGGCTCGCTATTGTTCAGTCTATCATGCGACTTCACGGGGGGGTGGCTGAAATAAAGAGCAAACTTGCAAAAGGTACGACTGTATTGCTACATTTTCCGCCGCAACCCGCCGCCAATGCTGCCAACACAGATATAGCCGACAATGACTACGCCTGAATGAGTCGTTGGTACTGAACTCCAGGGCTGAAAACCAGTATTGCTGCGGGCATTGTTCACCGTCAGCGCCGGCGATGACAACACTGACAACCTCCGCCTTTGGCAGTTTCAGATTTGATCCCTGTGTATGAAATGTATTTTCATAGCTGATTAGTGCTGAACCGGGCTATTTGGTTTACAGCAAATCTGAAATTCTTGCCGGCGGTATCCTGATTCAGGACAAAGTCGGCCGCAAGACTACCCGAACGGGTAATTGTGCAGAACCTCAAGTATGAATAGATTACCGGGATGGTTCTTTAAAGATATCGGGAGAAAACCAATGGCCGCTACCCTTGCCGTAATTGAACAGTACATGTCGCTGGCGCTGCAACCAGTGATGCGGGGCGCACATAAACGTGAAGACATCATCCGCAATCTTGATCACATCGCCGAGCTCGCCCGCGCCGCCGTGTGGCTGACATCCATCGATCTGCCGGTACGCCTGATCACTATTCCGGAAGGCGCATTGCAGGGTTTTACCGACGAAATCTTTGACTGGGACCATGTCGATTATGTGAAGAAGACCGCCATCGATATTCCCGGCAAGGAAACCGACTACCTGAGCGACCTCGCCCGGGATCTGGATACCTATATCATTGCCCAGGCCAAGGTCACGCATCCCGCCTTTGAGGAACGTTTTTTCAACTGCGCCTTTGTCATTGACCCGCAGGGTAAAGTGATCCACAAACATTATAAAATGCAGGTCTTTGCCCGCGAACATTCCACTGTCCCGCATGATGTCTGGGACCAGTGGCTGGAAATCAATGGCTCGGGACTGGATGCCTTTTTCCCGGTCACCGATACCGATATCGGCCGCATCGGTTGCATCATTTGCATGGAAGGCAGTTATCCGGAGACCGCTCGCGGTCTGGCCATGAACGGGGCGGAGATTGTCTATCGGCCGAGCTACCCGGAACCCTATGTCGCCAACGGCCTGTGGGAAGTACAGAACCGTGCCCGTGCCCTGGATAACACCATGTACATTATTGCGCCCAATCCCGGTGCTTATTGCCCGATGCCGGATTCCCCCTTTCCCATCGACGCCTTTGGCGGCAACTCCATGATCGTCAATTATCAGGGCCAGGTTATTTCCAATCACAAGTCAGGCGGGGCTGCTTCCTACGCCGGTGCCATCATCGACATCGAAGCACTCAGGCAATACCGTGCACGTTCACTGTGGGGTAACTGGCTGAAAGACCTGCGTACCGAACAGTACCGGCTTATCTATGATGAACCCATTTATGATCAAAACCGTTGCCTGAAAACCCCTCCTCTTAAACATGCGGAAAATGACAAAGTGGTGGCACAGTCTATTGAACGTATGTATGAACGTGATATATGGAAGCTGCCTGCTTATATGCGAAAGAAATAAGTCACTATGATCGATTTCAACCTCAGCGAGGAGCAACGCGCACTGTATGATGTGGTTCATCGATTTTCAGTAAATGAAATACGCCCCGCTGTAGAGAAATTCGACAGCGCCTCAGCGCCGGAAGATGCCGTGCCGCTGGCATTGCTGCGACAGGGTATGGCTCTCGGTTTCAGTAACCTTTTAATCCCGGAAGAATACGGCGGTTACGGCGGCGATATGATCGATTATGCCATTGCCGTTGAAGAACTCGCCTATGGGGATGTCGGTATCGCCGATCTGTTTCTGGTCAATATTTCGCTGTCACGACTGATCCTGCTGGGTGGCAATCAACAACAAAAATCAACGTGGCTGTCACGGATGTGTGACGATGCAGACAAAGGTTTTGTCATTGCCGGTGCCATGACGGAACCCACCGGGGGCTCTGAAATCTTCTGTCCCCTGGCGGATGCAAAATTCGGTGTCAGGACCAAAGCCGTAAAAAAAGGCCGTCACTACCGGCTCGACGGTGCCAAATGTTTTATTACCAACGGTGGCATTGCCGATCTGTATATTGTGCTGGCCCGAACCGCCCCCGATGCTTCCAACCTCGAAGGCTGCAGTATCTTTCTGGTACCTGCAGATACAGACGGCATTGTTATCGGTAAAACTGAAAACAAGATGGGACATCGTCTTTCCTCGGTGCGGGAAATCAGTTTTGATGCGCTTGATATTCCGGAGGACTATCGACTCGGTGCGGAAGGTGCAGGCTTCAGAATTTTACTGGAATGCTATGAGGGCAACGGTGTCGGCGTGGGCAGCAGTGCTGTCGGCCTGGCCCGGGCAGCCTATGATGCCGCCCTGGAATATGCACAACAAAGAAACATCTGGGGCCGACCTATTCTTCAATTCGAATCGGTGGCAGCAAAACTCGCGGACATGCGCATGAAGATCGAAGCCGCCCGCGCCCTGGTGTGGAAAGTGGCCTGGTCCGTAGACCATCCGGACAAATGCAATGCATTCAACAAACTCGGCAGCATGGCAAAAATCTACCCTGCCGGCATCGTCCGGGAGATCACCAGCAGCGCCATGGATATATTTGCAGGTGCCGGCTATATGCGCGACCTGCCAATGGAAAAATATGTACGTGATGCCATGCTCTATCCGATTTACGATGGCACCAATGACCTGCTGAAACAATTTGTGGCGCAGCAGTTGCCGCATGCACCATCAACCATCTGTTAACAAAAGAGGAGCTTGACATTATGGCCGGCGAACGCGAAAAAAAACAGGCAGAAGCCATTCGAAACGCAAAGAGCGGACAGGACATGCTGGATTCCTGGCAGACCCTGGTGGGCGATGGCAATATTGACGACATAAAAAAGGTATTTCAGGTCTACGCTGACAAAATGCCGGAACTGCTCAGCTACTATACGCAGCAACCATTGGCCAGCTCACTGGATCGTGGCGTGCTGGACCCCAGGACGCGCGAGTTGGTACTGGTGGGAATGCTCGCTGCCATGCAATGTGGTCCCGGCGTGGTTTTTCACATCCAGGGGGCTGTACATGAAGGCGCCACAGAAGAGGAAATAATGGAGGTTATTTTTCTCTCGTCTTACCAACA
>JAJRTU010000206.1 GCA_024278135.1 Gammaproteobacteria bacterium
CTCCGGTATCATCGCCTTCCTTTTGAGCCGGGTGGCCCAAAAGCATAAATCACGAAGGGTCGTTAGCTCAGGTGGTAGAGCAGTGGATTTTTAATCCATTGGTCGCAGGTTCGAATCCTGCACGACCCACCAATTTTTCAACGAGAGTCGAACCAAGATTTTCACCATTGATCAATAAATAGATCCCGAAGTGTACTCAACGCTTCAGGTAAAGTGCCATCACACGTCATCCCCAGATAAGTCGCAGCTCGTGTGGATCCGACGTACAGATACTTGTTAAAAAGCCCAGTCATCTTTTCGGCTAGGTTATCAATTCCAACAAAGAATACAGCTTCGAACTCCAGACCCTTTATATGCTGGACATCAAACACACGCACGTCAGAACCCTCGCCCAATGTCCGGCCTTCGTAGCAAGGAACCGCCCGTAGACTGATCTCCTCCAGCAAGGTATTGAGCGAATCCGCTATTGGCTTGACCATATCTTCCGAATTGACAAGTATGGCTACAGTAGGCATTTGCTGTACAAGCCTTTCAATCTCGCTAATTCGTTCATACAACCACTGTGCGGTATTTTCGGGATCAGAGACGTTTTCTAATAACACCGGATGCACGCCGTCATGTACAGAGCTTTTAGGCAACTCGCCCAGAGTCATTAAATCACCACCGGTTGCCTCCAACAATCTTCTGGCAAAAGTATTTAGTCTTCTGCTCTGCCTATAAACTGTTGTAATAGTATGATTTTCAATTTTACCTTAAACCCATTTCACCTGATCTAAGTTGCGGATGCCGTATCCCGTAACGCGCTGATTGAAGTCGCCACAGACAAAGAAAGATTGTGTGTTTAGATTTGCAAGGTTTTCCATGCAAGCTAGTTGTAAGGCGGAAAAATCCGTTGCTTCATCCACCAGTATTTGGTTTCGAAACTGACTGGCAATACGGCTAAAAATATAATAGCGAGGTTGCTCGATGTTACGTGATACGAAATTTTGTTTCAGTAACTCTCTCGCACACTTTAGGCTTAACAAGATCATGGCATCAAGTTCCATGAAGCTGATATGCCGTACATTATCGGGTAGGGTTTTGTACCATTGTTTGCCCTTGTGTGAATGTTTTCGAAACGCGTTGTAACTTGCAGCGACTTCAGTAACATAGCGTCTTGATGCATTATTGAAACGACGCAAGCCATTTTGTAAAGCTATACCTTGGCCAATTTGAGCTAACACTTCAACGTCTGGAACGCGTTCACCCAACCAATCTCTTATTCTAGCTGCCCTGCTGTTCTTGGGTGTGCTCTTTTTAAGAAAATTGTAACGCGACAGATTTCTGATGCATGTATTAAATGCCCTTTCGGCTTTCTGTATGTCTGTCTGGCTTTGCGGTACTAATTCTTCCTGCTCGTCATCATCAAAACGGTCATCATCGTCTACCTCATCCTCCTGATTAAAGCTTTCAAGATAGCGTGCTAGTTCATGAAGAAACTGATTATTGCGATTAAATTGCAGTGTAAGTTGACTTTTTATCAGAGCATCAGTTTTTGCTTTATTTTTTTCGATATTGTTTCCTATATCTACTTCAATAGACGTCAGTCCACTGTAAAGTCTAACTAATGAGTCAGCTTTGGCTTTACCTAAAGTGACTTCTATTTGTGAAATCAATGTCTGAGTTTCACTGGAACTCGCGGAAACGGCAATACTAATCCCTTGTGTTAATTGACCCAGTACCCGTTGCCGGTGAAAAGCAGAAAAAGCATCATACCAGATACGTGGATCCTCGATTATCTCGTCGTTGATAAAACCGTTATCCCCTTTTAGAATAAATCTGCCAGGTGATGAATTAGACTTAAGAATGCCGAGGACATTCCGGGCAAGTTGTTTACTATGGGACTCCCATGTCTTGATCCGGTCATCCGGTGCAGGCACATGTTCTCGACTAAAGGCCTCTTTGACATATTGTTTAAGCAGGTCTGAGGGAGTAAAAACCAACCAACTAGCGTTGTGCGGCAACCCAGCGGTGTCATTGATTACAAACTTTTGGTCGTATTCCTCCAAATTTTCTATATCCAGCTTTTGTCCCAAACGTTTGATAAGAGTTGTAGTTTTACCGGTTCCTGGTGGCCCCAAGATGAACAACTGACTATCTATGGATAAACGAAAGATATCGTCTTGAAACTTGTCAAGAATTGGCTGATCACGCAGGGTCATCGCCGTTAGCATCTGATGTGCGAGACCTTTAAAAATCCCCGCTACGGCAGCCTCACCGGACAATAATTTATCCAGTTCATCCTCTCCTGAAACCTCTGCTAATTCAAGCAAGACTCGAAGTGACTCTATGGTTAAAGTACCGAGTCTCTCATGTTGGAAAATGTTATGAGTCGAATCCCAACCACTGTCATTACGAATTGGATGATAAACTGTTTTTTCAATGATCGTGTATCTGGACTCTTTGTTGTTGATATTGACAACACCATCATCTCCCACCGGCAGAGAGGCCAAGCGGCCAACACGAGAATTATATGATGCAAGAGCCTTCTGTCTCGGTAATTTTAGTGATGTGGTACGAGAAATGTAGAAAGTAAACTCAGTGCCAGAATCATCTTCTGCTATGACCCGAGAAATTGCAGGCTCCCTCGTTAACGATTGATATCCATCACGATTAGAAGCAGAAATATCCTGCAAATTCTTTTGGGCCTCTCCACTAGTCCATGTGTTGGTACTAGCAAGCGTCTCTGGTGATCCATTACTGAGAACTCCTAGGTTGCGAGTTGCCTCACTTTCAATTTCAGAAAAAGTATCCAGCGTCTCTTTAGCGAGTTCATTTAGGTGTTGTTGTTCATCCATTATGTCGACCCCTTTCCACTTTATCATTCGCTTCCAGCTCTACTTACCGGACTAAATACTCACGTTTTCAATTATTTCATTATTCCCTGGAACATGGGAAATTATTACGAATCAATCTAAACTGGTAGAGGGTCGAGTCACCTCAACCAGCTAAATGTATTGAGTTACACTTAAAATCGACCCATCACATGGTAATACTCTGCCGGTATATTGCTATCGTCCTTGCCCTGGCATGTCGATCTCCTTACAGATATAACTCCTGTGCATTTCAGCTTGATAATACGCCTATCTAACTCAGCATCAACTTTTAACTTTTAACTTTTAAAGAATCCGCGTTATTAGAACGCGGACTTGTATTCGCCCCCTATAAGGGGGCTGGCCAGCCCTCTAAGAAGGCAGGCCAGTTGAGTTTGTGCCTTTACTTTCATTTCTATATATCCAGGTCCTGTTGCTTGCGCTCCTGTTCCTCCTGATACTTTACATACTTACGTATCATCTCTGCATCCAGCCCTACCGTATCCACACAGTAGCCCTTGGCCCAGAAGTGGTTGCCCCAGTACGGCTTCTTCCGTAAATGCGGATATCTTGTGAATATCCGTAGCGCACTCTTACCCCCATCAGATGCGATATTGATATTTTTGGCGGCACCTTCAACATAAAATGTACGTGATCCTTCTGCACATTCAATTCCACCACCTCACATCTCAGCCGACTGCTGTACACCTCGATACAGTTGGCTATCTCCCTGCCTATGGCTCCCGTCAATACCCGATACCGATATTTCGGGATCCATACCAGATGATACTGGCAATGCCATATCACATGCGTTAACTTCTTGAATCTACTCATGGTACTTACCTCCGCTTGACGTTGTCGGCACAACTCAAGTGCGGTTCTACCATGGGTAGCTTATTCGTGACAGGCAGAGCCTATCACTCATGACCACGTCCTAAGGACGTGGGTTTTTACGTTAAACTAAATTATCAGCTTCCCTCAATAACCAACTGTAAATACCTTCCCTGCAAACTTTCTCTGCTCGATTTCCTTTACGGTGGCCCTGGCAAGATCTCTGACATAAATTGATTTATTACCCTCTGCATCGATCAGGGGTGCCGATGTGGATGTACGATATGTTTCTTTTGTTGTGGTCTTGTCCGGCCTGGCGTAAATACCCAGTATCTTCATCGGCGGTGCCACGATGGTCCAGGGAAGAGGACTCTGCTGATATATTTTTAAAGATATTTGATGGCCGAACAGTACGGCATGCATGGTGGTGCCTTTTTCAAAGGAAAACGGGGCGCCCTGCATATTTTTCTTCACCTCTTCGAAAGTACTGCCGTACATCAAACTGGCCGAGCCCATTTGAACGATGTAGGGTTTGTTTTCCAGACTACTTAATGCTTCCACCATATTGTTTGCAGCATGCACGACCAAAGAGTTTTCCGGCCGGTTGTCCGGGGTTTTGGCGCTTACTGATATAACGATGGCATCGGCCCCACTGGCAAGTGCTCGAATGGAGTTCACATCCATCAGGTCGCCTGCAACAGCCGTAAAATTCCTGTGTCTGATCTGAAGTTTTTCGGGATGACGTGATACGCCGATCACCTTATGGCCACGTTCCAGCGCGACGTCTACGATCACTTCACCTATCCTGCCACTGGCACCGTAGACGACGATGGTCAGATTGTCAGCCGCCTGCGATGACGGCATGGCAAACCCGCCCAGGGTCATGGCCACAAGTAAAAGCTTGCCGAACAAATATATCCGCTGCATTGAAGACACCCTCTTGTCTTATTTAGTCAGGGAGACTCTGATTGAGTACGTTCCCCGTCATACCGGTTTTCACCAGCATGACAGCTTAACGTATTTTCAGACTTAATCTGGGCTTTCAAGAACATTTGAATCACTCTCCAGCCTCAATTATTAAAACGGCAGCTTGCTGAGCTCTATATTTCCACCTGTCAGAATGATACCGATCCTGCTGCCGGCAAATTGACGCTGCTGCTTCCAGACCGCTGCCAGCGGGACGGCTGCTGAAGGCTCAATGACGATTTTCATACGCTCCCAGATCAATCTCATCGCCGCGACGATTTGTTCCTCTGTGACGGTAATGATTTCATCCACGTACTTTTGCATAATCGCAAAGTTTTTTTCTCCGAGGTGGGTCCTCAGGCCATCTGCAATGGTGTTGGCACTGGCGTTGGACTGTCGAACACCACTGGCAAGAGAGCGATACGCATCATCGGCTTTCGCGGGTTCGGCACCGATAACCTTTGCATCGGGCAACAGATAATGTGCCGCCAGCGCCGTGCCACTGATTAGGCCGCCACCACCCACCGGGGCTATCAGCATGTCAAGCTGTTCAACTTCTGCGATTAGTTCTGCGGCAGCGGTGGCTTGGCCGGCAATAATATTGTAATCATCATAGGGATGAATAAAAGTCGCCCCCGTACGCTGGATCAAGTCTTCCAATGCGGCTTCCCGGGCCTGCTGGCTGGACTCGCAGAAAATAATCTCGGCACCATAGCCTCGCGTGGCCGCCTGTTTGATCGCCGGGGCATTGTCCGGCATCACGATATAGGCCGGAATCTTCAGTAAGCTCGCCGCGCGCGCCACCGCCTGAGCATGATTCCCGGAGGAATGGGTCGCCAGACCTTTCGCTTTCTCTGCCTCTGTCAGCCGTAGCGCTGCACTGGCGGCCCCCCGCATTTTAAATGCCCCTACTTTCTGGAAATTCTCACATTTAAAAAAAAGGCGAGCGCCGCACATGCTGTCTATCGTCTCACTACTCAATACCGGCGTTCGCCGTACCATCGCGCTGATGGCCAGCTGCGTCTGCCGGATCTGTTCGAGTGTGGGGATCTGATCCAGTGATTCAGGCATGGTTTGATTTTCCCTGGTCCTGCTAAGAAGCAATTCTATTTGCGCAAATTAATAAAATTAAAATATATTTGCTTAAGCTGATTCTGTTCAATAGAATCAGGCATTGGAAATGGTGTTATGCCAGTTTGGCCGCTGAGCCTGCTAGTCACTCTCTCCAGGAGTCGGTCGGACACTATATTAACGTAAACGTATGCGGGAATACATTTGTACAAAAGTGCTGCCGTATCTGGAGACTATTCCCCGATAAAGAGAGGGCGCTTGCCCGCTGCGTCTTCGCCCTTTGCGAAAATGTTCAGGGTGGTTTTCCATATTTGGCCGGGCCATCAATCAAATGGTAATTATGTCAACGACGAAAGAATCTTTTGTGCAGGCATGGCGAAGCTCCAGATGGGTGCAGCAGGACGGCACTCCGCTTAAACTCGGGAAAAAGGCCCAGGCCATGCTGGAAGTGCTGGTGAATGAGCCTCACCTGATTGCCCTGAAAAATATTAACGAGGTGTCGGAATATTTCGAAGTCAGTCCTTCGACACTCACCCGCCTGGCGAAAAAACTCGGGTTCTCCGGTTTTGATGCATTCAGAAAAGCCTTTCAGGAAGATCTTATTCCCGCGGAAAATTTCTACAGCGAGCACATACATGAATTACTCGATGACGATAACACTGATTATCGATCGATTGTCGGGCAAATAGTCAGCGAGTCCTGTGCCAACGCCATGAAAATGTTTGAGGTGATTGAGCATAATAAACTGCAACAGGCAGCAGAGGCCATCGTCAATGCCAAAGCGGTATATGCCTGTGGCCTGCGTCAGTCCTACGGCGTGGCGACCGGTTTTGTTTACACGCTGGGCATGCTGCGGGACGGCGTGAATGTGCTCGGTGACAACGGGCTCGGGCCCGCACACGCACTGGCACAAATTGGCAAAGAGGATCTGCTGGTCCTGATAGGCTCCACGCCGCATACCAGGAATACCGTCAAGATGGCAGAGCTGGCAGCAACCAGGAAGATCGATGTGCTGGCGATCACTGACGCCTATCAGTCTCCGCTGGCGATCAACGCCCAATACAGTTTCGTTATTCCTTCCAGCGGTTCATTTTTCAGCAACCAGATGGGGGCCTTTCACATATTCATGGAAGGACTGGTCAGCACGGTGGCTTGCCATATGGGTGATGATGCCTTGCGGGCGATTAAGAAAAGTGAAGACTTGATCTCCTCTTTTCAGCTTGGTGGCGGCTTCACATGAAGCCTGAATATATTCACTACGAAGTACGGGACCAGGTCGCCTGGATCACGCTGAACAGACCGGCGCGCTTGAATGCGGTGATCAAGCCCCTGTACGACGAGCTGGAACGGACATTGTCCGAGGCGGAGAACGCGGCTGAGGTCAAAGTCATTGTGCTTACCGGCAGCGGCGACCGGGCCTTTTGCGTCGGCGCCGACATGAAAGAGCATGCCAGGGGTGAACGGACAGCCGCAGAAAAACGACTTTATTTGAAGGCCGAACAAACAGTGTGTGACAGGATATTTCATTTGTCCCGGCCGGTGATCGCCGCTGTCAACGGCTACGCTCTGGGTGCCGGTGCGGAGCTGGCCATCAATTGTGATTTCATTGTGATGGCCGACGATGCGGAAATCGGCTTTCCGGAAACCGGCATAGGGGCCTTCCTCGGTGGGGGTGTAACCTATCTTTTACCGCGATTGATCGGCCTGGCAAAAGCCCGGGAATTGTTGTATCTGGGCGCCCGTCTCAAGGGCAGGGAAGCGGTCGATATCGGTCTGGCCTTTGCTGCCTACCCTCGACAGGACTACCGCCGGCAGGTCGAGCTTTTTGCGCAGAAAATAGCCGCGCAGGGACCCATTTCCCTGTCCCTGTTAAAAGAGCACCTCAATCGTGGCCGTGACAGAGATTATGCCAGCGCGCTGTTAAGCGAGCTGGAAGGCATGACCTATTGCAGTACTACCGATGACTGACGCTAAGGGGTCGCTGCCTTTACGGAAAAACGCAAGCCCACATTTACCGGCAAATAAAAATAATTGGATAAACGTATTCAACGAGCATTGAACCCGTCCAGTATTATGATCGTCGGGGCCTCCAGCAACAGCGCA
>JAJRTU010000207.1 GCA_024278135.1 Gammaproteobacteria bacterium
AGCAAGTCTATCCCGTTTACACCGCTCGGGAAGGGAGGGTTTCGGGGTAACAAAGACAGCTATACCGGCGCAGGTAAATTGCTGCTTCCCATCAGATACGCATCTATACCATGCGCCGCACTTCTCCCTTCCGCAATCGCCCAGACAATCAAACTCTGTCCTCTGTGCATGTCGCCCGCACAGAATACTCCTTTCACGCTGGTCATCCAGGTATCGGGATCGGTAAGCACATTACCGCGATCATCCAGCTCAAGCCCCAACTGTGCCAACAACCCGGCTTTTTCGGGTCCCACAAAACCCATAGCCAGCAAGGCCAGATCACAAGGTAGAATCTGCTCGCTGCCGGCGATTTCTTCAAAGAATATATGACCATCTACATTCTTCAGCTCAACCTTGATCAGTTCCAGTGCTTTCACATTACCCTTGCCGTCATCAAGAAACCGCCTGGTGGAAACGGAAAAGACACGCTCAACACCTTCTTCATGTGCAGATGCGCTACGAAAAATACGTGGCCATTCAGGCCATGGATTGTTCTCCTCGCGGACACTCGGCGGCTTCGGCATGATCTCCAGTTGATGTACCGATGCACAGGCTTGTCTGTTTGCAGTGCCCAAACAGTCTGCACCGGTATCGCCACCACCAATAATCACCACATGCTTGCCTTCAGCACTGATAAAATTATCCGGCCTGTCATCACCTTCACAGAGTTTGTTCTGCATGGTCAGGAAATCCATCGCCTGATGCACTCCGTTCAGATCGTGCCCCTCTACACGCAAACCACGTGCTTCACAGGCACCACCGGTCAACAACAAGGCATCAAAGTCAGCACGTAAATCGTCTACCGACACATTGTCACCAACGTGGCTGTTGCATATAAATTTCACACCTTCCGCTTCCATTTGCTCCAGTCTTCGATCAAGACGTTTCTTTTCCATTTTGAATTCAGGGATACCGTAGCGCATTAATCCACCGAGACGATCGGCACGTTCAAACACGGTGACATCATGACCGGCGCGTGCCAGTTGCTGTGCCGCAGCCAGTCCTGCCGGACCGGAACCGACAACCGCCACCTTTTTACCGCTGGGCTTTTCGGCTGTCTCCGGTCTGATCCAGCCGTTCTCCCAGGCCTTGTCTATGATCGAAAGTTCGACTGCCTTGATGGTCACCGGATCATCGTTGATACCGAGAACACAGGATCCTTCGCAGGGTGCCGGGCACAAAGTGCCGGTAAATTCCGGGAAATTATTGGTTGCGTGCAGGCGTGCTATCGCCGACTGCCATTGATCGCGATAGACCAGATCGTTCCAGTCCGGAATCAGATTGCCGAGCGGACAGCCCTGATGGCAGAAGGGTATGCCGCAATCCATACAACGGGATGCCTGGGTTTTCAGCGGCTCGACCGGCCAGGGCTGCATCACCTGACGCCAGTCCTGCAAGCGTTCTTCAACCGGACGGTAGGCCTGTTTTTCTCGTTCAAATTCGAGGAATCCCGTTACTTTACCCATGTGCCGCCTCCATTACCGCTTCATCAACAGAGCTGCCTTCTTCTTTTGCCTTCCTGATCGCCGCAAGTACACGCTTGTAATCCTTTGGCATGACTTTTACAAATTTTGACTGATAATCACCCCAGTGATCGAGGATGTTCTGTGCGACCGTGCTTTGCGTGTACTGCACATGTCTTGTCAGCAATGTTTTGACTGTTTCCAGGTCCTCTTCCTCTTCCAGCGCATCCAAATCCACCATGCCGTGATTACAATGAATATCAAAATCGCCCTGCTCATCCAGTACAAAAGCGATGCCGCCTGACATGCCGGCAGCAAAATTTCGCCCGGTCCTGCCAATGATCACGACTGTGCCGCCGGTCATGTATTCGCAGCCGTGATCACCAACGCCCTCCACAACGGTTTTCACACCACTGTTACGAACACAGAAACGCTCACCGGCAATGCCTCGAAAATAGGCTTCACCCAGGGTGGCGCCATAAAGCAGAACATTGCCCACAAGAATGTTGTCTTCCGGCACAAAGGTGGAATGCCGTGGAGGATAAACGATGATCTTGCCGCCGGACAAACCTTTACCCAGATAGTCATTGGCATCACCTTCCAGTGTCAAGGTCACGCCTTTGGGAATAAATGCACCGAAACTCATACCGGCAGATCCGTTAAAATGAATATTGATGGTATCTTCCGGTAAACCTTCCGCACCATAACGTCGGGTGATGTTGTAACCCAGTATGGTCCCGACAGTTCGATTGGTATTTAAAATCGGCAAAATAATATCCACCGGCTTCCTGTTTTCCAGGGCATCCTTACACAGGGGAATTATTGTTGTCTGGTCCAGAGATTTATCCAGGCCGTGATCTTGCTCTTTAACACAATAAATTTTATCACCCGGACGAGACTCAGGTTTGTAAAGTATTTTTGAAAAATCGAGGCCTGCGGCCTTCCAGTGATCAAGTGCTTTTTTCGTGTCCAGATTATCAACCTGACCAACCATTTCATTCACTGTCCTGTAACCCAGTTGTGCCATGTATTCACGCACTTCTTCTGCTATGTATTTAAAGAAATTCTCAACAAATTCCGCTTTGCCGCTGAATTTCTTTCGTAATTCCGGGTTTTGCGTGGCAACCCCTACCGGACAGGTATTCAAGTGACAAACCCGCATCATGATGCAGCCCATCACCACCAGTGGTGCGGTGGAAAATCCATATTCCTCTGCACCCAGCAAGGCGGCAATCACCACATCACGCCCCGTCTTCAACTGTCCATCAGCTTGAACCACGATGCGATCACGTAGTCCGTTTTGTACCAGTACCTGTTGCGTTTCGGCCAGGCCCAATTCCCATGGTAATCCGGCGTGCTTCAATGAACTGATGGGGGAAGCGCCGGTGCCGCCGTCGTAACCTGAAATAAGTACGACATCGGAGTGCGCCTTGGCCACGCCGGCAGCCACCGTACCGACACCGACTTCGGCTACCAGTTTTACATGGATGCGTGCTTCAGGATTTGAGTTCTTCAAGTCGTGAATAAGCTGCGCCAGATCTTCAATCGAATAGATATCGTGATGCGGGGGCGGTGATATGAGTCCGACGCCGGCAGTGGAATGTCGCACCTTTGCAATCCAGGGATACACTTTTTGCCCCGGCAATTGACCGCCTTCACCCGGTTTCGCACCTTGCGCCATTTTGATTTGTATATCATCAGCGTTCGCCAGATATTCGCTGGTGACGCCAAAACGCCCGGAGGCAACCTGCTTGATGGCACTTCTTCTCAAGTCACCGTTTTCGTCCCGGGTGAATCGATCCGGATCTTCACCGCCTTCACCAGTGTTCGATTTACCGCCGATGCGGTTCATTGCAATCGCCAGGGTCTCGTGTGCTTCCTGGCTAATCGAACCATAGGACATCGCCCCGGTCGAAAAACGTTTCATTATATTTTCAATCGGCTCAACTTCCTCCAAAGGGATCGCTCCCCTTGCTTCCCGGAACTCAAACAAGCCTCTTAAAGTGGCGAGATGCTCATTCTGATCATCCACCAGCGAGGTGTACTCTTTGAATATCCTGTATTGCCCCGTACGGGTGGCGTGTTGCAACTTAAAGACTGTATCGGGATTGAACAGATGATACTCGCCGTCACGTCGCCATTGATATTCCCCTCCCCATTCCAGTTCCGGTCTTTTGACAGCACGATCCGGAAATGCATTGTGATGACGCAGGCTCACTTCCTTTGCCACAACATCAATACCGATTCCGCCGATTCGGGATGCCGTCCAGGTGAAATATTTGTCAACAAACTCCTTGTCGAGACCGATAGCTTCGAAGATTTGGGCCCCACGATAAGATTGCACTGTAGAGATGCCCATCTTGGCCATCGTCTTCGTTAAACCTTTATTCACCGCCTTGATGAAGTTCTGGATCGCTTTTTCGTGCGACATATCCGGGATATAGCCATTACCGATTAAATCACGTAACGATTCAAAAGCGAGATAGGGGTTGACGCAGCCGATACCATAACCCAGCAAAACGGCAAAGTGATGCACTTCACGCGGCTCACCCGATTCCAGTACCATGCTGATTTGCGTGCGGGTACCATTGCGAATGAGATGATGATGCAATGATGCTGTTGCCAGCAGCGCAGGAATCGGCGCATGGTCTTTATCAATATCCCTGTCCGATAGAATAATGTAGGTATATCCGTCGGCCAGTGCTGTATCGGCCGCTCTACAAACCTCTGTCAGTGCCTGCTCCAGTCCTGTCCCGTCATCGGCAACCGGATAAACAATCGGAATGACTTTTGTTTTAAAACCGGGTAAATCAACATCACGAATGCGGGCCAGTTCCTCATTGGTAATAACCGGTGAGTTCAATTTAATCTGACGGCATTGTTTGGCGGATGGTTTCAGAAAATTGCCTTCCGGTCCAATGGTTGAGCCCACCTGTGTGACGAGTTCTTCCCGGATACCGTCCAGTGGTGGATTGGTAACCTGGGCGAAGAGCTGTTTAAAATAGTCATACAACAAACGCGAACGGTTCGATAACACCGCCAATGCTGTATCAGTGCCCATGGAACCGGTAGGCTCCAATCCCTTTGTCGCCATTGGTGCCATCAGGATTTTTAAATCTTCATGGGTATAGCCAAAGGCCTGCTGTCGTTGTAACAGGGTATCGGGATCTGTGCCGTGTGTTTGCCTGGGTTGTGGCAAATTCTTTATCGGCACCAGGTTCGATTTCAACCACTCACCATAAGGATGTTCACTGGCAAAGGCTTCTTTCAGTTCTGCATCTTCAATGATGCGACCCTGTTTGGTGTCAACCATAAAGATCCGACCCGGATGCAGACGTTCTTTCACCAGGACGTTCTCGGGGGCCACATCAAGTACACCGACCTCAGATGCCATGATGACCCTGTCATCTTTGGTGACATAGTAACGTGAGGGACGCAGCCCGTTTCGATCCAGCACGGCGCCGATAACTTCACCATCAGTGAAAGCGACGGAAGCGGGCCCGTCCCAGGGCTCCATCA
>JAJRTU010000208.1 GCA_024278135.1 Gammaproteobacteria bacterium
ACCACCGCGCCCTGTTTCAGAAAGGACGGCGCTTGCTCAAACGGGAGCTGATTTTCAAGTATCGTTCGGAAAGTTGAGCCATCGATTCGAACAGTTCCAATGTCACGGACAAAGGCCATAAGCAAACGAACTGGATGCGCTATTCAGCTCACAGATCTGGGCCCGGCGTCTGAAGTGGGCAGCACCGCATCTTCTCGAAGCAGGCAACGACAGTATCTGGTACAACTTCAATGCCGGACAGGGTGTTGGTGGCGCGGCGATTCATCACTATGGCGTGTGGCCGCGATATCATCCCGAAGACATGCAGGAATATTCGCTCTACGGCAAGGGTCTGGACTGGCCCTTCGATTACGACGCGTTGCGGCCCTGTTATGATCAGGTGCAGGCCAAAGGTTTCGCAGCCCTTGACATGCACACCTCACCGATTCCCATGGCGATATTATCCCGGCCTTACAAGGGACGTCAGACCTGCATCTGGGATGGCTGGTGCGATGCGGGCTGTCCTACCGGGGCTCTGGCAAATCCGCTCGTTGTTTATTTTCCCCGCGCGCAAAAAGCGGGGGCAGTGATGCAGGCAGACAGTCATGTCACCCGGGTGTTAGCAGACAAAAAAGGTAACCGGGTGACAGGCGTTGAGTATTTTGATGCTACCGGGAATCGACGGGGGCAACTGGCTGATGTGGTGGTGCTGGCGGCGTTTACGATAGAAAACCCCCGCATTCTGCTGAATTCGGCAACAGATGAACACCCACGGGGCCTGGCCAACTCCAGTAATCTGCTCGGCAGGTATTTGATGTCGCATCCCTCTGTTTCCATATTCGGTATGTTCGATGAAGATATGCAGAACTATCTGGGTGCGACGGGTGGGCAACTGTTTAATCAGGACGGATTCGCCAAAGAGAAGGGCGCGTTCGGCAGTCATCAATGGGAGGGTGCGGATAACGCGCCAATTTATGGCGGGATGACTTTTTATTCAGGGTTTGCCGCTTTTTCTATTGCTGCAATAATTATTTCATCTATTTCACTGAACAGATCATGTGCAGCGCTGCCTTCAGCAAAGGCGGCCCGGCGCGCATATACTATCGTCGTTCTACCTTCTTTGTGCAAAAATGCGACTGAAAAAGGGCATAAGGCGATAGACTCCGGGCTTCGGTTGAGCACTTCATTGGCGTACCACGGACTGCAAAGTACCAGTGTCCGGACTTCTTCAAAATTATTTTTATTGTAATTATCACCCCAGCGTTTTTTGTTTCGCTTTAAGGAACCGCCGATGTTCAGCTCTTTGACCACATAGAACTTTGACTCTTCCAATGTCTTGTATGCCCTGTCATAAATATGTTCAAAAACTGAATCGACGCTCAGCTTGTAGATGGCCGCTGTTTTTTTCGGCGTGACGCTAACGTTGCTGCAGGAGAATAAAAATAACAGCGGCAAGACCAGCAATATTTTATTTTTCAGCCCTTGATTAATCATGCACTTTCCCCGACTCATAAACATTTATAAACCCATCCCGATTCGGCATCTTTACAGCACTCAATGTTTCCGCCTGCATCACCGCGGACTCCGCTATAATTCCATTAAGGTACAGCAAATAGGCCGTTAGCGCATACACTTCGCCATCGCTCAACACTCCCGGTGCTGTCATGGGCATTGAACGACGAATAAAATCAAACAGCGTGGTCGCATAAGGCCAATAAGTCCCTATCGTCTTTTCCGGCCACTCGCTTGTCAGTGCCATTTGTGCGCCGGCAAGCTGT
The DNA here is from genome assembly GCA_024278135.1 of Gammaproteobacteria bacterium. Taxonomy (GTDB): domain Bacteria; phylum Pseudomonadota; class Gammaproteobacteria; order Eutrophobiales; family Eutrophobiaceae; genus WLWS01. The sequence continues at coordinate 1,758 of JAJRTU010000208.1, forward strand.
TCGCCGCTGTCACCCAGGCCATCTTCTCCATGACAGACAAGACAATATTTTTCATATACCACCTTGCCTTCTTCCACGCTGCCCCGGCCCGGCGGGAGACCGGTACCGTCCGACATGACGGTGAAGTCCCAGGCGGCAATCTCATTTGCATCAAGTGCTTTACCCAGGTGTGGCCCCTCCGGTAAATTATCCGCGTAGGTATTAATCCCAGCTAGCATCCAGACCAAGATTATTATTTTCTTTTTCATTTCTATTGTAGACATGGTTCACGTTCCCGTCGGACTCCACTTCCCAGTTGACGATGGCGTTATAATGGAAAAACCCGTGGCGGCCTCTGTTGGCCAACAACACTTCCCGCTCAGGCTGAATATAACCTGTTTCATCGATTGCCCGGCTTTTCAGGATTGACGGGCCGCCCTGCCAGTGCCAGGGTATGCGAAACCGTGTCAACGATTTAGGCAACACGGGTCCCTGCAACTCGGCCTGTGCCCAGCTCCTGCCCCCGTCCGTAGATACGTCCACCTGTTTGATTTTTCCACTGCCCGTCCAGGCCAGGCCGCTTATCTGATACAAACCGGGCCCGTCCTTCAGCACCATACCACTCGATGGCGAGGTGATCAGTGATTTCGCCTCCATCTCAAAGGTAAACTGACGGGCCTTGCCCGAAGGCAATAATTCCGTATATTTTGATGTCTCATTTCTTGCCATTGCCGGACTGTCGCTCACAGTAAGTCGTCTTAACCATTTGACATTCAGGACACCCTCCCATCCGGGCAAAACCAGACGTAAAGGATAGCCGTTTTCCGGTCTTATCCTCTCGCCATTTTGATAGAGCGCGACAATAGCATCATCCATTGCCTTCTCAACCGGGATACTTATATTCATCACAAAGGCATCGCCACCTTCAGCGATAAGCCATTTTGCCTTTTTATCTATGCCTGCCTCATGCAGCAGTATCGATAAAGGTATGCCGGTCCACTCGGCACATGACACCATGCCATGAAAATAACCCGCCGCCGCCCGCGATGGCTGTTTATTAAATCCGGCATTACTGTTTCCGCCACACTCAATGAAGCAAATCTGGGAACGCAGGGGATAGCGAAGTAAATTATCGACTGTAAATTTCAGCGGGTGCTTCACCAGACCATGAATCATTAATTCATGCTGATCCGGGTCTATTTGCGGTACGCCATTATGATGACGTTCAAAATGCAGGCCGTTCGGCGTTATGGAACCTTCAAGCAAATGAAGCGGTGTCCATGCAACGCCACTGTTTCTCATGACCCGGTTCGGCGATGGAAATCTGCTGACATCAGCCTCATATTCAGAGGGCTTTCCATAAGGCGTGAACTCCTTGCCCGGTACTTTCATCCAGTCAGACCTCAGGAGTTTATCGCCGGGTGAAGCCGAAACGGCATTATGCGCTG
>JAJRTU010000209.1 GCA_024278135.1 Gammaproteobacteria bacterium
CGTTGTTGATATTGATAACGGAATTTTCGTCGTAACAATCCCGCCGGATCATCCGGTATCCTGCGCAACCACTGCTCGGTGGCCTGCTGTTCTTCATCTGTTTCATTCATGCCCGCCTCGACAGGCTGTTCCTGTTCTTTATTATTATCTTCCTGTTGTTCCTGCGGCTCCGCCCGTGCCTGCTCAGGCTCTGATGCTGCGGATGGCTGTTCCTGTTTCTGCTCGGGTTGCGCCTCCTCCTGAGCCTTGTCAGCGGCCGCCGGTTCCTGTTGATTGTCCTGCTGCTTTTGCTGCTTATTGTTATCCTGTTCTGTCTGCTGCTCCTGCTGCTGTTGCTGTTGCTCTGTATCGCCGTTATTTTCCTGCTTGCCTTTATCTTTGTCCTTTTTGTCTTTTTTATTCTTATCTTTGTCCTTGTTCTGATCCTGCTGCGATTGTTGCTGATTTTGTTGCTGCTGTTTCTTCAACTCTTCTTCGAGCAGGGCCTTATTGTATAAGGCATCTTCATGTTCGGGTATCTGTTGCAGAACTTTGTCATATTCGGCTATGGCTTGTTCGTACTGTCCCAGGCGGGCCAGTGCGTTGGCTTTATTGTATAGTCCTTCGACATCCTGTGTTGCCTGCAATGCGTCCACTGTCTCCTGAAACCGGCCTGCGCGGTATTGCGCGGCACCTTTCCAGGCCCTGTCTTTAAATATCTCTGCCGCCACTTGCGGTCGACCCGCTTCAAGTTCGCGCCAGCCACGCTGATCAGCACGCCACCATAAACTGTCCCAGTCAAAGGCCTGCGCTGTATCGGGAAAAGGCAGAAGGAAGATGAACAAAGCCATCAGATAGCCCCGCCTGAAGGCCAGCGCCGCCAACGGTATCAACAACAGTAATAACCACGGCCCCTGTTCCTGCCAAACATCCGTTTCAAATTCACTGGCCGATCCCTGCTGATGCGTGCTGTTCTTTTCAAACTGGCTCAGCAAAAACCGGATGTCACTGTCATCCAGCGTCATTTTCCGATAAGCGCCACCCGCCAATTGCGCCAGTTGACGCATCGGCCGATCATCCAGCACCGGGATCACAATCTCTCCACGCTCGTTCTTGAGAAAACTGCCATCTTCAAGCACGATCGGTGCGCCATGATCCGTACCGATACCCAGGACGGAGATCCGATAGCCGGCTTTATGGAGTTGCCTGGCCTGGCTTTCAATACGCGACAGATCGATTTCGTCGCTTATCAGCAATATATCACCGACGCTGTGTCCCGCACCTTTCAACAGCTCCTCGGCCTTTTTCAGCGCCAGATCGCTCCGGTTACCCTGACTCGGCATAATACTCGTGGTCAAGGCCGGCAGCTGTGATGCGATAGTGGCCATATCATCGGTCAGCGGCGTCACGGTGAACGCATCTCCGGCATAGACCAGCAAGGCCACCTGACCTTCACGATGTTGATTGAGAATGTCGGCCACCTTGAAGCGCGCCCGGCTGAGACGACTCGGGGTAATATCATTGGCGTCCATCGAATGTGACAGATCCAGCGCGATCACCAGGGCCGTCTGATTATTGAATACGGGCTGGGGTAACTTCTCCCAGACCGGTCCCGCCAGCGAGACAATGGCAAGAAGACCACCAAGCCCGACCAGCACAATGGGTACACGCCGGTGCCGGCTGTTGCCACCGATAAGCATATAAGGGAGCAAATGTTTATCGCATACGGCTTCCCAGCTTCGACTGCCGAGTCTGCGTTTCAGCATCAGCCAGACAATTACTGCCAACGGCAGTATCAGCAGCAGCCACCAGGGTCGAAGAAAATGAAATAATACCGGTAACATCAACGAATCCTTCCGCTTTGTTTCAGCCCCAACAACACACCGGCGATAATAAAGGCGAGGGCCAGTGGCCAGTAATACAGGGCCTGTCTGGGCCGAAAGCGTTTGACGTCACGTTCCACAGGTTCCAGTTTGTCCAGTATCTGATAAATTTTCGCCAGCTCCTCCGTGTCCCTGGCGCGGAAATACAGACCCCCGGTTTTTTCGGCTATCGCGGTCAACGTGTCTTCATCCAGATCGACGGAGGGATTGACCTTGCGATCACCGAAGAAACTCCTGATGATCATCTCATCGGCGCCGACGCCGATACTGTAAATCTTCAGACCTTCTCTGGCCGCCAGTTCGGCCGCCTCCAGCGGCTCCACCACGCCGGCGGTATTGGCACCATCGGTCAGCAAGATAAGCACCCGGTTACTTTCTTTATGTTGGCGGAGACGTTTTACCGCCAGGCCGATGGCATCACCGATAGCCGTAGACTTGCCCGCCAGGCCAATTGCCGATTCATACAGCAAGGTACGCACCGTTTCCCGATCTAGTGTCAGGGGAGACTGCAAATAAGCCTGTTCACCGAACAGGATTAAACCAATGCGATCACCAATACGGCGTTCAATAAAATCGCCTGCGACATATTTGGTCGCTACCAGTCGGTTAACTTTCTGTCCATTCAGTATGAAATCCTCTTCCTGCATACTGCCGGACAGATCCACGGCCAACATCAAATCACGGCCACTTATTGGGATTTCGATCAGCTCACCCAACCACTGCGGACGCATGGCTGCGCTGATCAGCAGCAGCCAGGCAAAAGCGGCCAGCCACAATGGCCAGCGTTTAACCTGCCTGAAGGATTGTGTTTCACTTTCAGTAAAATCGTCCAGAAAGGGCACCCGCAGGGCAGCTTCCCGGGTAACCACGGCCGCTGGCAGATAGTGACGAACCAACCAGGGCAAGGGCAACAGTGCAATTAACCAGGGCCATTCAAAGTGGATCATGCTGTCCGCCCTGTATTATTGCCCGCAATGTTATCTATCCATCGTCGGCACAGTGCAATCAGGGGGATCAACTCTTCTTCTTTCACTTCGGGTCGATAAGGCGCTTCGACAAGAATTCGCCCGGCACCACGGGTAAAAGGTGTATCTGTCAGGGGCCTGTCCAGAAACTGCAGCCACTCCTCTCCGGTCAGACTGGCGGTCTCTGTACGTGGATAGGCAGAGATGCTCAATCGTCGTAATAAAATTGATAAATCGGCGATAGTTTGCCGTGCATCCCGGTGAGTATTGTATTTACTTTGTAATAATTCGAGTTCCTGTCTGGCCATGTTGACAGCGGAACGTTTTATTCGTTGTCGACGTCGATACCACCACCAGACAAGCGCCATGATGGAAATAATCAGGGCGAATAAAATCCACCAGCCGGGTGCAGGCGGCCACCAGAGTGGTTCCGCCGGCAGATGGATGTCCCTCAAGGGCAGTTGCAGAGGATCGTTCATCGCCTGATCCTGTTGCCCAGCCCGCCCTGCAAAATGGTCAAAGGATCATCTTCAGTGGAACAGTACAGCAGGTGAATGCCGCCGGTTTTCGCCAGGCCTTCCAGTCTTTGTCGATGTTGCTCGAAATGCGCATGATAGCTTTCGGTACGTACACGATCATAGGTGTCCAGCATGATTTCCTGTTGACCATTACTGATGCGATACAGTCCTGCAGAGGGCAAGGCCTGTTCCAGTTGATCGTAGATGAAAACCATCACGACATCGGTATGTCTGCTCAGCAACATCAGTTGCGATTCCATTTTTTCATCAAGATGACGAAAATCACTCAACAGAAAAATCAAACTGCCGGGACGGGCCACCCGTCGCAAGCGTATCAGGGATCGCAAACCGGCTGCAGAG
>JAJRTU010000210.1 GCA_024278135.1 Gammaproteobacteria bacterium
ACCGAAAAACACAATATTCCCGGTTATTCTCGATTTCTGGAAACCGGCTTTAATACAAACCCCTTATACGTGGGCAATAACTACGCTCTGGATCTGTTGTTTGAATTCAAGCAAAACGCTGTACTGAGCAAGTGAATTCAGTCTCTCTCTGAGATCAGCCCAGCCTCCGTGGCACAGTCATTTATTAACAAACCTGTCTCGTAAAATAAATTTTCTTTGTCTCAATTGTCTGCTCGCTTCCTCAGTAAACGAACCGGCGGTAATGATTTCCCAGGTGGTGAAACCTGACTCCCTGGCGCGATGTTGCAGGGAGTCGAATAACTGCTCGGTTTGCTCTGACCAGTAAATCATGTCAACCGGTACAAAATAAACCATGCGCCTGTCCTTGCTTATTGCTTCCAGTACTTCACTACCCGCGTACAGGGTCTCCAGACCGGCTACTTTGTCATGATAATATTTCAGCATCATGGCGCTTTCATCAAAAGCCTGTGCCATCACTTCATTTTTCGCCCCATACGCCGCTTCAATAAAAGCAGAACGGTTGCGCACACCCTCCATCGAATCAAGATAGTGGGTTATTCTGGTTATATGTCTGGGAGAAAACGCCGTGTTCTGTAAAAACCGCTTGACGATATCGACATTGATATTCATATCCAGTAACAGCTTGCTATTTATCTGATACAACTCCCTGACATTTTTACTTTTCAGTAAAAATGCAGTATTAGCCTCAATGTCAACATCTGCCGCCTTTACCGGCCGTCTTATCTGGCTTCTCAATGTAGGCGTACCCGCAGAAATACGACCGCTGGAACGGGCTCTGGTCACGGCATTGAGAAATTCCTGTACTTTGGGATTTGTCGAGTAGACATCCAGTCCCCATTGGCTGGCGATATTGCGTTTATGCATCGCCGCAACGGGGTCTTTCAACTCCTTGCCGTGATAGCCGAAACCGGCACTGGCTTCGCCTGGCACACCGGCAAAAGTGTCATTCAGATTATCAGCCACCTGACCGGCGAGGTTTGCGGCCGACTCCACCGGTCTGCTGATAATATCAAGCGCGGAATCAGCTCGAATACTGAACTGCCCGCGTATTTCTTCTGACAAGCTGTCATCTTTTTTACTGAACTGATTAACAGCCTGTGCCAGCGTGGTTATTTCCTCTATGCGTTTACGAAACAGCGCCATTGAAGCAATATTGAAATTACCAAACTGAGTATCGACACGGAAGTTATAAAACTTGCCGTTTAATTCAATATCTTCCACTCGGTGATAAACGGACTGTGCCTGTTGAGAAGTCAATACATCGGACATACGAATGACCGGGCGGGCCTCGTAATAAGCATACGAGCCACCGCTTATGGAGAACAGGGTCAGAAGACAAAAAAAAGACGGAAGCCAGTTACGCTGTGTTATTTCACAGCGCACTGCCGAAGCTTTGCTCATATTTTGCCATCGAGCCCCATCTGATAGTACTTATGTGTGATGGTATCCTGGTTTTCCAGCAGCCAGTCGATGTTCGGCTCGTTATTCATGGCCTTGTGAATAGCCCCGGCCGTGGCCCTGCGATGAATATCGAACAGGATCCCGTGATCCAGATCATCCGCGTCGGCCACCAGTGGGTTCAGCCACACTGAAACAATAATACCCAGCTCGTTGGCCATCTCTTTCGGGATATCCCCATTACGCACCGAGTCCAGCACACCATTGGCGATGGCAGCCTGCACCGTTCCCATCAATATATTGGTATAACGTTCCTTGTTGACGGTGACCTTGCTTACCATCAGGGTGGCGGGTCTGACCATGATGTCAGTATTCAAAATTGCCAGCACACGCGAGTGACCTTTGACCTGGTCCCCCAGAAGGTTCGCAAATGCACTGCCCACCGGGCCGTCCAAAGCACCAATCACCACCTCCGGTTCTGCGGCTGTTCCAGGAGGTCCACCTGCCACCAGTGCCTCACCTATACGCATTACTATTTTTTCACTCATTTTATTTACCTTGTTGTTATAAATTAGTCATCGCCCAACTGTGCGGCAATATCACCAAGCAGGTCGACATCTTTTTCTTTCGCTTTCTTCCTGGCCGCCTCCGCGCTCTCTTTTATTCGCCTCATCTTTTCCATAACGGTACTGGAGTCTGCATAGGCTTTTTCTTCTTCCTCCTTTTCATGTCGAAATTGCGACAGATCAGCCTTTATCTGCTTATGCAATTCTTCTTCCAATTGTTTCTTCTTCTCCAAATCCACTGCATTGACATTCTTTGCCGCGACAGCTTTCATTTGTGCCTGTTGCGCCTGGACGATATCAACTGCAGCCTTGCTCACTTTTTCCTCAGCCTGCCTGATTTCCGCATTAATGGCATCCTGCTGTACTTCACCGGCGGCAACCTGTTCATCTTTTTGTCTGCTCCGAAGTTGCTCGATTTCCTGTATGGCCGCCTGCCTCGCTGTCTCTGCTTCGTCTTTCGCCTTTTGTACCTCCAGCAAGGTTTGCTGAATTTTTCTTTGTTCTTCTTCCAGCTTCAGCCTTTCCTCCCTGAGTTTAGCTTCCTCCGCAGCATGCGACTGGTCATGCTCCATTTTGTATTCAGCAATAATTTTTGCCGCCTCGTCCCTGGCAGCCTGACGTGCCGCCTCCGCTTCGGCGCGTTCGCGTTTGGCCTGCTCCAGATCTTCATTATTGCGTGCGAATTCTTCAGACAGTTTGCGTCTTTCATTTTCCAGCTTGGCCTTCGCCACCTGCTGGATCTGTTTTTCCATTTCCTCCTGTTGCCGGCGTTGTTCTATAGCGGCCTTTTCCATTGCCATGCGTGAAGCTTCCACTTCCGCCTTCAAACGTTGTGCTTCTTCCATTTTCTTCTGGACATCCAGCGCTTCTTTGTGACGCGATGCTTCTATTTCCTTTTTCATCACTTCCGCTGCTTCCATGTTTTTCCTGGCTTCCTCCGCTTCTTTCTGACGCGATGCCTCCACTTCCTTTTTCATCGCTTCCGCTGCTTCCATGTTTTTCCTGGCTTCCTCCGCTTCTTTGTGACGCGACGCCTCCACTTCCTTTTTCATCGCCTCCGCCGCTTCCATTTGCTGCCTGGCATCTTCAGCCGCTATCGCCAGCCGTTCTCTCTCCTTCAACACCATGGCTTCCGCTTCCTGCTTCATCTTTTCTATCTTTTCCATTTCCTCCACATTACGGCTGTAGACATGTTCCAGTTTTTTCTTCTCTTTCTGCAAACGCTTTTCCGCATCCTCCTTCATGCGTTTTACTTTTTCTTCTTCGTTCCGACGTAACTTTCTGGCCTCCTCTTCGGCCTGTTTTTTTGCCAACTCTATCTTGGCCCTTTCTTCCTGTAATTGCTTTTCGACTTCGGCCTGGGCCTCCTTTATCGACGTATTGGCCTTCAGCTTCGCCTTCTCCACTTTCTCAAGCTGCATGTTGGTCCTGCTCAACTCCGCTTCCAGCACAGAGGCCTTCACATCAGGATCGAGATTTTGTTTTGATATTTCCTCTACCACATCCTGGCTTTGTGCCTGAGGCTCCGCTTTTACCTGGGGTTGTGGTGGCGGTGTTTCTTTCGCTGGAGCAGGTCTTGGCGGTATCTGAGTCACTTCGGATTCATCCGCAGCATCTGGGTTGTTGACGATCCCGCCTTCCAGATAACACACTTCAAAACCGCGTTCCGCCAGTAAAAATGCTCCTGTGGAACTGCGTCCACTCGTATCGCAATAAACGATATATTTCTTGCCCTGATCCAGCTTGTCCGCCTGCATGCGCAAAATATTCAATGGAATATGCAGACTGTTCGCTATGGCATGAGAATCATGTTCTTTCTTGAAACGTACATCCAGCCAAACGGCACCCGCATCGACCATACTTGTTGCCTCTTCATAACTGACCGCCTGCAATGTGGGCTTCTTGATCAGCTCAATAAAATTGTCCTTGCTGAGTTCCATCAACACGCCATCCGTCGCCATCGCAATAGTGGCATTTCTGATGGAATCGGATACCAGCGCCTCTTCACCAAAACTGTCACCTACACTCAATTCAGCCAGTTTAATGTCCTTGCCACCGGAAGACGGCTTACGTAATACATGGCAGGTTCCCGTCTGAATAATGTAATACTTGTCACCGGGATCGCCTTGTCTGATGACCAGATCGCCCGCCCTGTAGGGCACTTCTTCAAGCAGCGCAAACAACTGCCCGATATTTGCTGTGGGCATGCGCGAAAACAATTCCGACTGCAACATACGGGTCATCCAGTCAACGTCATCTTCCTCACCCAGTTCGCTCACCTCCATCTCACTGGATTCCACTTCGATGCTGCTATCTGTACCGGGGTCATTTTTTTCCTGCAGTACCATCAGACGATCCAGCGTATCCCGTTGAATTTGAAAAACGATTGAGGTGGTTTTTGCTCTGGCCGAGAATTGCCGTGGTTGTAATTGTGCCATGGCATAGAGTGCACGATCAGTTCCGCTGCAGATAACATTTTGCTGCTGATTATTGGCGTGCAGTTCGATATCGCCTTCGAGCAGATAAAAAGAAAAGTTATCCCGGTCGCCCTGTTTGAACAGCATTCCTTTCTTGCGCACGCTGAGCAAGGTGCCGGAATTAATGATCTCCGTTTGCCCCTGGGGTGACAGCTCACAAATGGGAATAAGCTGACGAATTAGCTGAATATATTTTTCTTTGTCTGCCGACATGATTTACACCTGTTCAAGACTGATCAGTTCATTAGTTGTTTGAGCTGGCATATATACCAAATTGCCCGATTAACGCAGTTCATTGTAATCCCCTCAGTTTGTCCCTTCCACAAACCTGAGTCACTCATGGTCTGGCAACGAAGTCGACGAGAAATCAAATCCGGTTTCCCGCCATCCTCAAGATGCATAGTACAGACTATGTCACAATAAAATTTCGGTAAAACAGGCGGATTCCCCATTACCGCAGTAGAATTATCCCGATTCCGTTACACTCCCTGACTGGGGAAGTATTTCCCGCGTCGTCCCGGAGAAATACAACAGCATCATATATGAATTTATTATGATACCTAAAATAGCTGCAGACATCTCTATCCCTGAGCCCGTTTTCGGCCTTATATCAGTAATTGCACTGTTATTCGGCGGCTTGTTTATCTTTCTCGCCTTCTCACGCATTAGACAGAAAAAACCCGCCCGCGCGGGCGGCTACACACTACTCTCGCTATTATCTGTTAGCGGCGCAGCTCTGGTTTTGTTGACAGCATTAAATATTAATAGTTATCAACGCCTTAGCTACGAGACAGTAATAGCGGAGCTGCACTTTTCCAGACTCGGACCGCAACGCTACCTCGCAGATTTACGCATCACCGGGATCGATAAACACCGGCAATTTGAACTCCGTGGCGATGAATGGCAACTGGATGCCCGCGTCATAAAATGGCAAACACCCATCGCGCTTGTGGGCTTTAACAGCCTGTACAGACTGGAACGATTACAGGGTCGCTACCGTGATATAGCCCTGGAGCGTGAGGCACCGCGTTCGGTTTTTGCCCTGAATAAC
>JAJRTU010000211.1 GCA_024278135.1 Gammaproteobacteria bacterium
CCAGAGAATATATAATTATTTCAACGTGTAAAGCCGTTCGTCGCCTGCCATCTGTCATAACCTGGATCTGGCACGGGTATTCAGAATTTCAGAAGCGATAAATGGCGCTGAGCTGAATACGAGCCAGTTGCCCTTTTTCACCATCTTCACGCTCCCGCCAGGCATACAGCCATTCAATACCCACTGTCATGTCGGGCTCCGGACTCCAAAGCAGGTTTATGTGCGATGAGAACAATCGTTTATTAGCCGATGATGGCATGACAGAAACCGGATTGTCTGCATAAGCACTACCCAGTGCAATATTGCTGCGTAATGTATCCGTCCACCAGTGCTGATAGGAAACATTGCCGCCGATGATGGGATTCAGGTGAATCTTACCGGCCCCGTCCAATACACCATCGGCAAAGGTAGCATAAGACAGGTAGCGACCCAGCACATTACCGTAAGAAATGGAGAAACGCAGCGTATCCTGTTCCATCAGATGCAGTCGCCCTGCCAGATTGACGGCAGCCCCCCAGACCTGGTCTTTTGTAGTCGCCGGCAATAATTCTTTATTCCTGATTTCACGCAACAGCCATGACAGGGAGCTGTTGCCCCAATTTCCCGTGAATACAAATTTACCGACGATGTCAGGATAACGCTCATTATCGGGTGTTACCCCTGCACCTGATGCTGTAGTTAATCTTGTCTCTGAGTCCTCAAGAGAGAAAATGAACCGGCCCCAGTCAGCGGCGTGGCTGTATCTTACCAGCCGTTGCCTGACAACCAGTACGCCCAGGGGGCCATTGATATCGTTAATTTCAGGAAAGGAGGAGATGTTGAGAAAGCTGGTATAGGTTTGGCCCAGCGTCAATGCTTCATAGTTGAGGTAATAATGACGAAGACGCGGTAAACCGGTCAATAGCTTACCACCACCGCTTTCGTTTTTGACTGAAAGAAAATCCACTTCCAGATAAGCAGAAATATCCCTGTTCGGTGTGGGTACGTGCCAGATGGTCCAGATTCTGGATCCCCGTACATCCATCGTGTATTTATCCCTGGCAGCGCTATTGTCCAATGGGATGGAAGCAGGTGAAAATGTGATATCGCTGATGCTGGTGTCTTTTGTACTCTGACTGGATCGACTGCTGTAAATGCCATCGAGTTTGAATCGCCCGCCGATTGAAAAATCAATATATTTGGACAGAACACCTTTTTCTTCGGCGGACAAGGCGGATGCGGACAGAGCAAAAAAGCAAATAATCAGGCACCGCCTGATATGATCCATTACCCGCATATCGAATACCATCCTATCGCTTTTCACGAAACAAACGATGGCAACTGTGACAAGTCTGGCGTAATCGTTTATATGCAGCCGTCAGATTATGATAACGTTTTTCTGCTGCGTCTCTTTTCAGATTAACAGTGTCGGCATAGAGTTGCTTTGCCATAGCCCTGAACGTGATTTTGTCTTCATCGGCAAGTGATTGTTCGGTGATTTGCGGAAGTTTCTCTGCTGTATTCGCCAGCATGTCGGCCATTTTGACCAGCTTGTTTATTTGTGCGGCCTGTATATTCTGCAATTCAAGTGCCGTGTATTCCCGTTCATAGGCCAGTGAATTAAGTCGACGCATGATCGATCTTAATTCCTGACTGTGCACGGCAGACAAAAGCGCTTCCTTGCCGGTATCTTTATCCGGCAATGGTTCGGCGCCGACGATATTCAGATGCAGGCAACAATAAAGAATAACGGAAACACGAAAGCCCTTTCGTAAAGTGACTGGCATATTAAATTTGTATTTTTTCTAATTACCCCTTAAACAGACGTGGCACAGATATTCCACTTTTGCAGATGTCGTATTCCCGACGGTAAGATTATTGTGATTTCCGTTCAACAGTTAATTTGACTCACCTGACATGATACTGATGCAGGCAATTATTGTCTGTCATGATTTCCATTTTTTATCCCGATTTGAGGGATTTGAGTCATGCTAATTCGTTTAGACAGGATGAAATTGATCTGCATCAAGAAAGACTTATGCTGTTGAAACAGTGTGAAGAATCGGGAACACAGGGGTCATAATGACAGTGATTTGTTCGACTTGTTTTCAGGAATAATATTTTCCTGTAAGCTGTTTCCAGCGACAACATGGCCCGCTGATTCCACGATACGGCCGCCGTAGGTCTCCTTATACTGACACAGGACAAAAATGATATGAACAATGTGACGAAACTGGCTGCCTTAATCCTGCTTAACCTGATCCTGAGCAGTGTTTCCATCGCCGATACCCGCACAGATACCATAGCCGCTGCCGTCAACAATCCTGCTCGAAGTGACAAGGATCGTCAACGGGATAAAACCAGTAAGCCTGTGGAAGTACTCCATTTTTTCGGTGTCTCACCTGGAATGAAAGTGCTGGACCTGTTATCCGGCGGCGGTTACTACTCTGAAATACTTTCCTATGCCCTTGGTGATCAGGGCCAGGTCGTGGCTCATACGAACAAGGCCTATGACCAATACGTTGCCGAGGCGGTCAAGACGCGATTTGGCAACGATCGACTGCCTCGCGTGAAGCGTCTTATTTCAGAAGTCCCGGCAATGGC
>JAJRTU010000212.1 GCA_024278135.1 Gammaproteobacteria bacterium
GATGTCCTGGCCCTCAAGCTGGAAGCGATATCCGGCCGGCGTGCGCAGCATGCTGTGTAATGCGGGGCGATCTTCCGATGTATTGATTTTCTCTCCGGAAAGCAGAGCGGAAACAGCCGCAGGAATACCACTGGCATCGGCCAGGGCAAACAGCAAGGCCAGCGTGTCGTCATTTACCCGGTGTTTGGAAAAGTCGACCAGTATGTCATCGATACGAATGGAGAGTCGGCTGGCCCGATCCGGATCCCTGCTGAACATATCGCGCATTTGCACATCGCTGATTTGCTCATAATGTGCGCTGAGCTCCCGCCGGCAGCGTATTCTATCCCGTTTGTCAGTATCTGAATCAGTCATGGGAGTTATTGTGACATATTCTACACTTGATGGATAAGTCCGACCGAAATGAGCGAAAAAGTGTTACTGTAGAGGGGCATTGTTTCGATACTGTCATCCCATCCTTTTTGCTGTGAAAATCGCCTTGATTCCAGTAACATGCGGGGACCCACGGTAATTACACCATATTCACATACAGGAGCATATCGGCCCTGGCCAGGGTAGAACAGGTCAGCAAGATCCGGGAAGATAAAACAGCTTATGCCAGAACTCACGCTGGAAAAATTAGGTAAATACGAAGTAAAAAGTGAAGTAGATCGTGGCAGTATGGGTATTGTCTACCTGGGACATGATCCCTATGTCAATCGTTCGGTGGCACTGAAGGTGGCATTGGCAGATTCACTCAGCGATCCTGAGTCCGGGGAACAGTACCGCAAGATGTTTTTCAATGAAGCCCACACGGCGGGCATGCTTACCCATCCCAATATAATCAGCATTTTCGATGCCGGTGCGGATGAAGAAACCTGCTATATCGTCATGGAATACATTGATGGCGGTGATACGCTGAAATCGCATACCAAACCGGAGACGCTGTTACCGATCGAAAAGGTCGTGGAGATCATTTTCAAGTGTGCCAATGCCCTTGACTATGCGCATCGACAAGGTGTAGTCCATCGTGATATCAAGCCCTCGAATATTCTTATTACCAAAGACAAGGATGTGAAAATCGGTGATTTCAGTATAGCCCATATCACCAAACTGGACAGTACTTCCACGGCGCCGCAAGGTGTCATGGGTTCACCCCGATATATGTCACCGGAGCAGTTAAAGGAAGAAGAGATTACCACCCGCTCGGATTTATTTTCTCTCGGTGTCGTCATGTATGAATTGTTAACCGGCAAACATCCCTTCGCCACCGACAGTTTCTCCCGGCTGGTGAATATTATCCTGAATGAAAACCCGGCGCCCATGAGTGATTTTCGGGCAGGCGTGCCTGAAGCACTGGAAAGAATTGTTCGTAAAGCGATGCAAAAGAATGTGGAGGATCGCTATCAAATGGGTCTGGACTTCGCAACCGATCTCAGTCGTGCATTTGAAGATCTGGAGGAAAAACAGCAGGATATCAGTGCCGAGGAGCAGTTTAACCTGATAAAAAGGCTTGAATTCTTTCAGGGGTTTCCGGACGCGGAAATGTGGGAAATCCTGCGTGCCAGCACCTGGCAGGATTACAGACAGGGAGAAGATATTATAGTGGAAGGGGAACTGGATGACTGTTTCTATATTATTGTCTCCGGCAAGGTTGTCGTGCGGAAAAACGAAAAAACTATTCGCACGCTGCATATGGGAGATTGTTTTGGTGAAATGGGTTATCTCGCCAAGACTAAACGTACCGCATCAATTGTGGCCGAGAACGCAACGGCCCTGATGAAAATAAATTCCACCGTGATATCGCAGGTGTCCCTGAATTGTCAGGTGCGCTTTCTCAAGGTGTTTCTACGCACACTTATTCATCGTCTGTCCGCGACGACCGAAATTATTTCCCAGGACGTTTGACAGTTCTCTCAGGCCGGTTCCATTTCGCTGAGAAAGAATTCCTTGATGTGCCGCAGGCTCTCACCTTTGAACTGTCGATAACATAAACCGAAGGCGGCCTCGTCGCTTTCATTGTCCTCCAGTAAAACAAAGTAACAAACTGAACATCTGACAATAATCTCTCTACTCTGTTCGTTTACGGTTAAATTGAAACCCACACCGATAGAGGGTTGCGCATCATCGACGATCTGCCTGCCACCGGGGTGTATCAGTTCGGCAGTTTTCCGATTACATCTTAACTGTAAACCATCGGGGGATATGTCGTGTAATTTTGCTTCGATATACCGGCCTTGCTGATTTTTCACCTTAACAGGCAGGTTCATAATCAGACGAGGGTATTTTCTTCTGTCTTCAAAGGATTCATATTGGCTTCGGGATTTCATATCACCTGATTTTTTCAGTTACGGTATTACCTTTATAGCGACAAGCCGGGCCGATTCTGAACAGAGTCACGGCTAAAGTGCGCACTGGATCACGGAATCTGCGCAGATGAACGGCAAGGACGGATTTCAGTATAAACCGGGCCGGGCTTTACATTAGTCCGGATCGGAAGGAGAATAAGCGCGCGCATATAAGCAGGAAGTCACCCGTCATTGTAAATGGACTCATATCTTAATTCCCGAAAATCAGAAAAATGGAGCGACAGCTAAATGAGTAAAATATACGACGAGAATCACCGCAAGCTACAGGCCGAGTTTGAAACAGAAAAGCTGGCAGATGTGGTGGAAGAAATCATTGTTCATGATGAAGTGCTGGATGAGGACAGGACATTTATTGAAAGTCGGGATATGTTTTTCCTGAGTACCATTGACACGGAGGGCAGGCCGACTGTTTCCTACAAAGGAGGCGATGTGGGGTTTATCAAGGTGGTAGATGACAAAACCATCGCGTTTCCCAGTTATGACGGTAACGGTATGTTCATGTCCATGGGGAATATCAGCGGTAACAGGTCGGTAGGTATCCTCTTTATCGATTTTGAAAATCCGCATCGTTTACGCTTGCAGGGCGAGGCTTCCATCGACAGGAATGATCCCCTGATGGCGGAATACAGCGAAGCAGACATGATTGTGCGGGTCAATGTGTCCCGGATATGGCGAAATTGCCCCCGTTATATTCACAAGTATGTTAAAGAAGCACCCTCCACTTTTGTTCCCCGTGCGGATTGTGAGACGCCCCTGCCGGACTGGAAGAAAGTGGATATGATTCAGCCGCTGCTGGCGCCAAAGGACCAGGGCAAGGCAGAAAAACAGGGAGGCACCATCACCATAGATGAACTATTGGAAATTGAAGCCAGGGATGACTGAGGCCAGATCCGCCCATGGCAAACCAGGGATGGTTTGCCGGTAGATTGCCTCTCCCATACAGGCGCCTGCCGAGCCTGAAAACAGCAACACCGGCCCGTTTTACACCCCGCAAGGCAAGACACCTCGATAATTACAGACATTTGTAAACCAAAATTCGTTTTACGCCACTAATATTATAAAAAGGTTGCGCGTTAATTGACAGACGATACAGATACGATACTGGTAAAACGATTTCAACGCGGTGATATCGCCGCATTTGAAGAATTCATTCAAAGACATCAGCAGCGTTTGCACAGGTTGGCCAACGTATTTTTGAATGAAAATTCATATTGCGATGACGCCGTGCAGGAGGTCTTTATCAGGGCTTATACAGGCTTGCCGCGTTTTCAGTTTCGCAGTCAGCCGTTCAGCTGGCTGTATAAAACATTGCAGAATGTGTGTTCAGAAATAAACAGAAAACAGAAGGCCGCCCCCGAAAGAGGGGAACATGAGAATCATTATAAAGATGAAGCCTTGCAAATTGAGCAGAAACAGGAATTGGACAAACTATTCAAACTGGTATCTGGATTATCCCGAAGAGAAAGGGATGTTGTATTACTTCGGGTATTTGAAGAGTGCAGTGAGAAAGAAACAGCAATGATACTGGGTGTGAGAAAAGGTACGGTAAAGTCACTGTTGCACAGAGGCCTGAATAAATTGAAATCACGGTATATTATAAAATGACGGATACTGATAATGATCCCAGACTGGAAGCCGGCCTGAGGCAGGCCTATCGGGCGGCTACTGTTTCTCCATACCTGTCCCAACGTGTCATCGCCGGCATTGAAGATAAAAAGTGGCGGGTCATGCCTGGATTAAAATTAGCCGCGGTCTTTCTTTCTGTGGCAGCCCTGGTCATTGTTCTGAAAATAGTGGATAACAGCTCTTACGTGGATTCGGAACAATTGGCATTGAATGTATCTGACTCAATCCGCTACCCCGCGATATTAATACCTGATTATCCAGATGCCGACCTGGACATACCCGGCCTTTCCTCGCTGGGCGAAGTCCCGACATTAAGTCATTTTCATCCACCAGCAGTATCTTCCGGGTTGCCGGGAGACTTTTGCATTTATCAACATACAGGAGAACTATCATGTTAAACCGTTATATTCCAGGAAAAGAACTCGTTATGGCGCTGTTATTTTTCACTTTTATCGGCAGCTCATCCGTCGTCAGGGCGGAGGAAGATTTTGAAGCCATGACCAGTATGGTGAATTTAATGGACAGTTTTTTTGGACTGATGAATTCCGTCTACGATATGAACGCTGATAATGAAAAGGCTGCCCTGCTGCAGATGCATGCCATTGAGGAAATATACAAAAACCAGGGTAAACCCAGAGAAGTGGTTTCCGTATACCGGGATGTGCTGAAGAAAAGTAAAAACTCCACTGTCCGGAATATTGCCTATTACAGAATGGCCGATGTGCTGAAAGAATCGGGAGATTTGGACGGCGCCATTAAAGTATTGAACGAGGCGCTGGCAGAGACATTGAAAAAGACCAAGTGATTTTCCTGTTTAACAGTTTCCCGGACATGTAATACGTTTACACATCCTGTTCAGGCCGGAGCCTTGTCCGCTTCGGCCTGATACACTTTCCCCAGGAGGGGATAATGCTTTCCGGAAGTACGTCCGGCACGGTTCCTTCGAGGCCGAATCTCGATAAAGTCATTTTTCTTTCCGAAAAAACAGCAGCAATACGGTAGTATGGCGGTGGCTGAAACGTACGGGCGGCTTCGTTGAAGCAGGGAGGAAAAATATTTCCGTCATTTTTATGCCGAGTGACACGAAAGCAAAATATAATATTCCAATAACCGTAGTGTGTTATCCAAGATGCGTTCTCAATTCAAGACTCTGATAATTATTGCCGC
This sequence comes from Gammaproteobacteria bacterium, assembly GCA_024278135.1. GTDB lineage: Bacteria > Pseudomonadota > Gammaproteobacteria > Eutrophobiales > Eutrophobiaceae > WLWS01. The sequence continues at coordinate 5,142 of JAJRTU010000212.1, forward strand.
CCTTGGCACTGTTGTATTGGTGTATCAATACACAGTCTCAAACAGTATCAGTGCGGAGGAACCGACAGTATCACAAAGACAAATCGACACCTCGTCTGCGAAATTCGTCGGGCGCACGCGCTGTGTTGTCTGCCATGCAAAGGAAAACGAGCTTTGGACCGGATCGCATCATGACCTGGCCATGCAGTTGGCGGAATCCGAAACAGTCCTTGGAAACTTTGATAATGCCACGTTCGACTACTATGGCATTGTGAGTACGTTCTATAAAAAAGATGACAGGTTTTTCGTCAATACAGACGGGCCGGACGGAAAACTCAGCGATTATGAAATCAAGTATGTGTTTGGCGTTACGCCACTAC
>JAJRTU010000213.1 GCA_024278135.1 Gammaproteobacteria bacterium
ACTGATATATGCAGGCATCGCCTTCTGGATTTTTAATCGGCGTAATCTTTAAAAATATAAACAATGACCGCTCTTCTCGAAATCACCGATCTCAGCAAGCGCTACGGTGCAACGACAGCACTGGATAAAATCAACCTGAGCATCGAACAGCCTGCCGCCATCGGCCTGGTGGGTAAAAATGGTGCAGGCAAAACCACTTTGCTGTCCATACTTTCAGGTGCTTTGCGTCCGACTCAGGGTTCAGTATCAATACTGGGTGAAACTCCACAGTCTGTTTCAACGACAGGCATGCTCAATATCCTGCCACAGGATGCCACGTTCAAAAAAGCTGTTCCGGTATACAAACAACTGATTCTTTTCGCCCGTCTGCAAGGCATGAACAAAGGGGAGGCCAGGTCCACCGTCAATAACCTGCTGGCTGAACTGGGTGATGCCGGCTTCGCCACCCGCTCACCGGAGAGCCTGAGCTACGGACAACGCAAACGACTGGGTATTGTTCAGGCCTTTCTCGGCCAACCGCAGCTGGTCATTCTGGATGAACCGACCGCCGGGCTGGATCCGGTAGCGGCGAATGACGTAAGACAACTGATTCGCAAGTTATCCGGAGAATCGGCCTTTATCATCAGCTCTCATAATCTGTATGAAATTGAAGATATTTGTTCCTCGGTGATCATTCTGGACAAGGGCAAGCTAATCGCCAGCCAGGCCATTTCGGAATTGGCCGGCAAGGACAGCAGTCTGAACCTCAGTCTCAACCGTCCGGCCGATGAAGAACTGCTGCGGGCACTCCTGCAGATCCGGGAAATAAAAAACGTCATACCGGACAAGTTGAACAAGGAGAAAATGACGCTGAGTCTGGGCGGCGACAATATCGACGAACTGCAGTTACAGGTACAACAGTTGATCATGGATCAGGGCTATACCGTCACCGAACTGAGCCGCGGCAAAGCGCTGATCGACGGCATGATGGATCTGGTCAGCGACGATTGATGAGACCGACATCAATATAACGAAAATCATTCTTTTTCAATCGTTCTAAAAACGGTATGATCAACGCTCACGTACACAGGAAAAAGCAGGTAACCTATAATGCCATTTATCGTCACTGAAAACTGCATCAAATGTAAATACACCGATTGTGTTGAGGTTTGCCCGGTCGATTGTTTTCACGAAGGTCCGAACATGCTGGTGATTGATCCCGATGAATGTATTGACTGCACATTATGTGAGCCTGAATGTCCGGTAGAGGCCATCCTTTCAGAGGACGATGTATCTGAGGAACAGAAACAGTTCATCGAGCTTAACAGCGTGCTGTCCAGGGAATGGCCGGTGATCAACGAAATGAAAGATGCCCCGGCCGACGCTGACGAATGGAAAGATGTTCCCGACAAGCTGCAGTACCTGGAAAGATGAACTAGCTCCAGGCCGCTGTTCTTTCAAAAAACAACACTGTCAGACTGAGAACAGTCCACCGTTACGGTAATAAGGAGATTAAACCCATCAACATACGGGGACGCAAGCGCCGTCCGTTGTATCTTCCTGAAACCGGTTTTCATCTTTCCATCGCCTGTCTGCTTGCTCTTCTCATCACCGCTACGCTGGTGACACCCCTGTTCGCCGAGGTGTATAAATGGATCGACGAAAAGGGCGAAACCCACTACAGCGATAAACCGGTCGACCATAAAGCCGAGACCGTGCGGATAAAGAATGCTCCAAAGCCTGATCCGGCGCAGCATTCCCGCGCTGAGAAACATCAGCGTTTGTTGAAAGTGCTGGCTGAGGAACGCCAGGAAATGAAACAGCGCAAAGGTGAGGCGGCAGCGGAAAAGCGTCAACGTGAAATCAATTGTGCCCGGGCCCGCAAAGATTTACAGAACATTAAAAATGCGCGCTTTTTGTATAAAAAATCCGCTGACCCGAACAATCCTGTGATTTACAGTGATGAGGAACGTGCCAAAATTACCGATACGGCCGATAAAGCAGTGCAACATTGGTGTCATTAAGCTTACCCTCCTGGCTACCTGATAGACAACTCTAATGAAATCAGGGTATTATCGACGATTCCCAATAATGATACGTAGATTCACTTCCTGATGAAAAAGGGTTTTTGGCGACAAGACTGGTTTGCGGGCATGCTTATCTCGCTTGTCTTCCTGTTCCTCTCTCAAAATGAGTTGATTCAGGGGCTGGAGCGTAGCGCTTATGACCTTGGGGTGACGGCGTCGCAACGGGACCCGGGCGAGAAAATCGCCATTATTGCCATTGATGATCAAAGCCTCGACAATCTCGGTCGCTGGCCATGGCCACGCGACATGCTGGCAAATATGATCAATAAATTGACCGCAGCAGGTGCCGGTGTCATCGGCAACACGATACTGATGTCTGAGGCCCAGACCACGCCGGCATCCATCCAGGATTTACTGGCTTATCTGGAATCAGCCGGTCTGGTAAAACAAAACCCGAAACTGGAAAGTTTGCTGGAAATCGCCAGGACGGATTTGAATAAAGATCTGAAGCTGGCGGACAGTTTCCAGCAGGCCGGGAATGTCATCCTCGGTATGCAATTCGAACTGGGTGAGCCTTTGGGCAAGCCCGATAAAGAGCTGCCTGATTTTGTACAGAAAAATGTAATATTAAATGTGACTGGAAACATTGAAGACGGTTTCCCGCACCCTGTCATATCCGCTACACCGCCCATTGACATATTGGGTGAACAGGCAGCTGCACTGGGATATATATCCGTATTTTTTGACGTTGATGGTGGTATCCGCTCTGAAGTACTGACCGCTGACTATTACGGCAGCACCTTTCCTTCCCTGGCCCTGCAAATTGCCGCACGAAGTCTGAACTTATCTGTGGATGACATTCAGGTGGAACTGGGAAAGTCAGTGACACTGGGAAACCTGCACATCACGACAAGCCCCCTTTCACACATGTATCCTTTCTTCTACGTTGACGAAAATGGCGCCCCCCCGTTCTCCACCAGCTCATTTTATGACGTGTACGAAAACAAGATTAACCCTGAATTATTCAAGGATAAAATTGTTCTCATCGGCGCCACGGCGGTAGGCGTGGGCACCACCTTTGTTACGCCTGTCTCGGACGCCATGTCACCGGTATTCATCCTCGCCAATAATGTAGCCAGTATTCTTAACCAGAATTTTTTTGTTGTCCCTGACTGGGCATACACTGCAGAAATGCTGGTTTATCTGGCTATTGCACTTTATCTGATTCTATTGTTGCCGCGACTGACAGCGGCCATGGCAGCGATAATCAGCGCCCTGTTACTGCTAACGCTGATCGGCAGCAGTCAGTTTCTGTTGATCAACAAGGCCCTGTGGCTGCAGTTGATGCTGCCTGCTGTGCTGCTGATCTGTGGATATTTATTGCTGATCACCAAGCGTTACCTGGTGACAGAGCGTGGCAAACAACAGGCCGATGAGGCCTCCGCTGAAAGCAATCGAACCCTGGGACTGGCCTATCAGCAACAGGGCCAACTGGATATGGCCTTTGACAAATTCCGTCATTGCCCGCTGGACGAATCCATACTTGAGCCTCTTTACAGCCTGTCTCTGGATTTCGAGCGCAAGCGCCAGTTCAACAAGGCCCAGTCAGTTCTCGAACACATTGCCACATTCAATGCTGATTTTCGTGACGTCAAGGAAAAAATCAAGCGCAACAAACAACTCCAGGACACCTTTATATTCGGTGCTCCCGGTGCGGCGGCGTCCGGTACGATGGTACTCGAGGGGGATGGCATTGAAAAACCGATGCTCGGACGTTATGAAGTGCAAAAGGAACTCGGTAAAGGTGCCATGGGTGTTGTCTACCTGGGCAAGGATCCGAAAATCAACCGAATTGTGGCAATCAAGACCATGGCCCTGGCCCAGGAATTCGAAGATGATGAACTGGAAGAGGTAAAAGAACGATTTTTCCGTGAGGCGGAAACAGCCGGACGTCTGGTCCATCCCAATATCGTAACGATATACGACGCAGGTGAAGAACATGACCTGGCCTACATCGCCATGGAATTCCTCAAAGGCCATGATTTAGGCCGTTATGTCAAAGCAGACAAGCTGCTGCCGATCCCCAATGTCATACAGGTCACGATCCTCTCGGCGGATGCCCTCAGCTACGCCCATGAGCAAAATGTTGTCCACCGTGATATTAAACCGGCTAATATCATGTACGTACCGGAATCTTCGACCATCAAACTGACAGATTTTGGTATTGCCAGGATTACCGATTCCAGCAAAACGAAAACCGGTATGGTACTGGGCACACCCTCCTATATGTCACCTGAACAACTTTCCGGGAAGAAAGTGGATGGACGTTCCGATCTGTTTTCATTGGGCGTGATGTTGTATCAAATGCTGTGTGGCACTTTGCCTTTCACGGGCGATTCTATGGCGACCTTGATGTTTAAGATTGCCAATGACCCACATCCTGATATTCTTGAGCTACGCCCCGAACTGGCCGAGAAAGTACCGGAAATTGCTGTGATTCTAAATAAAATCCTGCAGAAAACCCCGGAAACCCGCTATCAGACTGGTAAGGAATTCGCTACTGATTTGCGTAGGTGCCTGAAAATAATAAAGAATAAATCAAAATGACTCTGTCAGATAAACTCGAAATCGTGAATGTCTCGGACGTTGGACGTCGCCGCCCCCACAATGAAGACAGTACCCTGAGCGATATTGAGCAGGGCCTGGTCATACTGGCTGATGGTATGGGTGGATATAAGGCAGGCGAGGTGGCCAGCGCCATCGCTGTCACGGCGTCACATGATCAGATCAGTGCCGGGCTGAAAATAATCAAAGCGGGGCAAACCGACGAGAGCACTGGCCTTAGCGCCGAGTCCTCACTGGTAAAAGAAGCTATAATTAACGCAAATTCAAACATTTATAACTCTGCCCTCGCTGATCCTCAATGCCAGGGTATGGGTACCACGATTGTGGTTGCTCTGTTTTATGACGGTATTGTCACCATCGCCCACGTCGGTGATTCTCGTTTATATCGTAAAAGGGCCCATGATTTTGAACAAATAACTAAAGATCACTCGCTGATTCAAGAACTTATAGACCGTGGGTTATATACATCTGAAGAGGCTCATGCGAAAACACCCAAAAATCTCGTCACTCGAGCCCTGGGCATAGATGCGGATGTAGAGGTGGACGTGATGGAAGAACCGGTATTGGCAGGTGATATTTTCCTGCTGTGCTCGGATGGATTAAATGATATGGTAGATGATGAAGAAATTCACTTAACCCTAAGTAAATATAGTGCTAATCTTGTACAGGCAGCAGAGGCTTTGGTGAATCTGGCCAACGCAAAAGGTGGTAAGGACAATATCTCAGTAATACTAATAAAGGCCCTGGAGGGGTTTTCCAGCTCCGGGGGGTTTATGAAACAACTTATTAATCGATTTCGTTAATTTTAGGGGAATAATAGGACAGAGCTATGGCAAAGTTAGTCCTGAGCTTGAATGGTGTCGTTCAAGGGGAATATCAGTTAGATAAAGAGCGCCTTTCCATAGGCCGCAAGGCGGACAATGACATCCCGATTGATAATCTGGCGGTCAGCGGAAAGCATGCGCTTGTGATTACGATCCTGGATGATTCCTTTCTGGAGGATCTGGGTAGTACTAACGGTTCATACGTTAACGGCAAGCTAATCAAAAAACATGCGCTTAAAGATGGTGATGTGATTGCCATCGGCAAGCACGAAATGAAGTATGTCAACGAGCTGGCGACAGCCGACGATGATGAGTTTGAAAAGACCATGATCATCAAGCCCGGATCGGCCAGTGCCGCAGTTGCTGCCGCCCAGGCGGCGGAAAAAGCTGTTGCCAGTGCCGCACCGGCGGCAGCCTCCCCCGCACCCACGGCACCACCACCTGCTGCTGCTTCTGGCGGCATGCCACTGGGTCGCCTGACAGTGCTTAACGGCCCTATTGCCGGCAAAGAACTGGAGTTGACCAAAGCACTGATTACGCTGGGTAAACCGGGTACGCAGGTCGCTGTCATTTCACGCAGGCCGCAGGGTTATTTTCTGACCCATATAGAAAGCGACGGCGATGGCAAACGCTATCCCACAGTCAATGGCGAGCCCATCGGACCCAAGGCCTATCAGCTTAAAGACGGTGACCTGATTGAACTGGCCGGGATCAAAATGGAATTTTCTTTATCCTGAACAACTGGCCGTCAACTGACTGACAACGTTCCCGGCAGTCACTTACTTGCTGGTATGGGTAAACACGCCGTCCCAGTGATCTCCGGGTGGGCTTTGTCTGTATTGCCCGATTCTCTCAATATAAATTTTGTACAGCAATCTGTCCGGCGAGAGTTTTTGCAGGTTAAGAAACTGTAATTCCGCCCGATCCCATTCCTGCGCACGATAAAGCTTCATGGTTTCCCGGTGCAGGCTGAGTTCTTTTAATTCTTCTCTGGAGACTTCCTCTGTTGGTGCCAGAGGCTCAAAAATCGCCACTGGCTCATCTTTGCCTTTGACCCGCACCACATCCAGTTCACGGTAGGTATAATCTTTCACCAGCGCCCGTGTCGCCTCCCCGACAATCATTTCGACCCCGTAATTCTTGGTCAGACCTTCAAGTCGTGAGCCCAGATTGACGGCATCGCCAAGCACCGTATAGGCCCGGCGAAATTCGGAGCCCATATCGCCCACACTCATCATTCCTGAATTCAGACCCACTCCGATCCTGATCTCGGGCCAGCCACGCGCTGTAAAATCATCCTGAACCGCTTTCAGGCGTTCCTGCATGGCCAGGCCGGTTTCCATTGCATGTCTGGCATGTTGCTCGTCGTGGACGGGTGCACCCCAAAATGCCATTACGGCATCGCCCATGTACTTGTCGATGGTACCGCGGTTTTCGTGAATCAGTTTTGTCATCGCGGTAAGATATTCATTCATTAACAGGGACAGATCACCGGGACTTAAACTTTCCGACAATGTCGTAAAACCACGTACGTCGGAAAACAATACCGTCAATTCCCGGTTTTCCGCTTCAAAACTGACCATATCGGGATTGTCACTCATCTCATCCACCAGTTCCGGTGGTACGTATTGACCGAACATATTGGCGATCTGGCGCTTACCACGACGTTCAACGAAAAAACCATAGGACATATTGATGAGAAAGATAATCAATATCATTAACACACTGGAGGCCAGCGGCATGACCAGATCCACATACTGCCAGAGGCTGTAATTAAGAAGGGTTACCAGCAGTATCAGGCCGAAACTGCTTAGCGTCGCCCAGATGGGGCTGAGCAGGGGTAAAAACAAAGACAGGCACAGTCCGATGAGCAGCAGCAGGATAAATTCGGCCCCCTGGGTATAGGCGGGTTTCTTTTTTATCGTGCCATCAATGATACCTGCCAGTAAGTTCGCATGGATTTCCACTCCGGCATACTGGTTTTCTACCGGCACGGCACGTAAGTCAAAAAGTCCTGGCGCTGTCGTTCCCACCAGTACAATGGCATCTTTCAGGATCGCCTTGTCGGCCTGGCCATTCAGGACATCTGCGGCTGACACATAATGAAAACTGCCCTGTCGCCCTCTAAACGGCACCAGGGCCTGTATGTATCGATCAACCGGGATCTTGTTTTTGCCAAGCTGCAACCATTCCAGAGACGGATAGTCGCTCTCGCCGAGAGCATCCTCAAAAACCGGAACAATCGTGTCGACATCAAGCACCTGACGCGCCATCGCCATCGTCAATGATTCGTAATATTGCTCCTTATATTCCACCAGCAAGGGCACTCGTCGTACGACACCATCTATATCAATCCAGGGGTTGAAATGCCCCCCACCTAAAGCCACGGCCTGCAACATGGGGAGATTGGCGCTAAACCCAGGTGCCTGGTGGGCAAAAATCTTACTTTTTGCAGAAAAATCACCCTTTTTCAACACTGGCGGGGGCAACAGCCCTTTTTCGCTGGCAAGGTCTTCGCTGGCCCGCAATTGAAAATAATACCCCAGTACCACCTGCCGATTCACCAGACTGTTTTTGAACACCAGGTCATAATCCAGTTGTTCCCGCAGTTCATCAATACGTTGCTGGAATTCATACAAATTAGCAAGCTCGTCACGGCCCAGCTTTTCCAGAACATTCAGCCCCGAACTGTCGTCAGGTTCAGAGAAGACGATATCAAAGCCCAGCAACTGGATTTGATAATAATCAAACAACTCATTGACCAGCTTGGCAACTCTATCCCGGCCCCAGGGCCAACGCCCTATCTCGGACAGGCTTTTTTCGTCAATATCAATAATGACAATACGTTTATCAACGCCACCAGGCATAGTCAATCTAACCCGGGTGTCGTAAAAAAGGTTTTCCAGTTGTTCGACGAAACGCCATTGAAATACTTCGGAGGTGTGCAGAAGAAAAGCAAGGGTAATGAACAAGGTGAGTACAACGAGTGGCAGCTGACGCTTAATCCTGTTTAAAAAATTTTCCATTATCCGGCAGCTTTGGTCAAAATACGCCTGCGGTACTGAAAGCCGTCATTGTTGAAAACGCCGCAATGACACAGCATTATCCCGGTAATGAGCTAAGTATCATCCTGTAAACGCTCATCGACACTGGCGTGGATGGGAAAGACTTTGTCCAGACGTGCCAGTTGCAGCACATTCATGGCCGCATCGCTGACGCCTATCAGGCCGAACTTGAGGGCTTTCTTCTTTGCTGTCTGGTAGCCTTCAACCAGACTGGCGACACCGGAACTGTCGATATAGCTGACCCGGGATAAATCCACCAGCAAATCCTTATCGGCCCCAAGGCACTCCAGTATCTGTTTTCTTGCATCAGGTGAACACGACAAATCGACCTCGCCACTCAGTTCGATTATGGCGTAACCCTTTTCTTCTTTCGTATTATATTTCATCCCCATCGCTCTTCATGCTTATACCCCGAATCACAGGGAGTCTGTCCGGCTCCCGGCAAAGAGTGTTAATAAATGGTCTTTCTCATCTCCAGATAATTTCCTTCTCCATTTTGCAAATGCCCCATATCACAATCATCCATGATCTCACGTATGAAATGTACTCCCAGACCGCCCGGCCGTATGTCTTCCAGATCCCGTGGCTTTACTTTATCCAGGTCAATCAATTCCGCATGATCAGTCAACCTGAATTCAATTTGAGAACCATTATTGAAGATTTCCAGCATAATTTCACCAGATTCATCGAATTTATAGGCATGTTGAATCACGTTCATGCAGGCTTCGTTCAAGGCTATCACCAGTTTGTCCGTCAGTTCATCGTTGCAGCCAAGCAACTCTGCTGAGCGCTTTACCAGTACCCGCACGAGACACAAACGCTCCGGCCGCGACGGGAAACGTAGTTCGAACAGCTTCTCTGCTTCTACTGTTTTTTGCATTCTATTAACATGATGGTAATGTCATCGTGTTGACTGACATCGGGTTTATATATTTCTTTGACAATGCCCGCCAGACGTTCCGGCCCGGCAACGCCGCAACTTGTCTCGATCATTTTCACCAGTCCCGTCACTTCCAGTTGCTGATTATTTTCATCCATGGCCTCGGTAACCCCGTCGGTAAACAGGTAAAGACTACCTTCGTCCAGAGCCAGAGTCGATACCGGGAACTCCGCTCCCGATATAATACCCAATGGCGGCGCGGTTGCCTCTATTTCTCTGAATTTCCCGTCGGAGTGATACAGCGGGGGCTGATGACCGGCATTGGAAAATTCAATTACCCGCCTTTCCAGATCGATAAAACCGGAAACAATGGTAATAAACATACCATGAGAGACCGTCTCACAAATCTCATCATTGACACGCGCCAGATGCTCTCCCGGATCGGTGATTCTTTTGGCGGCATAACGCAGCAAACTGGTGGTTTTGGCCATTAGCAACGCGGCATTCATGCCCTTTCCTGATACATCAGCAAGATTGAAATAAATCAGGCCATCATCGCGTTGAAAAAAATCATAGAAATCGCCGGAGACTTCCCGCGCGGGCAGGTTGATCCCGACAACGGGAAAGTCTTCACCCTGTTGATCAGGCAACAGGCTTTCCTGGATCTCTCTGGCCAGCTCCAGTTCTTTTTGCATACGCTCCTGTACGATCAGTTTGTCTGCCATACGGGCATTATGAATGGCCAGTGCCGCCGCTGCGGCAAGCGCCATCAGCAAGTTCTGATCCCGCTCTTCAAACAGACCGTTACCGCCGCGCTTGTTGATAAGCTCCAGGGCGCCGATGCACTCTTCATTCACCATCAGCGGTGCGCACAGGATGGAACGAGTGACAAAACCGGTATCTTTGTCAACGTTTTGCGAAAAACTGGCATCCTTGCTGACGTCCTTCACTATCTGACAGTGGCGGGTCGTCACCGTCTTGCCGACGATGCCCTGGTCAAAGGGCAGGCGCAATCCGGTAATGTCCACCGGGCCGGCACAACCGTGGCAGACAAGTTCAGTACCCTTATTCTCCAACAGGAAAATCGAATCGGCTTCTGCGTGCAGATACTGCAAGAATTTTTCCAGCGCATTCTGCAGCGTTTCATTGATGTCCAGGGAAAATGCAAATGATTGTGTCACCTCTGCCAGCAATGCCAACTGCTCTTCCAGCGAATGTTCTTCGCCTTTGTCAAACAACTCGATCACATTGGTCACTGAACTCATTTCAGGGCCCTGACACTTTCCAGGTAGCTGTGTTCGTCAGGCATGCTGTTATTACGCTGGGCTGACCAAAGTGATTCACCAAGACAGTCCATTACTTTATGCTCCATTTCATGCTGATCATGGTATTTATCAAGCAAGTGCTCACACTGGGCGCGAATACCAGTGGGTCTGTCCGTTTGAATTTGTTCTTTGATAGCGATATGCATACCCATATGTAAGAACGGATTTATGTTGCCCGCTTCCGGAGAAAAGTCATGTTTAAGGGCTTCCCCACCTTGATCCAGCACAATATGATACTCTGGATGGGCCAATATTACGTCCAGTATTAGCTGTTCCAGCGCTTCCAGCGGCTGTTTGTTGTTATATTTCTGCCATACCTTGATAAAATATGCACGTGCATCATCTCGACTTTGTACGAACATTGTTCACGATATTATTTATGTGTAGCGGATAATATACACCTAGTTCACTGTGCCGCATGCGTCTTCTTTTCCTGCCATTCGCATAACGCGTAAATCCGGCAGTCGGCGCAATGGGGTTTGCGCGCAACACAGGTATAACGACCATGCAGAATCAACCAATGATGGGCATCCAGTTTAAAATCATCCGGAACGTGCTTCAGCAACTGACGCTCCACCTCGAGTACAGTCTTGCCTGGCGCTATTCCACTTCGATTTGAGACCCTGAAAATATGCGTATCGACAGCAATAGTCGGCTGTCCAAAAGCCGTATTTAAAATAACATTGGCGGTTTTGCGGCCAACGCCGGGTAATTTTTCCAGGGATTCTCTATCTGCCGGTACCTCCCCGGCATGCCGGTCTCGCAATATCCTGCAGGTCTTCATGATATTTTCAGCCTTGGTATTGTAAAGACCAATCGTCCTGATATATTTTTTCAACCCGGGCAGACCCAGCTTGATGATTGCCTCAGGGGTATTGGCAACAGAATAAAGCCTGGCCGTTGCCCTGTTGACGCCAATATCGGTGGCCTGGGCTGATAAAATGACCGATATCAACAGCTCAAAGTGGCTGGAATAGTGCAGCTCAGTGCTGGGAGAGGGATTATTTTCTCTTAGTATTTCAAAAATCTTGATACGTTTGCTTTTATTCAACATTCACTCCAGGCGAACAACTTAAATCGACTGGCCGGAAGACCTTTCCAGCACCGGCCTCCTCTGCCCTGTGTACCTGAACGCCGCCAGCAGCAGCCCCAGACACAGCAATGCACCAGGTGCCTGCAGCAGCAGGCTGTAACCATGCTCAACAAGCGTCCACTGCCCGTATTCCTCACCCAGCAGTGCAGTGGCATCGGTCATTAAGGCACCCCGGCCCAGTAACTCACGCAGACATCCCAGCAGGCTGACAATGCCCAGAATGGCTACAGCCCGGCCCAGAGTCGCTTTCAGGGCCTGAACAGGTGGAGTCGTCAGGGCAGTTTGTTCCAGCGACAACAGGATAAAACTGTTCAGGGCCAGCAGGGGCAGGTAGATTCCCAATGCCTGTCGCATCTCAAACCACCAGGCTTGCATCAACAAATCCAGCAAGGTCACCCAGGTCACGCTAATGACAAGTATGACGGGCAATCTCAATTGATAAGGAATATATCGTCGACAGGAGGACACACTGACGAGCGTGAGCACCAGCATACACAAGGCGGCCACACCGATGGTGACCCCGGTAAGCAGCGTCGTCGCCCTGGCCAGCAAAGGGCAAACACCTAATACACCCCAATACACCGCTTCCTGATTGCGTCCGGATTTAGTCATCAATCAGTAAACTCAGCGATATTGCTTTCATTGAGTATCTGCTGTAATTCGGCCAATCTCTGCAAACCATCATCCATTTCCAGAAATGCCTGCTTGATCTGCGGCGCCAGCGGTAATAACTCTGCAAGGCGATAACCCAGCCAGGTAACATCCTCCAGACCCTGGGCCTGATCCTCATAGAAAATCTCATAATGTTCGAGGATCCGCGTCAATAACAACTGCAATGTCTGGTAATTTCCACTCATTTCACTGTATTTACCCTCCTCCAGCCACTGAATATCACCTAATAGCAGCTTGTTGGGGCGCTGCGAAAATTGTTCTACTCTGAAACGTCGTCCCGCTTCCACTGTGATGCCCAGCAAGCCATCATCAAGCTGGCACCAGTCGACTATGCTGGCATAGCTGCCCACATCGCAGCACTGGACACTGCCACCCACGTCATTCCCCTTTTTGATGAAACAGACACCAAAACCAGTATCTGTTCGTAAACACTCACTAACCAGATCAATATAGCGCGGTTCAAAGATCTTCAATGGAAGGCGTCCTCCCGGAAACAGGACCAGGTTGAGCGGAAATAAGGGTATCGTCTCCATTGTGCCTGCTTATCCCGAGAGTCTGTCCAAAAGTTTTTGATGTATTCCCTGAAAACCACCATTACTCATGATCAGAACGTGATCACCCTGATGACTGTCGGCGATCAGCTTTGTGATCAAAAGCTCTACATCGTCAAAGACCCCGCACTTGTCTCCCAGTACGGCCATACTCTGCTGCAGATCCCAGGACAGTCCTGCGGGCCTGTATAACAGAACCTGATCTGCTGAAGTGAGGGCCGAGGCCAGCGTATCTCGATGTACGCCCATGCGCATGGTATTTGATCGTGGCTCCAACACCGCGATAATGCGCGCTCCGGCGCCCACGTTGGCACGCAATGCCGACATCGTGGCCGCGATCGCGGTGGGATGGTGGGCAAAATCATCATAGACACTAATGCCGTTCACACAGGCCAGCAATTGCAATCGCCTTTTAACACTCTTGAATGCCGCCAGGGCATGACAGGCGGTTTGTGGATCAATGCCGACATGTTCGGCACAGACAATAGCCGCCAGTGCATTTTCGGCATTATGTTGACCTATCAGCTCCCAGCCTAATTCCGCGATATGCTCACGTTCAAAATAAATGTGAAAACGGGAGTAGTCTTCGCGCTCGGCGCGTGCTGACCATGAACCGCTCCTTGCGCCGAAAGTGACAATCGGTGTCCAGCAACCCTGCTCCAGTACCCGATCAATCTCCGCATCCTCTGCCAGCCTGACAATTCGCCCTTGAGTAGGCACGATCCTGACCATATGATGAAATTCACGTCTTATCGCAGCTAGATCGGCGAATATGTCTGCATGATCGTATTCGATATTATTAATCAACAAGGTTCTTGGACGATAGTGAATAAACTTGGAGCGCTTATCAAAGAATGCCGTATCGTATTAATCTGCCTCCACTACAAATAAATTCGAATCGCCATAACGCGCAGAAATGCCGAAGTTTTCAGCAATACCTCCGATTAGAAACCCGGGTTTTCGGCCGGCAAATTCAAGTATCCAGGCCAGCATACTGCTGGTCGTGGTCTTACCGTGGGTGCCTGCCATCGCCAGCACGTGACGATCCTTTAACACCTGCTCTGCCAGCCATTGAGGTCCGGACTGATAAGGCAGTCCGGCATTCAGCATATACTCGACCGCAGCGTTACCTCTGGAAACAGTATTGCCGACAACGATACTATCCGGTGCGGGCGACAAATGATCGGCACAGTAACCTTCCAGCAACTCGATGCCCTGCGCCTGCAACTGGCTGCTCATGGGGGGATAGACATTGGCGTCGGAACCACTGACCTCATATCCCAGTTCCTTCGCCAGCACAGCGATGCTGCCCATGAAGGTGCCACAAATACCAAGGATATGTATGTTCACCGAGGATTCAGACTGTTGATGGTGGCCGTAATCACCCAGACATAAATCAGGGAGACAAATACGCCCAGCGCAAATGAGGATGACAGGGCATGTCTGATGATATGGGCCATGACGCCAATATTCCAGACCAACAGGGAAATGACAAACAGAAACAATAACAGGACCAGAGGATGGTGGTTACCGGACAGCGCAAGCAGGTAAGACAGGGGGATGGCGACAATACTGAAAATAACACCGGTACCGGACAAAGCGGTGGTCAGTTGCCACCAGCGTTCGGGCAGGCGCCACAGCCTTAGCACAGCATAGCTGATGGCGGCCAGTAACACCGCATCAATCAGCCCGGACAATATGGCAATTTGTATCGGCTGCGTCGACAGTGCCAGTAAAAAACTGCTGAGGCCATAGGCAAACAGACACAGGACAAGCAAGTCTCGTGATACAGGCAAGTCCTGCGGCCCACTCTTGAAGCAACATATAGCAAAAAATGACCGCCACAAGGTTAATAACATATCGCTACCCTGCTGTGGGCGTCAGCAGCTTGAAAAACCATCAGCTTGATCTCTCCCGTATGACTTCTGTTAAAACACGGCTTTGGGCAGAATGCCGGCCTCACGAATATGATATCCAAAGCCTGGATCGCTGGTGTTTCCGAAACATTTGTGCCAGCATGCCGACCCCGAATATTGCTGTCACGACCATGATAAATCGCTATACCACTTTACTATTTCTCATTATTGCTTTAAACACCGATGTCATCGCTCAGGAATCATTTGAGCTGACGACTGAAGATCGTCAGATCATCCATTACGCCACTCAGGACTACAATATATGTGTGCAACAAAACGCGGTGCAACAACTGGATAACTTTGCCGACATCAGGCGCGTGGCAGCTGAAGCGGTCCAGCTCTGCGAACATCAACTCAAGGAACTCAAAGTCAAACTCGCCGGTACGGTAAACGCCGAGTATTATTCAGGACTGGAACGTCATATTAAAAATCGCGCCATTAGAAAGTTATTACCGCTGCTGATGTTTGAGAAGTCCTCTCGCCAGGCTGCAAGCGATAAAGGTTAGTACTTGCCTGATGAAGATTCGGACTCCGTGTCCGGGAATGCCAGGCTAACCAGTTCCTGCAATGCCGTTTCATAAACCTTGCGCTTGAAGTCGACAACTTCATGCACGGGTTGCCAAAAATCGACCCAACGCCAATGATCAAACTCGGGTTTTTTACAGGCATCCAGCTTTACTTCACTTTCGTCCGCCAACAGTTTCAACAGATACCATATCTGTTTTTGACCGATGCACAGCGGTGATGAGTGTCGGCGAATAAAACGTTTGGGCAGTTGATAACGCAACCAGTCCCGCGTACAGCCAATTAATTTCACATGTTCGGGTAACAGACCCGTTTCCTCGTGCAGTTCACGGTACATGGCTTTCTGGGCCGATTCATTGTGGCGAATACCACCCTGTGGAAATTGCCAGGCTTCCATGCCCACTCGCCTGGCCCAAAAAACCTGGCCCTCGCTGTTGCTCAGCACAATAGCCACATTCGCGCGATAGCCTTCCGAATCAATCATGGCTGTAATAATGCCACGGAAGTGTTTGAAAACAAGTCGAATGAGACTCTCAAGAGCGTACTTGCGCTGAAAGTCACGCCAACAGATGTTTTACCATATCGCGTTCTTCTTCCAGCTCCTGTTGTGTCACCATCATCATGGAACGGCTGAATTCATTAAGATCCAGCCCCTGCACGATGTCATAGTCTCCATCGGAACAGGTGACAGGAAATGAATAAACCAGACCTTCCGGAATATCGTAACTTCCATCACTGGGCACCGCCATACTGACCCAGTTATCTTCTGCACTGCCCAACACCCAGTCCCGCATGTGTTCAAGCGCCGCATTGGCGGCGGAAGCGGCACTGGACGCACCTCGAGCAGCAATAATCTCCGCACCCCGTTTCGCCACTCGTGGAATATAATCATTCCGGTACCAGTCTTGATCCAGCAGATCCAGAGCGGCCTCACCGGCCACCGTCGCATGACTGATATCCGGATATTGGGTCGTGGAATGGTTGCCCCAGATACACAGGTTCTTAATGCTGCTGACCGCTTTGCCTGTTTTCGCGGCCAACTGGGCCAGGGCTCGATTATGATCAAGACGGGTCATGGCAGTGAATTGGCGCGGCTTCAGATCCGGTGCATTTTTCATCGTAATCAGGGCGTTGGTGTTGGCCGGATTGCCGACCACAATCACTTTGACTTCACGACTGGCGTGATCATTCAGGGCCTTGCCCTGTACATTGAAAATGGCTGCATTGCCCTGTAATAAATCGCTTCGCTCCATGCCCGGCCCGCGTGGTTTGGCGCCTACCAGAAAAGCATAATCCGTATCTTGAAAAGCCACGTTGGCATCGTCACTGATGTCGATTCCCGCCAGCGTGGAAAACGCACAATCCTCCAGTTCCATCACGACTCCCTGCAAGGCCTGCAAGGCGGGGGTGACCTCAAGCAACTGCAATATGATCGGCTGCCCCTGCCCCAATAACTGACCGGAAGCAATTCTGAATAAAAGTGCGTAGCCTATCTGACCGGCCGCACCGGTAACAGCAACACGAACGGGTGTTTTCATCTTCAACATCTCCCAGGATTTTCATAAAATTTTGCGGCAACCCTGATTGCATCAGGATCGCTTTCGTTTATCACGACCTGCACCGACCATCGGTGCAGGTGTCAATATTCAGGCGCTCACCTGTCAATACCGATGATCAGCTACGCTGACTTATATCCACGTAGTCGCGTTTAGCCGGGCCAATATACAATTGGCGTGGACGACCAATACGAAAATCTTCGTCTTCCATCAGTTCCATCCACTGCGCCATCCAGCCCGCGCTGCGGGCCAGGGCAAACATCACCGTGAACATAGCAGAAGGTATTTTCAAGGCCTGATAGATAAGGCCGGAATAGAAATCAACGTTCGGGTAAAGTTTGCGCTCAATAAAGTAGTCATCTTCCAGGGCAATTCGCTCAAGCTCCATGGCCACTTCAAACATGGGTAAATTGACATCTAACTCTTTCAACAGTTCGTGACAGGCCTGTCGAATGATGGTTGCCCTTGGATCATGGTTTTTGTAGACGCGATGACCAAAACCCATTAGACGAAATGGATCGTTTTTGTCCTTCGCTCTGTCAATAAACTTCTGAATTTTGCTCGCATCGCCTATTTCTTCCAGCATCTGTATCACCGCTTCATTGGCACCACCATGGGCCTTACCCCACAGTGTAGCGATGCCCGCTGCTATACAGGCAAAGGGATTGCTCTCGGCACTGCCGGCCAGCCGCACCGTCGAGGTACTCGCATTTTGCTCATGATCAGCGTGCAGTATAAACAATAACTCCAGGGCCCTGATGGCCGCCGGCAAGGGCTCATAGTCTTCACTCGGCCGGGAAAAGGTCATGTGCATGAAATTTTCCACAAACCCCAGCGAATTATGGGGGTAGACAAAGGGTAAGCCTGAGGCAAAACGGTAGCATTTAGAGGCAAGATTCGGCATTTTGCCAATAACACGCTTGGCCGTCATCAAACGATGTTCAGGATTGCGAATGTCGGTCGCATCGTGGTAGTAAGAGGCTACCGCACTGACGACACCGGCCATAATTGACATTGGATGTGCGTCATATCGATAGCCCGTATAAAAACGTGACAGATGTTCATGGGTCATCGTATGCATTTTGATCGCGTTTTCCCATTCATCCATCTGTACTTGACTGGGTAACTCACCGTGTATCAGCAAATAACAGACTTCCAGATAATTGCTGTTCTCAGCCAATTGTTCTATGGGGTAACCGCGATGCATTAATACGCCCTTTTCCCCATCGAGATAGGTAATGGCGCTGCGACAACTGGAAGTCGTGCTGAAACCGGGGTCGAGGGTAAACATCCCCAACTCCTTGTGCAGAAGTTTTGTATCTATCACGGGCTGACCATAGGTGCCCTGAATAACCGGGCATTCCAGCTGTTTACCGGTCCTGTTATCTGTAATGGTTACTGTATCCGACATCTCTTGTCTCCGTAGCAAGGTTCTCTATTGATTTTCAATATAAATTAAAACTGTCATTATCATTTTTCAAGCATACAGGTGTAAGTGAATCCCTCGCAAGCCTCTTGTAATAATACAGGCCCAATTTATGCATGTTTGCATGACAAAACCTACTAATCGTCTAAACTTGTATGCACTTTTGCGTGAATCACTTAAAATATATACCAATAAGCCATTGAGAAATATTGGAAATTGTCGATAAACCTCCAGCTGACATCCATTAAATTGACAATAATATGAAAAGCGGACCTACACACCAATGAGTTATTTCGAACGATCTCATCTGTATAGCGGTAACACCGATTTTATCGAACAGCTTTATGAACGCTATCTGCAGGATTCCACCAGCGTTGATAAAGAATGGCGTGATTATTTCGACAGCCTGCAGGAAACTGAATCAGGAACGGATATTCCGCACTCTCCTGTTCAGCATGCGTTTTTACAGGCAGCAAAGCATGGCCATCGCGGCGGCATCCCACGCACTGGAGAAGACGGCATTTCTTACCGCAAGCAGGTCTCCGTCCTGCAATTGATCAACGCCCATCGCTTTCGCGGTCACAGCCAGGCAACGCTTGACCCCTTGCAGCAACACGAACGTCCGCCGGTACCGGAACTTGACCCGGCTTTTCACGGCCTCAGTGCCGCAGATATGAACACTGTATTCAACACCGGCTCGCTGTTTGCCGCCGACGAGGCCACGCTGGCTGACATTCTCGATATCGTTCGCAGCACCTATTGCCACAACATTGGTGCAGAATACATGCACATCAACGGGACCGAGCAAAAACGCTGGATTCAACAATATCTGGAAAGCTGTCGATCAAATCCTCATTACTCAGCAGAAAAAAAGAAGCTCATTCTGGAACGGGTCATCGCTGCCAACGCGCTGGAAGGCTATCTTCACACTCGCTATGTGGGACAAAAACGGTTTTCTCTGGAAGGGGGTGAATGCCTGATACCGATGATGGACGAAATTGTACAAAACAGCGGCAACATCGGGGTTCAGGAGGTGGTGATCGGGATGGCACACCGCGGTCGACTGAATGTGCTGGTGAATATTATCGGTAAATTACCGCACGAACTGTTTGACGAGTTTGAAGGCAAAGCAAATGAAATCTCATCGTCCGGTGATGTTAAATACCACCTGGGCTATTCCTCAGACATTAAAACAGAATCCGGCAGCGTTCACCTGACACTGTCCTTTAATCCTTCGCACCTGGAAATTATCGATCCGGTTGTGGAAGGCTCTGTTCGTGCCCGCCAGGACAGACGCAATGACAAGGTTCGGGAACAGGTCCTGCCTATACTGCTGCACGGCGATGCCGCTTTTGCCGGTCAGGGCGTCATCATGGAAACCTTTAACCTGTCCCAGACCCGCGGCTATACAACCGGTGGCACTATTCACATTATCATCAACAATCAGATCGGCTTCACCACCAGCGATCCACTGGATTCACGCTCGACCCTGTATTGCACAGACGTTGCTAAAATGGTGCAGGCCCCTATTTTTCATGTCAACGGTGATGATCCGGAAGCCGTGGTGTTTGTCGCCAAAATGGCACTGAACTATCGTATGGAATTTAAAAAGGACGTCGTCATCGATATGGTCTGTTATCGCAAGCACGGCCACAGCGAAGCCGATGAGCCTGCTGCAACACAGCCGCTCATGTACCAGAAGATCAGGAAGCACCCGGACGTCAGGAAGCTGCATACTGAAAAATTGATAAAGGAAGGTATTGTTACCGAGACCGAAGTGGAGGAAATTACCGACAACTATATCAAGTCCCTGGATTCCAACGTGGCAGTGGCAGGTCCGAGACTGGAAAATGTCAACTCCCGCTATCAGATAAATTTTACACCGTTTATGGGAACAACCTGGACCCATGAGGCCGATACAGGCATTGACGATGCGATGATTACACGTCTGACCGAGCGTCTGACCAGCATACCCGATGATTTCAAACTGCATCCCACCGTCAAGAGGATCATCGATAACCGTCGTCTGATGGGTGCGGGCGAGTTACCAATGGACTGGGGTTACGCGGAGAATATGGCCTATGCCACTTTGCTGGAACAGGGTTCCGCCATACGCATCTCCGGGCAGGACAGCGGTCGTGGTACGTTTTTCCACCGCCATGCGGTGATCCACAATCAGGATAATGGTGATACCTATTTGCCATTGCAACACATCTCAAGCGAACAACCTGAGTTTCTGGTCATCAACTCCACGCTGTCGGAAGAAGCCGTGCTGGCGTTTGAATACGGCTACAGCAGCGCTGAACCCAATGCGCTGGTGATCTGGGAAGCACAGTTCGGTGATTTTGCCAATGGTGCCCAGGTGGTATTTGATCAGTTTATCAGTTCCAGCGAAGCCAAATGGGGGCGTTATTGCGGGCTGACGGTGATGCTGCCCCACAGTTATGATGGTCAGGGACCGGAGCATTCTTCCGCACGTCTGGAACGTTTTTTACAATTGTGTGCGGAAGAGAATATACAGGTGTGTGTGCCCAGTACGCCAGCGCAAATGTTTCACCTGTTGCGCCGACAGATAATACGTCCTTATCGTAAACCACTGATTATTATGAGTCCGAAAAGCCTGTTGCGACATAAGCTGTCCAACTCACCCATCGACACTCTGAAAGACAGGTTTCATACCGTCATTGACGAAATCGATGATCTTGATGAGGAGAAGATTACCCGTTTATTAATTTGTTGCGGCAAGGTCTATTACGATCTGCTGGAACAACGCCGCTCCAATAATCTGGATAACATCGCCATCGCCCGTATTGAACAACTGTTCCCTTTCCCTCATCTGGAGATGAAGGAGGTCATCAATTCCTATCCCAATCTGGAAGAAGTAGTATGGGTCCAGGAAGAACCAAAGAACCAGGGCAGTTGGTACTACATGCAATCTCGCGGCACCATGATCGGCTGTCTGGGCAGACAGCACACTTTCGGCTATGCCGGTCGCTTCTATTCCGCATCACCGGCAGTGGGTTACATGAGTCTGCACCTGGAGCAACAAAAGGAACTGGTCAGCGATGCCCTGAAACTGGACAAGCTTGAAGTCACCACGCATATTAGAAACGTATAAACGACCACCTTATTAAACAAAACAAAGGAGCAAACCCGTGCAAGTCGACGTGAAAGTCCCGGTATTGGCAGAGTCCGTAGCCGAAGCTACGTTAATGAATTGGCACAAACAACCCGGCGACAGCATCAGCCGTGGAGACAGCTTGATTGATATCGAAACCGATAAGGTCACGCTTGAAGTGGCAGCGCTGAACGATGGCGTTTTGGTGGAAATTCTCAAAGGTGATGGTGAACTGGTGGAAAGTAATGAAGTCATCGCCCGTATTGATACAGATGCGGCTGCCGCCGCAAAGGCGGCCGACCCGAAACAGGAGGCCGAGCCACAGCAGCAATCGCTACCCGTGGATGAACCGCAGGAAACCCCGCCCAGGCTGAGCCCCGCTGTACGCCATCTGCTGGAAGAGCACAAACTCGATGCGGGCACGATCCCGGTACTCGGTGACAATGACAGACTGACAAAGGAAGATATCATACGTTTTCTTGATGGCGACAAGGCCACGGAAGCGGCGACTCCCGTTGCCGAAACTCCCGCATCCCCTGAGCCCGCTGTGACTGTTGAAACGACTGCGCCCGTTGAAACTGCTGAAATCACGACCGAAGCCGCACCTGCGGTCATTGCCACGGGTGAGCGGCCGGAAGAACGGGTACCCATGACCCGTTTACGTAAACGGGCCGCTGAGCGATTACTCTCGGCGCAACATGAAAACGCCCTGCTCACCACTTTTAACGAAGTGAATATGCAGGCAGTAATGGATTTGCGCGCACAATACAAGGATGAGTTTGAACTGACCCACGGGGTAAAACTGGGATTCATGTCGTTTTTTACCCGGGCAGCAGTGGAAGCCCTGAAAAAATTTCCACTGGTCAATGCCTCTGTCGATGGTAGCGATATTGTCTATCATGGTTATTTTGATATCGGTATCGCTGTCAGTGCCCCACGCGGTCTGGTTGTTCCCGTTCTAAGAGATGCAGATCAATGCTCATTTGCTGACATTGAAACCAACATCAGGGAGCTCGGAGTGAAGGCACGGGATTCGAAACTGACCATTGAAGATTTGACCGGTGGAACCTTCACCATCACCAATGGTGGTGTTTTTGGTTCCCTGCTGTCCACTCCCATCATCAACCCGCCGCAAAGTGCCATCCTGGGCATGCATAAAATTCAGGATCGGCCGGTGGCGGAAAATGGACAGGTAGTCATCCGACCAATGATGTATCTGGCTCTTTCCTATGATCACCGAATTATTGACGGGCGTGAAGCCGTGCAATTCCTGGTCTCGATAAAGGAACAAATTGAAGATCCCGCCAGATTACTGTTGCAGATATAAATCTGTCCGACAT
>JAJRTU010000214.1 GCA_024278135.1 Gammaproteobacteria bacterium
CGGCCGAATACCGGTAAATCGACGGTCAGACAAAGCGCCCTGTAGCCACCGGCCCGGCTGCGTTCGATGAAAGACTTCAGTAATTCGCGATCCCGCCAGACATAGATCTGAAACCACAGCGTGCTGTCAGTCATGGCGGCGATTTCTTCGATGGAGCAGGTCGACACGGATGACAGGGTATAAATAAGACCGGCCTTACCGGCCGCACTGGAGACCGCCGCCTCACCTTTATGGTGGAACAGGCGCGACATACCGGTTGGTGCCAGTATGAGTGGCAGGCGGGATGGCTGCCCGAGGACAGTGGTGCCGGCATCCACTTTTGAGACATCCCGCAACACACGGGGAATTAACTGATAGCGCGCAAAGGCGCTGCGATTGTGCTGCAATGTCACTTCATCTTCGGCGACGCCGTCCATATAATGGAAGACCGGCGCCGGCAAGCGCCGTTTCGCCATTCGGCGAAGATCTGCAATTGAATAACATTGCTCTAGCCTGCCATTCACTATCTTGCTCCACGCTGGATTTACCCCAGTGTAAAGGCAAGCGGGCTTATTGCGAAGTATTTCCTCGCTCTCCATTGTCGGGTTCCTCAACCGGACATCATGCTCCCGCAGGTATCAGGCATGTTTGTTTTTGGAGTGCCCTCTTCGATATCACCAGAACCGGTGCCCGGTATTTTACCCGGGCGCGAACGAACCTGTTCTCACTGGAGCCTTCAGACACAGGTAGATAACTCACGGTCCATATGGAGACGGTACGGAATAGCGTTAGCGGTTCTCGTACTTGTAACCCACACCGTATACAGAATAAATATATTCCTGGTCAGCATCGATCCCGTCGATTTTTTTTCTTAGCTTTTTGATGTGGCTGTCTATCGTTCTCTCGCTCACAATGCGATGATCGTGATAAATCCTGTCCATCAGCTGGTTACGGGAAAAAATACGCCCCGGTTCAGACAGCAATATTTTCAACAGCTGAAATTCCACCGCCGTCAGATCCAGAGTCTGACCGGCGATGGCCGCTTTATAGGTAGCTTCATCAAGCTGAATACCTGTACCGACAGGGATATTGCCGCTACCTGTACGGCGCAGGACCGCCCTTACCCTGGCCACCATCTCCCGCGGGCTGAAAGGTTTGCAAATATAATCATCCGCTCCCAGCTCCAGACCCAGCAAGCGGTCAATCTCCTCTACTCTGGCGGTGACCATAATAATCGGTACATTGGAAAAATAGCGGACATCCCTGCATATCGACATGCCATCTTTTCCGGGTAACATCAGATCCAGCAGGATCAGCGCAGGATCGGATTCCCTGACGGCGGCAACGGCCTGCATACCATTATCAACAATCTCTGTCGCAAAATCATCCTGTTGCAGGTAGTCACCCATCAGGGCCGCGAGCTGAGGTTCATCTTCAATAATCAGTATCAGTTTTTTTGGGAACCCGCTCATATCAGCCCCTGTGAAAAACCAGGGTTATTTTCAGGCCACCGAGCGCAGAATTGCCTGCAGTGATAGTCCCTTCGTGAGCCTCAACGATATTTTTGCAAATTGCCAGCCCCAGCCCGCTGCCTCCCGTCTCCCGGTTGCGTGAAACATCGACCCGATACAGTCGCTCAAACAAACGGGAAATATCACCTGCCGCCACTGCGGGCGCCGAATCTTCAACCGTGATGGCAACACTACGGTTTATATCTGCCACCGTGATCCGCAATTGGCCGCCTGCATCGGTGTAGCGCAGAGCGTTTGCCAGTAAATTGGAAAACAATTGCTGCAGGCGATCCGGATCGGCAAAGATTGTCCGGGCTTTCCCGTCCTTCTCAAAGTTTATCGCGATTTGTTTGTCATCAAATGCATTGCGAAAGGTCTCGAGTGTCCGGTCGAGAACCGCCATCACATCCGTGGACTGTTTATGGTAGTTAAGGGCGCCGATATCCGACAGGGATAATTCATATAAATCCTTTACCAGTCTGCTGAGATTCATTACTTCAGCGTGCAGTGTATCCAGCCTGGCCGGGGTCAATTCACGCACACCATCCTGCAAGGCTTCAATCTCACCGCGCAGGACACTCAGCGGTGTTCTTAACTCATGAGAGATATCCGCAATCCACTGCTGCCGGGCCTGTTCATTATTTTCCAGCGTCATCGCAAGTGTGTTGAAGTCGCGGGACAGCTCACCCAGTTCATCCGAGGAATCAACAGCAACGCGTGTCCGATATTGCCCGGAAGCCAGTTTCCGGGTAGCCGCTGCCAGCGACTTGATCGGCAGGACCAGTTGCCTGGACACCGGCAAGGCCACCAGCATGGAAATCAGTACCATGCTCAGTCCCAGCAACAACAGGAAACGATGTTGCTGTTGAGAAAAATGTAAATCCCGCCGATGAGATAACTTCCGGCGTGGCAGAACACCCAGATAACCGACCGTCTTTCCCGCCACCGTTATTTCCCTGAAATGCAGTTCGCTGTTTCGCCCTCGACAAAATGTCACGTCTTGTTTGTTTTCATCCAGGACACACTCCCTCCCTCTCCCGTGCCTTCTGAATGGACGAGATCCATGTCTGCCTGCCCATCCCGCTCCATGCGTATTCACTTCGAATCTCTCACCCGGCATGGCCGGGGAACGGGGAGCTTCCGTATCATCATCAATATCCGGGTTGGGCAGGCTGGCTCGATGGATTTTCTTCCACAGCTGCGGGTTCTCCCGAAGGAAATCCCAACTGCCGTTTTCCTTGTAGGCCTTCCCCAGATGACTGACCAGATTATTGTGGATCTCCAGTTCAATCTTGTTGACATAGTCGAGGAAACCACTTTCGAAACGCCATTTAATCAGGAATACCATAGAACCGACCACGACGACTGTCACCAGCAGCAGGGTCAGAAAAAGTTTGTACTTAATGGTAAATCGCATCATTTCGGGAATTGCAGACAGCTCCGCTGATATTTATTTGAATGATAATCAAATTCCCGGGGGAAATACGCAGCAAAAGCAAACTTCCACATTATTTACAACATTTAAAATTATCCTTTATCCATGATATTGAGGCCGGCAGCAGACAAAATCAAAAAAATATCGTGTTTCACAATGCTTGCTTATTTGTTGCATTTTTTTTTGCCAGACTGTCGCTCAAACCTGCAAAAATACAGGTTTTCCGATAAACCACTCAAGAACGGAGAAATACAAAATGAAAAACCTGTCTACATTCCTGATATTGATGTTTGCCCTGTTGCAACCGGCATTTGCCGGCAATGATATGCGTGGACATCACATAGATCGCCTGATCAAAGATCTGCAACTTGACGATAAACAGGAACCCGTCGTCAGAAAAATCCTGAATTCGCAGCACACAAAAATGCGCAAGGAGATTCAGGCGATACATCAGCAGGTGAAACCGAAAATGGAGGCCTTGCTGGAGGATACCCGGCAGCAACTGTCTGCTGTGCTCGATGACGAACAAATGCAGACCTTCAACCATAATGTGGAAAAACGCCGTGAGAAGATGCGTGAACGAAGAAGTCGATGGCGCAATCATGATAATGAAGATACCAAGAGCTGATTAGAACTCATCCCCAAAAAAAAAACAGAGAATCAAAACAGACCTCCCCCTCGTTCTGTTTTCCCCTCCTCTTCTCTGTTACCTCTGCTCAGGCGACGCTCGCTGTCGCTTGACGGAGAGGGTTTTATTTGTCAATGTCCATCGCAAATGTTAACTCTGCTTATCTATAAATGGGTCCCCTGAAAGGAATCAAAGTCCTTGAGATGGCGGGTATTGGCCCGACGCCGTTTTGCGGCATGATGCTGGCCGATATGGGGGCTGATGTCGTCCGCATCGATCGTGAGGGTGTCGATCCTGCTCTGGGTAGAAATGGCGCACTCAGTCGTGGCAGACGATCAATTGTCATCGATCTGAAAAAACCGGCGGGCACTGATCTGCTGCTCCAGCTTGTTGGAAAATTCGATGCCCTGATAGAGGGCTATCGGCCGGGTGTAATGGAACGACTCGGTCTCGGACCCAACAATTGCTTCAAACGCAATCCGCGACTGGTTTATGGACGCATGACGGGCTGGGGTCAGCAAGGCCCTCTGTCCCGGACATCCGGTCATGATATCAATTACATCGCTCTCAGCGGCGCCCTGCATGCCATCGGTACTGACAGTGAAGGTCCTGTTCCACCACTGAATCTTGTTGGCGATTTCGGCGGTGGCGGCATGTATCTTGCCTTTGGACTTGTTTGCGCACTGCTGGAGGCGCATAACAGCGGGCAGGGGCAGGTTATCGATGCGGCCATGATCGATGGCGCCGCCGGTCTGATGGCGATGACCTATGGCATGCACGCGGAAAAACTTTGGCAAGATACACGCCAGAGCAACATACTCGATGGCGGTACCCACTACTACCGCTGTTATGAGTGTGCAGATAACAAGTGGGTCGCCATTGGTGCTATTGAGAATAAATTTTACTCCCTGTTGCTGGATAAACTGGGTGTTCAGGCTGCTGACATTGATAAGGATGACAGTAATAAGCAGCAGGACCTGCACAAAAAACTGGTAACGATATTTCTGCGCAAATCCAGGGCTGAATGGCAGGCACTGCTGGAAGGCACGGATGCCTGCTTCACGCCGGTGTTGAATCTCGACGAAGCCCCACTGCACCCGCATAATGCTTATCGTCAGACCTTCGTCAATGTTGAAGGACAATGGCAACCGGCGCCCGCCCCCCGTTTCAGTCGCAGCACACCTGAACCAAACTGTGTCAGCGTGAAGAACGGAGCGCACAGCCGGGAAATATTATCAGAGTGTGGTTATGACGATGCCGGGATTACGGCTTTGTTTACCGACGGCATCATAAGCTGAACTAAAATGATCGACAGAAACAGACCACTTCGCAGGAAGTTGTGCGGAGCAATGGCATACACACCATTAACGAAGTCAGAGATGCCGGCAAAGCCGAAAGGATTAGTGAAAAATGAATATGCAAGTACTTGATGAGTTAGCGGCTTCCTGTGTAAATCTTGCTGATGCCGGTTTAAATGCTGCGGCACTGTTCGCAACGGATGAGTTCTTCGCTGCTAAAGAACGCATGCTGAACCCTGCTGAACCGATATGGAAAGAAGCAGTCTACGACGCCCATGGCAAGTGGATGGACGGTTGGGAGACTCGCCGTAAGCGCGAACATGGGCATGACTACTGTATAGTCCGATTAATCGGCCCCGGCACTATCAAAGCCATTGATATTGATACCCGTTATTTTACCGGTAATTATCCCCCACTGGTCTCTGTCGAGGCCTGTTGCCAGGACAGTGATCCGGATGAAAACACGCAGTGGACAGAGATTCTTTCACCCTCACCAATAGAGGGAGATCGTCATAACCTGTTTGAGTTGAAGAATGATGACACCTGGACGCATCTGCGTCTGAATATATTTCCCGACGGCGGCATTGCGCGACTGCGGGTATACGGAACGGAGCAAAACCCGGCGGATGGATAATAATCAACTGATTGAACTCTCGGCGATAGAAAATGGCGGACAGTCGCTGGAATGCAATGATGAGCATTACGGCTCCATCTCGAATTTGCTGAAACCCGGCCGGGGTGTCGATATGAGCGATGGCTGGGAAACACGACGACGGCGGGAGCCCGGGTTTGACTGGGTGATTATCAAACTGGGGGATATCGCTCCGGTGGAAAAAATTGAAATTGATACGGCCCATTTCAAAGGTAATTTTCCACATCAGGTTTCCATTCATGCCGCCTGTCTGCCGCAGGATTGCAATAAAAATTTGGCAGCTCGCAGTCTTTACTGGGACGAGCTGTTGGGCCCGCAACTGTTGCAGATGGACAAACAGCACTTTTACGAGAATGCGCTGCATCGTATCGGACCGGTAAGCCACGTCAGGGTCAATATCCATCCCGACGGCGGGCTCAGCCGCGTCCGCTTCTTCGGATACCCGTGCCGCTCATGAACAGAATTCCATTACAGGTAAGCGAATTAACAGCGGAGGCTTTCAAACCCT
This sequence comes from Gammaproteobacteria bacterium, assembly GCA_024278135.1. GTDB lineage: Bacteria > Pseudomonadota > Gammaproteobacteria > Eutrophobiales > Eutrophobiaceae > WLWS01. The sequence goes on from JAJRTU010000214.1 coordinate 6,012, forward strand.
TCGGAAATGTTATTCAGGCAACAGGCGACTTCCGGATGATAAACCGGGATACAACAAAACGCTTCCATGATCTGGCCGACATCAATGTATCGGCGAAGGGGGGACGCCCCCTGTTCAATATTTTCAGGGCAACACCAGTGTCAAGACCTGTCGCTGTTACACTGCTGGAACGTCATCCGCTTTCCAGCCAGACCTTCTTTCCACTGGACAACAGGGCCTACCTGGTGCTGGTCGCCCCCGCCGGCGATGAGGTCGATATCAGCAACATCCGTACTTTTCTCGCCCGGGGCCGGCAGGGTGTGAACTATCACCGCGGTGTCTGGCACCATCCCCTGCTGGCCCTTGATGTCGAGACGGATTTTATTGTTATTGATCGCGGGGGCGAAGAAAAAAACTGCGAAGAATTTTATTTTCCCGCCGACACGGAAATCTATATCGATTACTGACGACGCTCTTAATTTCCTAGCTGAAGAACTTTTCTTTGACGTGAACGCCTATTTCCTGAGGTAAAAAGGTTTTTTTCAACGCGTCAAGGTTGGTTTTTTTGAAATCTTCATGAGTAAAACCATAATACCGCTGTGCTATTTCATACTCGTGGGTAAGATCAATATCCATCAATTGCGGATCATCGGAATTGATACACACTTTGACACCCGCCTGGTAAAAATCAGGCAGGGGATGTTCGGCCAGCACTGGAACACATTGTGTCAGCCAGTTTGATGTCGGGCATAACTCCAGCAGGACATCTCTTTCTTTTAACATTTCAACCACGTCTCCGTCCTGCCAGGCATTGACACCGTGGCCGATACGGTCCGGATTTAACAGCGTCAGTGTCCTTTGCACGGCAGAGGCATCGCTGTCCTCTCCGCTGTGCACGGTTATGCCCAGTCCCGCCTGACGGGATAACTCCACCAGTTCCCCGAAATCAGATGGATCGCTGGTATTTTCACGATCCGCCAGATCAAACCCGACGATTCGATCTGCCATCTGGTGATGGCCTTTTTCAACATAGGCGATGACATCCATCGTACTTTGTTCATTCACATGGTGATCCAGCGTTCTGGAAACAATGGTGATCAAACCCACCTGGATATCGTATTTCCCCATCCCCTGTGCAATACCATCCAGCACGCCTTCTATAATTTCATCATTGCCGATATCCTTTTCCCGGGCGATGAAGGCCGGACTGAAACGCAATTCGATCAGTTTGATGCCATCCATCCAGGCATCCTCAACATTCTCGAATGCGATGCGTTTAATCGCCTCGTAGGAACAACTCACTTTCTGTATTGTTTCAAACACATTCAGCACAGCAGCCAAATCTTGCATAGGCTCGGTTATCGTTGAATGCTTTTTTAATCTGGCCCGATCCGATACATCAATATCCAGTTTATGGCGTTTGACAATATCCACTATGGTACCCTGACGAATTGAACCATCAAGATGACGATGCAGTTCCACTTTAGGCATTTTACGCAGCAACGAATGTTGATAAGTACTCATTGATATTTCCAGTTGTTGATGCCTTGACCTGACCGGGGATTTAAAAAGAATTAATTACCCTTGTTCGCATTCGTTCTGTACCATCTGGCCAGTAATTCCCGTTCCTGTTCGGTGATGGCCGTCAGATTGGCCAGTGGCATGGTTCGACTCAGTACGGCACGTTCGTAAATACGATCCGCCCACTGCCGGATCTGTGCGGCCGTATCCAGCATAACGCCATTCGGTGCAAAGGGTGCGCTGGGATGACTGGGATTTATCGAGTGACAAATGACACAACGCTGTGTGATGACATGCTGTACTGCCGAAAAAGATACCCGCTCCGGGGGCGCATTAAAAGATTTCCCGGAAACCCTGCCTGTTGCAGGACGTGGCACGATGGCATATGCCATCAGTGTGAGAATCAGGACAGCAATAATGGGCAAGGCGGGTACGAACTTGCCCTGGTTACGTAAATTGAAAAAGTGTCTCACCATGACTCCGACAATAAATATCGTGATCAGCAACAACCAGTTATACTCGTGGGCATAGGTCATGGGATAGTGATTACTCAGCATGACAAACAGGACCGGCAGTGTGATGTAATTATTATGGACCGAACGTTGTTTGCCACGGATACCGTACATGGGGTCCGGTTCCTCGCCGCGTTCTTTGGCCGCCACCAGTTCTTTTTGACCGGGAATGATAACGAAGTAGACGTTGGCCGCCATCACAGTGCCCAACATTGCACCAATCTGCATGTAGGCCCCGCGCCCGCCGAATATCTGGGATACCCCGTAGATAAGCACTGCCAGCAATAGAAAACCAACAAGCGCGATACCACGATCATCCAGCCCTGATTTACACAGAAAATCGTAAATCACCCACCCTGCCAACAATATAAGCAGACTGACAGTCACTGCCTGAGCAGCAGATATATCGGCGACACTGCTGTCAACCAGATAAACATCTGCATTGACATAGTACAATACCAGCAGCAAGGCAAAGCCCGTCAACCAGGTGGTATAGGCCTCCCACTTGAACCAGTGCAGCGGTGCCGGTAATTCTTCGGGTACGACATGATATTTCTGCGCGTGATAAAAACCACCGCCATGGACAGCCCAGAGATCACCGGCCACACCTTCATCTTCCGGATCACGGGGCGGCCTGTTCAGACTGGTATCGAGCCAGACAAAATAAAAGGACGATCCTATCCAGGCAATGCCGACGATAAAATGCGTCCATCGCAGGAGCAGATTCAGCCATTCAAAGATGTATGACGCCATAGTTTATGATCTTGTATGATACGAATGTGGAGTTCAGATTGAATGTATTTTTTTATCAGCAAGTACTTTATGTTGTTCACTGTTGCTTAAGTCATGCACTTGCAACAGTTGTGCAACTACCGATATCGCAATGCTTCCGGGCTCTTTGGATTCGATCCCGCTGATGCCGATTGGACAACTCAATTTTTTCAATTGTTTTTCAGCAATGCCTGCTTCACGCAAGCGTTTGCAAAACCTTTTTCTCTTTGTTTCAGATCCAATCAAGCCCAAATAACGAAAATCATTTCGATTCAATACCGCTTCGCATAAAGCCTGATCCAGGCGATGACTGTGAGTCATCACCAGATAGAAACTGTCAGGCGGAATTTCCGGTACTATCGCCGTTGGCATAATGGCGTGACGTGCAATTACCCGACTCGGCAGGCTCTCAGGAAACACCGACCGGCGACTGTCGACCCAGGTGATGCTGCATGCAGCGACCTGTTCCAGTGTGGCCACAACAGCCTTGCCAACATGCCCGGCACCAAACAGAGCAATATGAAAATGACAAGGCCGTATAACGTCAAATAACAGTACATCGGCAATATCAGGCAAACTGCCTCCGGATTCCGACAGAGATTCCAGACAGGTCTGTGACGTCGTTGTCCCGCGTAATAATTCACGGGCGCGAACAGTCGCATACTCATCCAGTTCACCAATAGTTCCTGAAGTCTCAAACTCCGTCACAATCAATTTGTCTGCGGCATTCAGTGCCGGTTTTTCTTTTGCCGTGCGGGTAACCACTATTGCATCCATAGAACGGTCATCCAGTTCTTTCAGCACTTTTATCCACGCGCGATGCTTCTTTCCTGTTTGTTCATAATGAAGAAATACCACCCCACCACAGCACTGTTCCAGCATCGGACCCAGGGCATATAGATCAAGGAAAGCCGCTTTCTGTGATCTTGCTTTGTCCAGCATAAAAGCGCGTGCTGACTGGACAGCATTATGTTCGAGATTGCCGCCACCAATGGTGCCGTAGACTGCGTCGGCAGTCACCACCATTTTAGCCCCGGCTTCACGCGGTGCTGAACCTGCTGTGTAGGCAACAGTGACCAGCACACAGTTCTGATTCTCAGCAGACAGTGTATCCAGCATGAGCAACCAGTCATTCATAATACAGTCGTTTCCATTTTACCTGTTGCAGTGCCCTGCTGTTCCTGCACACGTTCCACCGCCGTTAATATCCGCTCCGGTGTTGCCGGCGCATTTAATGCTGACCTTACTTTATAATCAGCCTGGCTCTCCACGGCATCCTTAATCGCATAAAAGACCGACATGGCCAGCATAAAGGGAGGCTCACCGACTGCCTTGGAACGATAGATGGTCTCTTCCCTGTTTTTACTCCAGTCCAGCAGCTCAATATTGAATTCTTTTGGCCAGTCACTGCAAGCGGGGATCTTGTAGGTGGAAGGCGCATGCGTCGTTAATCGACCCTTCTCATCCCAGCAGAGTTCTTCGCTGGTCAACCAGCCCATACCCTGTAAAAAACCACCTTCCACCTGACCAAGATCAATAGCCGGATTCAACGAGTGACCCACATCATGCAGTATATCCACGCGCAACAACCTGTTTTCTCCGGTGAGCGTATCGATCACAACCTCAGATATTGCCGCACCGTAGGAAAAATAAAAGAAGGGACGCCCCGACAGTGTTGTCGGATCATATTGAATCTTCGGGGTCCGGTAATAGCCGGTGGATGAGAGAGAAATGCGTGCCAGGTAAGCCTGTTCGCATATTTCAGCAAAGGTGAATTGTCTCTTTTCACCGACCAGGACTTTTCCTTTCCGGAAGCTCACCTGATCAGCGGTCACATCGTATTGATCGCAGATATAGCCGGCTAACCTTGCCTTGATCGTCCGAGCTGCCGCCTGCGCTGCCATACCATTCAAGTCACTTCCGGCTGAGGCGGCGGTCGCCGAGGTATTCGGCACTTTGCCGGTATCCGTCGTCGTACATTTGATCTGATCAATATCAATCTGGAATTCTTCGGCAACGACCTGGGCGACTTTTGTATACAGTCCCTGTCCCATCTCCGTCCCGCCGTGATTGAGCATCACGCTACCGTCACGATACACATGAATCAATGCCCCCGCCTGGTTATAGAAGGTGGCGGTAAAAGAGATGCCGAATTTGACCGGCGTCAGGGCCAGACCACGCCTGAGTATGGGACTGCTGCGATTAAATTGTTCTATTTCCCGACGTCTTTGCCGGTATTTCGCTTTTTCTTCCAGTTCATCAACAATACGATGAATAATATTATCTTCGACCGTCATCCGGTAGGGCGTTGTATTTCTGTCTTCTGTGCCATAGAAATTCAGCTTGCGTACATCCAGAGGATCCAAATTCAGGTGGTGAGCTATCTCATCCAGCACATACTCAATCGCCATCATTCCCTGCGGGCCGCCAAAACCGCGAAATGCCGTATTGGAGACCGTATGTGTCTTGCAACGATGTGAAAGGATGTGCACATTTTCGAGGTAATAACAATTATCACTGTGGAAAACGGCACGATCATTCACCGGCCCGGAGAGATCCGCCGAATGCCCGCAGTTGGAAGCCAGAACAAAATGAATACCCTGTATTAATCCATTTTCATCAAAGCCGACCTCATAATCGATCATAAAGCCATGCCGTTTACCGGTAATGAGCATATCATCGTCCCGATCCAGGCGTATCTTGACAGGCTGTCCGGTTTTTTGTGCCGCCAATGCCGCTATACAGGCCAGCAAGGCCGGTTGGGTTTCCTTGCCACCGAAGCCTCCTCCCATACGCCGACATTTCACTACAATATCTTTTGATTGCTTCGCCAGCGCTTCAGCCACCAGATGTTGCACTTCACTCGGGTGCTGTGTCGAACTGTAAACCAGCATATTCCCATCTTCATGCGGTATCGCCAGAGCGATCTGCCCTTCAAGATAAAAATGCTCCTGACCGCCAATGGCGAATTGCCCGGTCAAGCTGTGTAATGATGTCTTGATCGCATCATCCGCATCTCCACGGGCCAGGGTCTGATCCGGGATAACAAAAGAGCCGTTTTTTACCGCGCTGTCAATATCCAGAATAGCAGGCAGCTCTTCATATTCGATTTTCACCCGACGGACAGCGCGGCGGGCGGCACCGGCCGATTCGGCAATGACGGCAAAAATGGACTGTCCTGCATATTCGACGGTCTGATCTGCAAAAAGCGGATCATCCGCAAGGATGGGGCCGTGATTATTTTTACCAATGACATCAGCAGCTGTAAGAATATCAATCACGCCCGGGGCTTTGCGCACTTCAGAAAAATCCACGGACAGAATGTTGGCATGGGCCTGATCACTGAGTCCCAGCGCAACATGAAATGTCCCCTGTGGCTCGCGAATATCATCGATGTAGCATGCTTCACCACTGACATGCAAATGCGCACTGTCATGGGGCTGATGACTGCCGACACCACCGATAATATTGTTGTCCCTGACACCCATCAGTGACGACTGTCCACATATCGTAACAGCTGTGTTGTCGACACATCGGCACCATTCACTTCATGATAAAATCGTCTCAGCAGATTTCCCGCCAGGCGCAAGCGGTAGTCCGCACTCGCGCGCATATCCGTGAGAGGGGTGAAATCCTCAGCCAAAGCAGCAACCGCTGCATCGATACTGTCATCCTGCCATTGTTTCCCCAGCAATGCCGCTTCACAATGTGCGGCCCGGAGCGGGACTGCCGCCATACCGCCATAACAGATCCGAATATCCACCACCTTGCCGTCTTTGAGTCGTAATGAGCAGGCGCAGCATACAGCAGAAATATCCTGGTCAAAACGTTTGGCTGTTTTATAAGAACGAAAATGCTGTCCAGCTTCAGCTAAGGGTACGCGCAGCGCCTCAATGAATTCCCCCCTGCCTAAATCTTTTTGCTGATAGCCCAGATAAAATTTGTCCAGAGGCAATGTCCGCCTGTTTTCCCCGCAACGAAGCATCACTTCTGCGCCAAGACAAATCAATGCCGGCATTGAATCACCTATGGGTGAGCCATTTGCGATATTGCCACACAGGGTGGCAGCATGACGTATGGGCGGTGAAGCAAAACGCCGGGCTGTTTCAGATAAGTCGGGGTAGTGCTGCACAAGGACGGAAAAGGCATCCGTCAAACTCACGTTGGCCCCAATGCGTATCCCGCTGTCATCAATATTAATGGTGTCAAGTTCCTCCACCTGTCCCAGGTAGAGAATGAGGGGCAGATCACGATATTGTTTGGTGACCCACAAAGCGATATCCGTCCCGCCGGCAAGCAGCGTGGCATCGGGATATTTACTGAACAGCGTCGCCAGTTCTGCTGTGGTGAGCGGCGCAAAATATTGCTGTCCCAATGAAAGACATCTCAAAGGTCTGATCGCCTCAAGTTGCTCAAGCAATTCCTGCTCTCCTGTGGAAACCGGCCCGGGTTCCGGAGAACAGGGTGTGGAGATAAAGTCCTGTTCACCTTGCTCTTGCTGCTGAGCGTATTCATACATTTTTGTTGCTGCCGCAATGATGGGCCGGTAGCCCGTACATCGGCACAGGTTTCCGGCCAGCGTGTCATCAATGACATCGCGTCCGGGGCTGGACTGTGATTTATACAAAGCGAACAGGGACATGACAAAACCGGGTGTGCAAAAACCGCATTGTGAAGCATGACAATCCACCATCGCCTGCTGCACAGGGTGTAAACGACCTCGATTCGCTTTACGCAGACCCTCAACCGTGAACACCACCTTACCATCAAGCGTCGGCAGAAACTGTATGCAGGAATTGATGGAACGAAAGCGAATACGCCCGCGATAGCGCTCGGCAATCACAATGGTACAGGCCCCACAGTCACCCTCGGCACAACCTTCCTTGCTGCCGTTCAGTTGCAGATGATCGCGGAGATAATTCAAAACGGTCATCGTGGCCTCAACATTGCGGGCTTCATGTCGCCGGCCGTTCAGATAAAACCGGATCGTCCCGTCGGCCGAATTACCGGGGTCTTTCTGAACGACAGTCACTAACTCCCCCGGTAAGTGGTATAGCTCCAGGGGGATACCAGTAGTGGAATATGATAGTGTAAATCCGTGTTATCTATACCAAAGCGGACAGGAACCTGTTCCAGAAATGCAATATCAGCTGTCTCTACTTTCCGGCTCCTGAAATATTCGCCAACATAAAATATCAGTTCCCACTCGCCTGTCTCCATATTCTCTTCGTTCAACAGGGGTGCATCGCAACGACCATCGGCATTGGTCACAATGCTGTTGACCTGAGTACGTTTCCCGGCAAGTGAATATAACTCGATTTTTATACCAGCAGCAGGTTTGCCGTGCATGGTATCCAGCACATGGCTAGTCAGTTGCCCCATAGAATCCCCAGTCAGCAGAAATATAATTAAAATTAGATGTTTATATTGTAGACAATTTCATATTTTTTTGTAAACATTTACTTAACAGACAATTACGGAGCATACAAACTCATCCAGACAGAATGACTGGCCACACAGCGGCTTATCGCATCCGGTATTGACGTGCGCAAAGCCGAATATGAGCGGCCCTCAGTCTTAAAATAATCAGCGATTTGACAATTGAAACAACAAAGCAAGAACAGGTCCCTCAAGTTAAGCGTTCGCAATCCGAAAGATATGGACTCGAATGAAGAAAAGGTCTATTCGGCCATCCATGACGCCGTCATGGATCATCGTCTGCCCCCCGGAACAAAACTGACCGAGTCGACATTCAGCGAGTATTTCAATGTCAGTCGAACAGTGATACGTAAAGCACTGTACAGGCTGGCGCAAAAAAATATTGCCGAGTTGCGGCCGAATCGCGGTGCCATTGTCGCCCGCCCCTCCATTGAAGAAACCAGGGATGTGTTTAATACCCGCCGTGTCATTGAGTCGGCCATTATCACTGAGGTGATCAAACACATTGACAGGGAACAGCTGAAAAAACTACGTGATCATCTAAAGAAAGAGGAAAAAGCCGGCAAAGACCGGGAAAGAAGAACGATCGTCAGATTGTCCGGGGAATTCCACACCTTGCTGGCCGGCATGCAGTCAAATCAGGTTATGTATGAATACGTTGCTGAACTGGTCTCAAGAACAACACTGATCGTTGCCCTGTATGAGTCCCCCGGTGCACCGGGTTGCACAAATTATGATCATAAAAAACTGGTTGGTTTTATTGCTGCGAAAGACAATACCCGGGCCGTAAAATCAATGAACGAACATCTCAGGGAAATAGAAAACAACCTGAATCTGGAAGCAAGCACAGGCGATATCAACCTGGAAGATATTTTTAACGTAAAATAGTCGAATACTTGTGTAACAGATAAAAAATATCCATTTAAAAATATATCGCTGAACGGGGTTTACACGCAGATTCCTGCTGTTATAACGAGATCTGGCCGGGAGAGGCCATGCTAGTTATCTTCTTCTCCCTGCCTGCCATAATGCTTAAACTTCTCCAGTACCGTTTGCATTTCTTTATTGTCCAGCACCACTGGACTGCCGATTTGCAAACTGTAGCAGTACTGTTTTGCCAGTTCTTCCACTTCCTGGGCCATCCTGAAAGCAGACGAGACATCCCGGCCCAGCGCGATCATGCCGTGATTGGCCAACAGACAGGCCTTTCTGTCCTGCAAAGCCCGGATAACATAGTTTGACAACTCCGCTGTACCGAATGTCGCGTAATCAGCACAGCGGATGGAATCACCTCCTGCGATGGCGACCATATAGTGGAACGCAGGAATGGATTGATGTGTACAGGCCATTGCCGTGGCATAGGGGGAATGCACATGGACAATAGCGCCTGCTTCGTCATCAGAACGGTAAATATCCCGATGGAAACGCCATTCACTGGAGGGTCGCAAATGCCCGGTCACGGTATTCCCCTCTGCGTCCAGCTCCACCAGCAGATCGGGTTTAAGTTGTTCGTAGGCCAGCCCGGTCGGCGTAATAATAAATCCGTTGGCAGAACGCACGCTTAAATTTCCCGCCGTGCCGACACCAAGTCCGTGCGTGCAGAACATACGGACGGTATCAATGATCTGCTGTTTTATTAGAATATCTGAAGGCATATCACTCATTAATATTGTTGATATCGGCTACGCAAATAATCTGCGCAGGTTTTCTTTATAAGGCTGCCGTACAATACCCCGCTCGGTAATAATGGCAGTGATATATTCCGCCGGTGTGACATCAAAAGCAGGGTTGCCTACATCGATACCCTCCGGCGCAATTCGTTCTTTCCCCACACAGGTCACCTCCGATGCTGTTCGCTGCTCGATATCGATGTCTTCACCATCGGGCGTCGACAAGTCAACCGTAGAGGTGGGACCGCAAACATAGAAAGGGACATGATGGGCGTGCGCCACCAGGGCAAGATTATAAGTGCCGATCTTGTTTGCGGTATCACCGTTGGCGGCGATTCGATCACAGCCCACGACACAAAAATCCACTTCGCCCCGTTTCATATAAAAGCCCGAGGCCCCATCAACAATCAACTTGTGGGGAATGGCCAGTTGTTGCAACTCCCAACAGGTCAGCCGGGCACCCTGTAGCCGCGGCCGCGTCTCATCGACCAGGACAGATATGTTTCGTCCTTGCTCATGGGCAGTCCTGATGACCCCCAATGCAGTACCATAAGCCACCGTCGCCAGACCACCGGTATTGCAATGGTGTATGGCCCGGGCATTTTCCGGCACCAGTTCCAGTGCATTTAAACCGATCTGCCTGTTGACCTCAACATCCTGCCTGGCGATCTCATGGGCCGCAGACAGCACAAGTGCTCTGAATTCCCGCGCCGTACCACCGGCTTTTTTATCGACAATATCCTGCATTCTGTCCAGGGCCCAGAATAGATTCACCGCGGTCGGGCGGGAGCGCCGGAGTACATCATCGGCTGCCCGATATGCCGCCGATAAAGTGGCAGGGTCATCACTTTCATTGTGACATAATTCCACCGCCAGACCATAGGCCGCCGCCGCGCCAATCGCCGGGGCACCTCTTATCACCATGTCAGTGATGGCACCGGCCACAGTGGCAGCCTCGGTATATTCAACATACTTCACTTCCCCGGGCAATAGCCGCTGATCCAGCATCCTGACAACCTGTGTCTTCGCCACCCATTCAATGCTTTTGTAATCCAATGTCACTCCTCATTTCTGTTGTTTATACAAAACTAAAAAACCCTGTTTGACATTACGCCACCATCAACCCTGAGCTCCGCCCCGGAAATCCAGCTTGCCGCATCGGAGCTGAGAAACAAACAGGCGTTGGCCACGTCCAGAGACTGGCCTAGACGGGTAAGTGGTGCCGCCTTACACCAGCCTTCCACCCCTTCCGGCCATTGCTGTTCAATACCCTCTCGCCATATCAAACCGGGCAAAACGGCATTGCAGCGGATCCCGTATTCCCCCAGTTCATTGGCCGATGTTCTGGTAAACATCAACACCGCACTTTTTGCGGCGCAGTAATGACTGTGCATCGGTGTGGGGCTCTGGGCTTCAATAGAGGCGATGTTGACGATGGCACCGCCATTGCCCTGCCGCATATACGGGATTACCGCCTGTGTACATAAAAACGTAGAACGCAGATTGGCGTTGATAACCCGATCCCATTCCTCCTCATCCATTTCCATAATACTCGACATAGGGTAATTACCGGCATTGTTTATCAAAATATCTATCGAACCACTTTCGCCCCCCACTTCTTCGAACAACGCCTCCACTTCCTTTTTTTGACTCACATCCGCCTGGATCATGTCAGCCTGAGCACCTGATTCCCGGATCTCGCTTGTCAGGGCAGATGCTTTGCTTTCATCCGATCTATAGTGGATGATGACGTTCGCTCCCGCCTCGGCAAATCGCCTGACGATGCCCTCGCCCACCACGCCGGAGGCCCCGGTGACCACAACGGTTCGCCCGGTAAAATCCGTAAACTCACTCAAAGTACTTTTCGTCATGGCCAATCTCCTGTTTTTCCGGGATCAATTTCTGCAAGAAAACAGGATATAGCATAAATTGACAAATGGGGGAGGCAACCAAATAATAGCAGCACAAGATGCCCCCTTCCATACACTCCTGAGACAGACGATATTTACCATGCCATCCACTCTGATTAAAGTGTTCACGCTCATCATCCTGTTGCCGATCTGCAGCGTGGCGGGAACAAACAACATCGACTTGATCATCAGTGCCGACTATATCGTCACTATGGATGACGACAGCACGGTTATTGAAGATGGCGCGATAGCGATCAACGAGGGTGAAATTGTGGCCATCGGCGGGAAAACAAAAATTCAGCGTCGTTTCCGGGCCAAAGAAGAAATTAACGGCAGGAACCGCGTTCTCATGCCCGGTTTGATCAACGGCCACACCCATGCTGCGATGACTTTATTTCGCGGTATTGCTGATGATTTGCCATTGATGGAATGGTTAACAAAATATATTTTTCCTGCAGAAATTCGTTTTGTGGACGAAAACTTTGTACGGACCGGGACGCAACTGGCCTGCCTTGAAATGATAAAAGGTGGCACGACCACGTTTGTGGATATGTATTTTCATCCAGAAGAAACAGCCAAAGTGGTGGAAGAATGTGGCATGCGTGCCATCATTGGCGCTGCGGTGATCGAACAGGAGAGCGGTTACAGCAAAGATTTCAGCGATGCCATGGCCAGGGCTGAGAGTTTTATCTCACAGTGGCAGGGGAAAAACAGCCGTATTACGCCCGCTATTGCTGCTCATGCCGCCTATACCATCGGGCCTGATAATTTAAAATTGATCCGGAAAAGAGCCAATACTCTGGGCGTCCCTGTCGCCATTCATCTGGCCGAGTCAAAGGCCGAATTAAAACTGGTCAAAAAGCTTTACGGCAATACCTCCATTCATCATCTGGAGAGTATCGACTTCTTCAACGGTCCAACCATTGGGGCCCATGTGGTCTGGCCGAGCGACAGCGAAATTCCCATTTTAGTGAAACACCAGGTGGCTGTCATTCACAACCCAACTTCCAATATGAAGATCGCCTCCGGCTTTGCACCGATCCCGGCCATGCTGGCAGCGGGTGTCCCGGTGGGACTGGGCACGGATGGGGCCGCATCGAATAATGATCTGGATATGTGGGAAGAAATTCGTCTGGCAGCATTGATTCATAAAGGAAATTTACTGGATCCTCTTGTTATGCCTGCAGCGACGGTATTGAATATTGCCACCCGTGGCGGTGCCGAAGCTGTCGGACTGGGAGAACTTGCCGGTGCGCTGACCGTGGGGCGTCGTGCCGATTTGATTCAGATATCTCTTGATGCGCCGCATCTGGTTCCGCTGTACGATATCATTTCCCATCTGGTCTATGCCGTGGACGCACAGGATGTACAAACCGTGATCGTGGATGGCCGTGTTTTAATGCGGGACCGCAAAGTACTGAGTCTGGATGAACAGGCTGTCATTAAAAACGCCCTGATCATGGCAAGTGAAATAAACGGGGAAATCCGATCTGGTAATTCGCCAGGGCATTCGCCAGAATAACGCACACCATCAGATCGCAATACTGACTAAAAATACCTGTCCTGAATATCACCCGATGCATAAACCGGAGATAGACGAAATCATCAGGCAACTGGACCTGCGACCGCTTGTCCTTGAAGGGGGATATTTCAGAGTCACGTATACCACCGATGAACGAATCCAGGCTGATGCATTGCCCGAAAGGTATAACAGCGCGCGCACGCTGGGTGGCGCGATCTATTTTCTTGTCACTCCCGAACAGTTTTCCGCCCTGCACAAATTACCCACTGACGAAATTTATTATTTTCATCTTGGCGATCCGCTGGAAATGCTCTTTCTTCATCCTGATGGCACTGGCAACACGGAAATTCTCGGCCCGGATCTCAGAGCGGGACAGCAACTGCAGCTGTCGGTCCCGCGTCATTGCTGGCATGGCTCCCGACCACTGCCGGGAGGACAGCATGGTTTCAGCCTGGTCAGTACCTCCATGGCACCCGGCTTTGACGAAAGCGATCCGGTTTTTGCGAAAGCAGACGAACTCAGTAAGCAATACCCCGCATTCAGCTCTCTGATTGTGTCTTTAACCAGAACCACTCCCGATAACCATTAATTCTATATCGCTTAGCCATAATAAAAGGAACCCTGATATGCCTGCCTACGTCTTCAATGCCAAACCGGATGATATCTCCGCCACTGTGATTATGCCGGGGGATCCCTTACGAGCTAAATACATAGCAGAAAATTATCTCCGTGACGCCAGACAAATAACCGATGTTCGAAACATGCTGGGATTTACCGGCACGTATAATGATAAAAAACTGACCGTCATTGGCCATGGTATGGGCATTCCGTCGGCGACAATCTATTGCTCTGAACTGATACTGGAGTATGGGGTAAAACGTATCATCAGGGTCGGCAGTTGCGGTACGGTCAGCGACACGGTCAAATTACGGGACCTGGTCATTGCCATGGGGGCATCGACTGATTCGAATGTGAATCGTATCCGTTTTGCCGGCTGTGATTTAGCGGCGATAGCGAGCTATACACTGCTGGAGAAAGTGGTCAGCACCGCAAGAGAGATGAAGGTGAAACATCACGTTGCCAATGTATTTACCTCAGATTACTTTTATCCACCCAAAAACAGCGAGATGTGGGACACGATGGAAAGATACAGGGTCCCGGTGGTGGAGATGGAAATTGCCGGAATTTACGGCACAGCTGCAGAATACGGAGCCGAGGCTGTGGCCATGTGTACAGTCAGCGATGAAGTCAGAACCGGTAAAGGCCTGTCAGTGGAAGAACGGCAATCCGGTTTTGATGAGATGATTAAAGTGGCCTTGAATACCGTTGTTGATCTCGACTGAGAATATCGAAAAAAGAATATTTTTATCATAATGATTTCCCCTCCATTGACAGGCAGCCAGCCGCTTTGAATCGATTAAGTCACTCTATAAAGGTAGTGCTGTATTCCTGCCTGCTCATATGCTCCGTCTTTTCTTACGCGATGGCAGACGAGCTGGACATAGCCGGCTTCAGCCAGGAAAGAATAAAGCGGCTGGATAAAATACTGGCGACCTACATCGGACGGGAGCGATATGCGGGTATTACCGGCTTAATTGTTCGAAACGGAAAGACCGTACACGAGTTCACCATGGGCTGGCAGGACCGGGAACGTCAAATACCCATGCATGAAGACACGATATTTCGAATTTATTCCATGAGCAAGGCCATTACCTCGATTGCCGCTATGGTTTTGTTTGAACAGGGTTATTTTCAAATTGATGATCCGATTGACCCTTATTTACCCGAATTTAAACATCTGCGTGTTTACGCCGGTGGAGAAATCGGCGCCTTGAAAACAGTCCCGCTGCAAAGACCCATCACGTTCAGAGACCTGCTCACGCATACGTCGGGGCTGAGCTATCACTTCATGGGTGATTCGCCCGTGCATCAGCTCTATCGATTACATGGCGTCATGCCAGGCGTGGAAATGTTGTACTCTGAAGCAGCGGATGGAAAAGAAGTGGCGAATCTGGAATCCATGATCAGCGCTTTGGCCAGGATCCCCCTGCTTCACCAACCCGGTGAACGTATGAGTTACGGCGTGTCTATTGATGTACTGGGGCGACTTGTAGAAATATTGTCCGGACAAAAACTGGATGACTTTTTACAACAAGCGATCTTTGGCCCCTTGAATATGCCGGATACCGGCTTCGTGGTGCCGAAGAACAAGCTGAAGCGATTTGCGGCAAATTATTCATGGAAAAATGATCATCTTGAATTAATAGATGATCCTCGCAGGAGTCGTTATCGACAGAGTGGCAGGCTTCTCTCCGGAGGAGGAGGCCTGGTATCGACGAGCCACGACTATATGCAATTCCTGTTGATGTTGCTGAACGGTGGCCAACTGGGTCACGCGAGGATACTGGGCCCGATAACGGTGGATTTTATACTCAGCAACCACTTTCCCAGAGAAAATATGCCGCGCCCGGTATGGATGCGGCAGCAGGGCCATGGCCTGGGCTTCGCTCTGGCGCTGGATCCGGTGAAAATGGGACTGTTGACATCGGCCGGTACCGCCGACTGGGCCGGTGCGGCAAGCACCTTTTTCTGGCTGGACAGAAAAGAAAATATGGCAGCCGTATTTATGACACAAGATACACCTTTGGATTCTGACACACTGGCAGGACAGGTCAGAACATTAACTTATCAGGCCCTGATAAAGTAGCACAGACCAGCATCGGCGAATGCGGGATAGGCTTTAAAGATCAGGTGGATAGGGACAATACATGATCAGATTCATGTCTGGCACCGGGCAGATGGAAAATCAGATCTGTTTGATTATTGTTCACAATTATATTATTTTATTGTAAACAATATATACACCTGATTGTCCTGATGACTGGCAAATCAACATCCTTTCCTGCTGTCTGAAGTATCCAACAGAAAATAGAAGAGACCGGGGCGGGAGGGAGCTGTCCCGCCATCGACAGCCGCCGCTGCTCATGCTGAAGAAAAACCACGATCACGTTTATACTGAAAGTATATCTTATTGATAAATAAAGTATATTTTAATACTTTGAGCTGTCAGAGACTCAGATCGGAATAATTGATCATGCCAGCTGCTCAGCTGGAGATGAGTGTTGCTTTTTTGCTACGTAAGGGCTCACATTTTAAATAAAAATTGTCCACAACAATACATTTAGGTAAACTCCCGCTTTGCTATTTAACACACACTCTACAGATCGAATTGAAGGGGGTAACATGTCACAACGTATATCCATTGGCTCTTTCATCCACAAGCTGGTGATCATCGGCATCGGGATATCATTATCAATGACGGCCATTGCGCAAGGTGTGCTGGAAGAAGTCATTGTTACCGCACAAAAACGCGAACAGAACATTCAGGATGTTCCCATTTCCATCTCCACTTTGTCCGGGCAACGACTGGCATCCAAATTTACCGCTGGAGAGTCTATTCTGGCACTGGCCGGCTCCGCACCGGGATTATACGCCGAGTCATCCAATGGCAGACATTCACCGCGTTTTTATATGCGTGGTCTCGGTAACGCTGACTTTGATCAGGCGGCCTCGCAGCCGGTGTCCATCGTATTCGATGAAGTACCGATGGAACTTGTGGTACTGAAGTCCTTCCCGGTTTTTGACGTCGATCGTGTCGAAGTCATTCGTGGCCCACAGGGTACATTGTTTGGCAGAAATACCACGGCGGGTATTGTAAAGTTCGACTCACGCCGTCCCACTGAGGAAACGGAAGGGTTCGCTAAAATTTCAGGGGGCAATCTGGGCACCATCAATGCGGAAGCCGCTCTCGGTGGCACCTTGATTGACGGCAAGTTGACGGGAAGAGTTTCCTTCCTGACACAAAATCGCTCTAACTGGATCGATAATGACTTCAACGGCGTCGACATCGGCGGATATAATGAATTTGCCGGCCGCGTTCAGCTCTTATGGACACCGACTGATGATTTTACAGCCTTGATTATGCATCAACGCCGCGATTTGAGCGGCAGATCCGCATCTGCTTTCCGTGCCAATGTTCTTACCGCCGGCAGCAACAAGTTGAATTCAAATTTCGATCGTAACACCGTCTACTTTGACGGCGGCGGAGGTAATAATGCCGACATAAAGGCGAATGGCACTACCGTGAAACTGGACTGGGATGTAGGTGACTATACGCTCACCTCCATCACGTCTTATCAGGATGCCGATCAATTCGCACGTGGCGACATTGACGGCGGCGTCGTGGATCCCACGTTTACCGCTACCGTACCTGCGGGTATCACCTCCGCTACTCCTGCGTTTACCATCCCTGCATTCGGCCCGGCATTGACCTTTCCCGGCAATATATTCATTTCCTCTGATACCGGTGGTAATAACGCCATCAAGCAGCTGACTCAGGAGATCCGCATCGCCAGTAATTTCGATGGGAATTTCAATTATCAGTTTGGTGCGTTTTACTTTGATGACGAATTATCCACCAGCACAGAGTTCGGCATAGGGCCCGGTGCCAGAGATACCGTTGTTGGCGCAATCGCTTTCCAGGAAAATACGTCCTGGGCCATATTTGCTCAGGGTGATTATGCTTTTAACGATCAAGTGACCTTGACCGCGGGTATACGCTATACAGATGATGAAAAAGACTATACTCCCATCGTGGCGCCACCCACCCAGACTGCCATCAACCTCAGCGATGACAATGTCAGCTGGAATGTGAGTCTGGCCTATGCCATCAACGACGATTCGCAAATCTATACCCGCATCGCCTCTGGATTCAGGGCACCTTCCATCCAGGCTCGCAATGCCGCCTTTGGTGGAGCGGTTACAACCGCTGATTCGGAAACCATTATGTCTTATGAAATCGGCTACAAGGCGGATATCAATGACCGTATCAGATTCAATACTGCCATTTTCTATTATGAAATAGACGACATGCAACTCACTGCCATCGGTGGTGCCGGTAACTTCACTACGCTGCTGAATGCACAGGAAGGCGTAGGTTACGGTGTGGAATTTGATGTCGACTGGGCGGCCACCGACAATTTGATATTGTCAGGGGGCTTCGGTTATAACAAGACTAAAATTAATGATGACACCCTGGCTGTTGCGCTCTGTAATCAATGTACCATCACCGATCCACTCAATGCGAATGGTCGGGCCCTGATTGACGGCAACCCCTTCCAGCATGCACCGGCATGGACCTTGAATGCTGAACTCAGCTATGTCTATCCCCTGTCCAGGGATAACGAGCTGTTTTTCTTCACCGACTGGAAAGTCAAGGGTGATACCAACGAGTTTCTCTATGAAAGTATTGAGTTTGATTTTGATACACAATTCGAGGGAGGCCTGCGCGCCGGTTACCGTGATAATACGAAAAACTATGAAATCGCATTATTCGCCCGCAATATTACCGATGAAGAAAACCCCATCGGCGGCATTGATTTTACCAACAATACCTCCTACGTAAATGAGCCAAGAGTGTGGGGAGTCGAAGCCTCGTATCGCTTCTAGGCCTCTGCAGTTTCAAGCAGACTGAAGCCTGCGGTTCGTATGTGAAGCGCAGGTTTTTTTTTACCGGTGATGTCATCCGGTAAAATTCCGAGTCCCTTCTGCGAGTGGACACAGTTAAAAGCCTGCGTGAATATCAGAAAAACAGTCGGATGGGGCTGTATTTCAAGCGAAATGACAAACCTTCTGCGCCGGGATTCAAGCTTAAACTAATTGCTGGAAGCCTGTAGTTTGTTAACATGCCCGGTTAATACATCAGATTGACAAATACGGAAATCGCCAGGCAGTGAAAAGATTTATTCTTCCCGTCAGCATTATTTTGCTTTCTTCGGCATTAACAGCCGCGATGATTCTGCATAAAAAGGAACCGGAAAAAAAGATCCCGCCCAAAACCGCCCTGCTGGTGGATACCGCAGATCTGAAGAAACAGGACATCAAACTGACTGTTTCATCACAGGGCAACATTGCTCCTCGCACAGAGACCACATTGATTTCGGAAATTTCCGGTGTGGTACTGGAGGTTTCCCCGAAGTTTGTCGCAGGTGGTTTTTTCGAAAAGGGAGAAGTGTTGCTGAAACTGAATCCCACTGACTATGAAGTGGAATTACAGCAGGCTCGCGCCAATCTGCTCAGCATGCAGGCGAAGTTCACACAGGAAAAGGCCCTGGCGGAACAGGCCGTACAGGAGTGGGCCTTGTCAGGGCGATCGATAGATCAGGCTCCACTTCTGGCTTTACGCACGCCTTATCTTGAGGAAGCCAAAGCCAATGTCCTGTTTGCCGAAGCCAGTTTAAAAAAGGCCCGGCGTAAACTGGAACAGACACTGATACGCGCTCCCTACAAGGGCATGGTCAAGAGTAAATTGGTGGATGTGGGCCAATATGTGAGCGTCGGCACGCAACTGGCCAATACCTTTGCTGTTGATTTTGCCGAGGTTCGCCTGCCACTTACCGATCAGGATATCGCCTATCTGGATTTACCCGGACCCGCTGATGCTGCAGTGACAGGCGATATGAGCGGACCGAAAGTTGAGCTCGCATGTATTATCGGCGGAATCACTTACCGCTGGCATGCACGCATTGTGCGTACTGAAGGGATCGTTGATCAACGTACTCGTGTACATTTTGCAGTGGCCCGGATTAGCGATCCTTACGGCTTGAATGGCAATGACGGCCGTCCACCTTTGGCGATGGGCAGTTTTGTGGAAGCCAGAATTGACGGCACCACAGCAAAGGGCGTGATTGCCATACCGAGACATTCTTTGCGTGGAATGAACCGGATACTGATCATGGATACACAACATCGATTGCGCCTGCGAGAGGTCAACATTCTGTTTACCGACGAAGATTACGTCTATGTTAAAGAAGGTGTGTCGCTTGATGAATATGCCATTGTCAGCGCCATTGAAGAGCCGGTTGATGGTATGAGCGTACGCGATTCACGGGAACTCTAGGCTTGCAACTAAAGCGACAGCATACGGATGAGAAAGGAATAATTGCCTGGTTTGCCGGCAACCATGTTGCTGCAAATTTAATGATGTTGTTAATTGTCATCGCCGGACTGATTTCAACTTACACTATTCAGAAAGAAGTCTTCCCCAATTTTGAAACCAATACCATCCAGGTCAGCGTCCCTTATCCCGGCGCTGCCCCCAAGGAGGTGGAAGAAGGTGTAATCCTCAGAATCGAGGAGGCGGTACAGGACATAAAAGGGATCAAAAAAATCAACTCCATTGCACGTGAAGGTTTGGCACTGGTTAACCTGGAGATAGAGGTCAGTTACGATTTAAGCGACGTGCTGGACGATGTCAAGGGACGGATCGATGCCATTTCGACATTCCCTGAATTAACGGAAAAACCGATTGTTGAAAAACTCGAGTTTGAACGGGATGTGATCTGGATATCGGTATACGGTGATATAGATGCCAGGGCACGCAAAACGATTGCCAATGAGATACGTGATGAATTGCTGGCGCTTAAAGATATCAGCGTTGTTAAAATTCTGGGAGATCGTGATTATGAGATTGCTATAGAGGTATCTGAAAGCACTCTACGCCAGTATGATTTGAGCATGGCTGAAGTGGCGGCGGCAGTCAGGGCCTCGTCTCTGGACCTGCCGGGCGGCACGATTAAGTCGGAGGTGGGGGATATTCTGCTGAGAACCAAGGGACAGGCCTACACCGGTCTCGACTACGGCAATATCGCCTTAAGAAGTAATACGGATGGCACCCGTTTGCTGTTGGGTGATATTGCAAACATCAAGGATGGTTTTGTCGAAACAGAAGAATTTTCACGTTTTAACGGTAAACCGTCTCTGAGTATTCGTGTTCAATCCACTGGTGACCAGAACGTGTTGAATATAGATAAGGCCGTTAAAAAATACATTAAGGAAAAGAAGGTTTCCATGTCTCCAGGTGTTTATCTTGATTCCTGGGGGAGTTCGGCGTTTTATCTCAAAGCCCGATTGAATATGATGTTGAGCAATATGACGATGGGGGCAGTACTGGTGTTCCTGATTCTGACATTATTCCTGCGTCTGCGTGTCGCGCTGTGGGTAATGGTGGGCATACCGATCAGCTTCCTCGGTGCACTGTGGTGGCTGCCGCTTACACCTTACCCCGTCAATATAAACCTGTTAAGTCTGTTTGGCTTTATCCTGGTACTGGGCATCATCGTTGATGATGCCATTATCATTGGCGAGAGTATTTATACCAATATAACGACCCACGGTAATACACTGGATAATGTTATTCGGGGTACGAAAATTGTAGCGATGCCGGCAACCTTCGGCGTATTAACGACGATTGCGGCGTTTTTCCCGATGTTGCTGGTGGGGGGGCAAATAGGCCCGTTTTTTGAAACCATCGGCATGGTGGTTATTTTGTGCTTAACTTTTTCATTGATTGAATCCAAGCTGATATTACCCGCACATCTGGCTCGGATGAAGTATGTACCGGATGATGAGCGCAGTCAGAATCCCTTCACCCGGTTTCAGTCTTTTTTCAGTCAGGGACTGGAGCGCTTTATTAAATTTACCTACAGCCCTTTATTGAAAAAAACACTGAAGGATCGTTATACCACGGCCGCGTTGTTCCTCTCCGGACTGGTATTGACGGTGGGAATCGTTATGGGGGGCTTCCTTAAACTGGAATTTTTCCCGGATGTTCCCAGTGACTTCATTCAGGGTAATTTGACAATGAATGAAGGGACGCCTCCGGCTGTTCGCAACAAGGCATTAAGCAAACTGGAAGAGGCCATCAGAGCTGTAGAAAGCGATTACCTGAATGAACACCCGGAAGAAAACAGGATTCTCGAATATGTACTGGAATTTACCCGGGGAAATCTTGGCGGCAATCTGGTTATTGAGTTGAGCAAAGCTGAAAACCGCCTCATTGATGCTTTTGAGGTGGAAAAACGCTGGCGGGAAAAAGTCGGTGAAATTGCCGGGGCCAAAGAGTTAAGGTTTTTCGCCAGCACCAATGCCGGCGGCGGCGCGAAAATCGACTTTCAGCTGTCCGGTGACAATTACGAACAAATGAATAAGGCAGCGAAGGAACTGGAAACAAAGTTAAGCGAATACGATGGTGTTTTTGATATCCGTAATTCTTATAACCGTGGTACTCAGGAAATCCAGCTGAAAATAAAACCGAATGCCGAGCTGTTGGGTCTGAGCATGCTGAATCTGGGTAGACAGGTACGCCAGGCTTTTTACGGCGAAGAGGTCCAGCGGATCCAGCGTAATCGAGATGAATTGAAAGTCATGGTGCGCTATCCGCGCGCCGAACGTCATTCAATCACTGATTTGGAAAATATGCGCATAAGGACACCGACAGGTGAAGAGGTCCCTTTCTCCACTGTTGCTGAAATCACCCTTGATAACAGCCCGGCGACCATTAATCGTGCTGATCGTAAACGCACTGTGGCAGTCACGGCCGATATCGATCCTGCAAAAGCGAATTCAAGAGAAGTGATTACTGAAATTCGTGAGGAATTTATGCCGGAGTTGTTACAGCGATACCCCGGCGTCAGTTATGGTATGGAAGGTTCAAGCCAGGAGCAGGAAGAATTGATGGTCCGTATTGGTATTTTCTTCGGGATTGCGCTGTTTCTCATTTATGGTTTACTGGCAATCCCATTACACTCGTATTTGCAGCCCCTTATTATTATGTTTGTTATTCCGTTCGGGCTGATCGGTGCGGTGATCGGCCATATAATATTCGCTCAGGACATGAACATGATGTCAATGTTCGGCATGGTGGCACTGGCCGGCGTGGTAATCAACGATGGTTTGATTATGATGGATTTTGTCAATAAAGGTAAAGAAGAAGGTCTGTCTAATGTGAATTCACTGGTACAGGCTGGAGAACAACGCTTCCGGGCCATTTTGCTGACCACGTTGACAACATTTTTCGGTTTGTTGCCCATTATGTTTGAAACCAGTCTACAGGCGCAATTCATTATTCCTATGGCTATATCACTGGCTTTTGGTATTTTGTTTGGCACGGTTATGACACTCTTTCTGCTGCCTTCACTCTACATGATACTGGATGATTTGATTGGTCCCTCCGGTTTGTTGAAACGCCGACAACTTCAGGAAGCCTAGAGAGAAGGCATGCTCCTGTCCGGATCACCAACGCTTACCCTGATGATCTTTATTGAACTGTAACGATGATGGCGGCTGTCATCATCTCACTTTGAGGAAAATCAAGATGAAAATGAATACGATTAATCAATACATGGCAGGTGTTGGGCTGTTGCTCTCTCTGCTCATGTTATTCATACCTGACTATGCTGCAGCAACAGATAAGCGACACGGTGAGATTGAAGCGCTTGCCGAGTCATTTCACAATGCGTTGTCAACAAAAGACGAAGAGTCGGCCATGGCCACATTCTCGAATGATGTGCTGATTATGGAGGGTGGGCACGTGCAGACGAAGGAAGAATATGTTTCGCATCATCTGAATGCGGATATGAACTTCGTATCCAGCATCACTACGAAGCGGAAAGTGATACGATCAGTCGTGGAAGGGAATACGGGGTGGATTATTTCTACAAGCATAAGCACTGGAAAATACAAGGACCGCGATATCAACAGTAGCGGTGCAGAACTGATGGTGGTAAAACGACAAAATGACGACGACTGGAAAATTGCAGCCATTCACTGGTCCTCTCACAGTCAATAGCGTGACAAAGCCGGTGCCGGGATCAATACGCTGTTTACGCTTCTTCCATACCCTCCCGTCGGCACAGGCATCCCGGGCTTAGGACAATGAATCTCAGTCAGGACCTGATCGAACGAAGCTGTCCCGAAAGGGAGATAATCAACGAGCTGTTAACACTGGATGGCAAGCGTATACTGGAACTGGGCTGTGGAAGAGCGGAGCTCACCCGTATGCTCGCCGGTGATGGTCAAAACAGAACTGTCATCGCTCTGGAAGTGGACGAACAGCAACACAAAAAGAACCTGGGCATTACTGATTTGCCGAATGTGTCCTTTCAAACGGGTGGGGCCGAGGCCATACCTGCTGGAGATCAAAGCCAGGATATCGTCTTTATGTTCACATCCCTGCATCACGTACAGGAAGACAAACTGGACCAGGCGATGCGGGAAATACATCGCGTCCTGAGATCAGAGGCCATGGTCTATATATCGGAACCCCTCTTTGCCGGCAACTTCAATGATATCCTGCGATTATTTCATGACGAACAACAGGTAAGGCTGGCCGCCTTCAGGGCCATACAACGATCCGTCATGGACGGTCTTTTTAAACTGGCAGACGAAGTCTTTTTCAATAACACCGTCAGCTTCGAAGACTTTACAGACTTCGAACACAAGCTGCTGAATGTAAGCCATACTGATCATCAGCTTAGTGAGCAGACCTACAATGAAGTGAAAGCCCGCTTTGAACAACAACTCACGGAATCCGGTGCCCATTTCACCGTACCCATGCGGGTAGACCTGCTACAAAAAAGGAACTGACATATGCTCCTCATTCTTTTATATGTTTTTTGACAGGCGCTTTCTTATAACGATGCTGTTACATTAGTGAGAGCAAGAAAGATATACTTTACTTTTGACAAAATCCGGGGGTGGTTTCAAAGCTCAAGGCTATATTGGTTCTGTACAATCAATAACACCGATAGCGATCTGCCTCCGTTCTTCATTATTGGCAAGTAAGTCATACAGACGCGCTTCAAGTTCAGTTGCTGTTTTAGGACGAGGTCCTTCCGGGGGTGGAGTTACGCCTTCCGCGCCAAACCAAAATACAAGATAGATCCCGTATCCATGTGCTCCGGGGTCACGAGTATATTTTTTAATCAACTGATTATGAATGGCATACCATAGATCCTTGTGATCGCTACATTTTATTTCAATGGGCAGGTTAAACCCGTTTGTTCCTCCGAATGATAATCTTATATCCGCTCGTTTATCACCTGCATATTGACCTTCAGGCACTGCGTCAATACCTAGTGGGGCAAGTCTTCTCTTTAGATCGGAAAGAAACGCATCCCGGCACGCTTCTTCATGCCTTCTTTCGTCAGGTTTAGCGTGACTATCCAGATTCCAGTATTGCTTGTAATCATCTGTATCGCTATTTCGGATCTGATTGGCTAAATCTTTTATATGCTCAAGTGAAAGTGCTGCTAAATCTGCAACATTCGACGGGGCCAGGTTTTGTAAGGTATTACTAACTCTCCTAATGTCAGAATAATTAAAGTCCGCCTCACGTTTATTAGCCAATTGCTGAGATAAGGCAGCTTGTAATGAATATTGCCATTTATCCAGTTTCTCATTTTCAAG
>JAJRTU010000215.1 GCA_024278135.1 Gammaproteobacteria bacterium
GGACAAGCCATTACTGCTAACAACCCTGGCATGGTAACGACGTAACTGGCGTGGTTTTTTAACTCCACAGGAGCAGGCAATGGTGCCCACTTCTTTATGCATGTTTTCAGCATAGTGCATCTCCCGTAATGCCTTTTCTTCTGCTACCAGACCGCGTTGCAATTTCCGGTTATGGGTTGTGATACCGGTTGGACAGGTATTTTTATTACATTGCAAGGCCTGGATGCAACCCAGTGAAAACATGAAGCCACGGGCGGAATTAATAAAATCGACACCTATACACAATGCCCAGGCTACATCGGCAGGCGTGATCAACTTACCTGATGCGATTACCTTGATTCGCTCACGCAAGCCATATTGATTCAGTTTGTCGATGACCGGGAGCTTTGCTGTACTCAGCAATATGGGAGAGTCAGTCGGGTTCAACCGTACCCAAAATAATATCTTTGGCACGCATGGATTGCAGGATTTCCAGCCCGCTGTCAATAACAAGCTGTGGCTCCGGATGTTGGAGCTCAACGGCAATCCCCTGCAATATCTGCAGCCCGCTGCAGGGTTTTTCACTCTGCAGATACTCCATCAATCTGGCTGACACCGGATTCAGCTCCAGAAACCCGACATCATCATTGCGATCACGATAAACCACCAGGTAGCTGGCCTGCTCCGGTACCTCCCGTGGGAGATTATCAGGAGCAATTTTATGGACCGGGTATTGATAGGCAAAGGGCCAGGCCAGCGGACTCAACACCGGAATACCTGCCAGCAAATCACCCTCAGGATCAATGCCCTGCATGTCAATATCCCGACTGTCGATCGAAACCGCCAACTCCAGCCATTCATAATGGGCCAGTTCTTTCATGAAGGGGAAATCGCCGACCTGCTCTTCACGCTCCTGATCCAGGTATTGCAAAAATTCCTGTGGCATTTTTGGAAACAGAGGGGTCCGGGCCAGATGCGTTTTGTAATAATCCCGCATCATCGCATGCCATTGTTGATCAGGCGTTATTTCACGCAGAACAGGAAAAGCGGTGGCAAGAAAATCCTCAACATTGTTGTAAAATAAATCGCGGTATATCTGCATGCGCCGATCTTCGATATCGGCCGGTGCCGGGCAGCCTTCCGGATCACGAATATGGCGACTGAACCGGTACTGGATTTCTTTGAAATCGGGCTGTTCAGCCCCACTGAGCGATGCCATTGTCACGCGGGTCTCCGTGCTGCAACTGCAATTGGTGGATGCGCTTCACCTCATTGAACAAATCGTCCAGCGAGGGGATATTAAAATCGCGCTCCAGCAGGGTCGGAAATACACCGAAATGTTGATAAGCCTTCGCCAGCAATTCCCAGACCGGATCAATGACATCGTCGCCGTGGGTGTCTATACGTAAATCTTCCGCCTCCACATAATGGCCGGCAATATGCGCATAGGCTATTCTCCCGGCCGGCATGGACAGCAGGAACGCTTCAGCATCGTAACGATGGTTAATACTGTTGACATAGATATTGTTGATATCCAGCAATAAATCACAGTCGGCCTTTTCCAATACGGCGTTGATAAACTCCGATTCCGACATCTCCTGGCCCGGGGCCGCATAATACGAGATGTTTTCGACTGCAAGACGCCGCCCGATGATATCCTGAGTACGCTGGATACGCTCGGCAACATAGCTCACGGCAGCCTCTGTAAAGGGTATCGGCATCAGATCATACAGATGACCATCATCGCCGCAGTAACTCAGGTGTTCGCTGTAACAACGTATATTGAACCTGTCCATAAACTGCCGCACCTTTCGCAGGAAGGCCTCATCCAGCGGAGCGGGACCACCGATATTCAGAGACAAACCGTGACAGACAAAGGCTGTCTTTTCAGTGAGTGCATGGAACTGCCGCCCGAAACGCCCGCCAACATCAATCCAGTTTTCCGGCGCCACTTCCATAAACTCAATATGGGGGGGAATATGATCTGCAAGCGAGCCGATGAAGGCTCGCCGCAGACCTAAACCTGCACCATGTACAGGGTATTGATCAGACATCGACGTGATATTTCATGTCATGAACGACGCGTTGTCTGTTGGACTATCCGTTCGTCCCCGCTTATTTGCTGCCACCACATTTACCTTCTTTTTCCATTTTCTTCATTTTTTTGCCTTCGCCACCTGTACCTTCCTTCTCCATTTTCTCCATTTTCTTGCCTTCGCCACACTTGCCTTCTTTCTCCATTTTCTTCATCTTCTTGCCTTCGCCACACTTGCCTTCGCCGCATTTACCCTCTTTCTTCATTTTCTCCATTTTCTTGCCTTCACCGCATTTACCTTCCTTCGACATTTTCTTGCCTTCGCCACATTTACCTTCCTTCTCCATCTTCATGCCGTCCTTTTCCATTTTCTTGCTGTCACCACACTTGCCTTCAGCATCAGCCACCATATAACCACTGCTGAGCTCATTCATGGAAAAAGGGTTGTCCGCCGCATGGGCAATGGGGCTCAATATCAGAGAAACCGCAAAGGTGGTACCCAGTGCGGCAGCGATTGGTCGTAAACTTGATTTATTTGACATCGTGAGGATCCTCTTGAACTTCTGTTAATGAAAATAACCCTTGCGGGTCAGGTGTACACATATCGTCATTGAGCGACTTATAAATTTATCCCGGGAAATAAGTGTCCAGTGTATCTTTTATCGCTTAAGCAAAACGATCTGAGATGTGGACACTGTATTTTTAAAAAAGTTTCTTCAAAACCACACATCCGTCCTGCTCATCCCTGAACGGCTGCAAAAGATTGTTTTTTCCAGGTTGAACTGTTTTATGCATTTAAAACAAAGGCTTATGTTTCTTCAGCCAAATATCTGCACAGTGGCGAGCAGTTGAATCCTAGTC
Organism: Gammaproteobacteria bacterium; assembly: GCA_024278135.1. Lineage (GTDB taxonomy): Bacteria > Pseudomonadota > Gammaproteobacteria > Eutrophobiales > Eutrophobiaceae > WLWS01. The sequence goes on from JAJRTU010000215.1 coordinate 2,876, forward strand.
TTTGGGACGCATATGGGGAAACAAAATAACATCGCGGATGGAGGGACTGTCTGTCAAAAACATCACCAGTCGGTCTATGCCGATACCTTCTCCGGCCGTGGGTGGCATACCATATTCCAGCGCCGTGATGTAATCTTCATCGTAATGCATGGCCTCCTGATCGCCGGCTTCCTTGTCTTCGACCTGTCGTCGAAAACGCTCGGCCTGGTCATCAGGATCATTCAGTTCGGAAAAACCATTGGCTATTTCACGCCCGCCGATAAAGAATTCGAAACGATCCGTAATAAAAGGATTTTGATCATTTTTACGTGCCAGGGGGGATACCTCAACGGGATAGGCGGTAATAAAGGTCGGTGCCTTCAGTCTGGACTCAACGGTTTTTTCAAACAACTCTATCTGCAATTTACCCAGGCCATAACTGTCTTCGAGTGCGACTCCGAGCCCCGTCAGTATTTCCTTCATTCGCTCCATTGACTCCAGATCTGCCGCTTCAAGCTCTGGATTGTATTGCAGGATGGACTCCTTCACCGTCATCCTGGCGAATGTCTGGCCGACATCATACTCCTCACCCTGATAGCGGATGTTACAGCCGCCTGTCGTTTCCCTCACCAGATCCTTTATCATCTGTTCGGTCAGGTCCATCAGATCTTCGTAATCGGCATAGGCCTGATAAAACTCCAGCATGGTGAATTCCGGATTATGGCGTGGTGATATCCCTTCATTGCGAAAACTGCGATTGATTTCAAATACCCTTTCGATCCCCCCGACCACTAGTCGTTTCAGATACAGCTCCGGTGCGACGCGCAAATACAAGTCCATGTCCAACGAATTATGATGGGTAATAAACGGTCGCGCGGTGGCGCCACCCGGGATGACATGCATCATGGGTGTTTCCACTTCAGTGTAGTCGTGCTCACGAAGATAACGACGAATGAACTCGACCACCGCCGAACGTATTTCAAATACCCGGCGACTTTCTTCATTCGTCACCAGATCCAGATAACGTTGCCGGTAACGTGTTTCCTGATCGGTGAGACCATGAAACTTTTCCGGCAATGGCCTGAGAGATTTTGTCAATAAGCGGATCGAATGGACATGGACACTGAGTTCACCCTTGTTGGTTTTCATTACGACACCGCTTACACCCAGGATGTCACCGATGTCCCATTTTTTGAATTGCTCGTTATAAACACCTTCCGGTAAATCATCACGCCGTACATAGATCTGAATTTGCCCTGACATATCCTGCAAGTGGGCGAACGATGCCTTGCCCATCACTCGACGGCTCATCATCCGACCGGCGATGTTCACGCTGACATTGGCCTGTTCCAGTTCCTCTTTGCTGTTCTGCGCATATTTCCGGTTCAGCTCAGTCGCCAGTGCGTCCCGGCGAAAATCATTGGGATAGGCATTTCCCTTCTCACGCAGAGCCTGCAATTGAACGCGGCGTTGGGTAATCAGATCGTTATCGTTATTATCATTTGTCATAAGCGCATTATCACTTGTCAGTCTTCAATTGTCATTTCAGAACAGTCAGGTCACCGGGGCAACGGTGGCGATTAAAGCCCGCTTTTCAAACTGGCCTCGATAAATTTATCCAGGTTACCATCCAGCACAGCCTGTGTATTGGAACTCTCGACACCGGTGCGCAAATCCTTGATCCGCGACTGATCCAGAACATAAGAGCGAATTTGACTGCCCCAGCCGATATCCGCCTTGGAATCTTCCATGGCCTGCCGCTCGGAATTGAGTTTCAACAATTCCATTTCATACAGTTTGGCACGCAACTGCTTCATCGCCCGATCCCGGTTCTTGTGCTGGGAGCGATCACTTTGACACTGGACCACAATACCGCTGGGGATATGGGTCAGTCGCACCGCCGAATCCGTCTTGTTGACATGCTGACCACCCGCGCCGCTGGCCCGGTAAGTGTCAACGCGCAAGTCCGCCGGATTGATATTGACCTCTATATTGTCATCGATTTCCGGTGACACAAACACCGAGGCAAATGAGGTGTGTCGACGATTGCCGGAGTCAAAAGGGGATTTCCTTACCAGACGATGGACACCGGTTTCCGTGCGCAGCCAGCCAAACGCGTAATCACCTTCATAGCGGATGGTCGCACTTTTGATACCGGCCACATCGCCCGACGAGGCCTCCACCAGCTCGGTCCTGAAATGATGTTGTTCGCCCCAACGCAAATACATGCGCAGCAACATTTCCGCCCAGTCCTGTGCCTCGGTACCGCCGGAACCGGACTGTATCTCCAGAAAACAGTTGTTCGCATCCATTTCCCCGGAAAACATGCGTCTGAATTCCAGTCTGGCAAGACGTTCTTCCAGTGAAGCCAGATCTTTAATGACAACATCGGCGGTCTCTTCGTCATTTTCCTCTTTGGCCAGCTGCAACAGCTCATCGTCCTCCCGGAGACTGGAACTCAAATGATCAATCGTCTCCACCACCTGCTCCAGTGATGCCCGCTCACGTCCCAGGGCCTGGGCCCGGTCAGGATCATTCCATACCTCGGGATCTTCCAGTTCCCGCAGGACCTCAGTCAGTCGCTCAGACTTTTCAGCATACTCAAAGGTACCTCCTGAGAGCTGCCGTACGCTCTCGCAGATCTTTGATCTGCACTACTATGGCATTGAGTTCCAGCATGATGACTTACCGCCCTGATAAATTGTGAGCGCGGATTCTACTACAGGCAGAACGGTCAATACAGGGGAGGATGCGTCCGAGTAATATTATTTTCGGAAAACCGCCGGACCGTGATTCGATCTGAAGCACAGGCAACTGAATAAAAGACGAGCGTAAGCCGGTACATGAGCATAAGCGGAACGTATGCTGCAGAGAAGCCGCATCCGAACCAACACGGACATATTCACAGCGTATCCGCGTTCTGTTCAGATTGATGTACGGGAATTCGGAATTTCTTTTTCAGGCTGCCGGAGGACACTGCATCTTGTGTTCGGAGAGATTCATCGTGTCGTAATATTTGTGCGCACGATAATCCATCAGGTATATCAGGTTGCCTATCGATTCGGCCGGCAACGGCGGACTGACCAGATACCCCTGTATTTCGTCAGTATGCCGCGAACGCAGGTATTCCAGTTGCCTCTGGTTTTCCACACCTTCCGCAATGACATTGATATTCAAATCCCTGGCCAGTCCAATCATGGCGGTGGTAATGGCTGAGTCGGCGGCATCGGTATTGACATTGCGGACAAAGGATCGGTCAATCTTCAGCGTATTGACCAGAAACCGTTTCAGATAATTAAACGAACAATAGCCCGTACCAAAGTCATCAATGGCAATGCTGACACCGAGGTTCATCAGTGCACCGAGTACATCGCTGCAGACACTGGTGTTTTTTATCAACAGGCTTTCCGTCAGCTCAAACTCCAGCAATGCCGGGTCCAGTCCGGTCTTTTTCAGTATCATCGCAACGTTTTTGCTGAAATCCCGGCACATCAGTTGCCTGCCCGACAGGTTGACCGCCACTTTGCCGACATCAATGCCGGCAGCATGCCAGCGCTGGTTTTGCCTGCAGGCACTTTCGATGACCCATTGACCCACTTCCACGATAAGACCGTTGTTTTCCAGCAATGAAATAAAGCGTTCGGGAAATATTAGCCCTTTTTGCGGGTGCTGCCAACGCAACAAGGCCTCAGTGCCGCATACCTTGCCGCTGACCAGACTCATCTGGGGCTGATAATGCAATACAAACTCTTTGTTATCCAGTGCCTGCCTCAGTTCTATTTCCATTTGTAATTCATCCAGCGCACGGGCGTTCATGTCACTGGTATAGAAATGATACTGCCCCCGACCGGCCTGCTTGGCCCGACGCATGGCGCTACCTGCATTTTTCACCAGCGTTTCGGCATTGTTTCCACAATAAGGATAAACCGCAATGCCGATACTCGTGCTGATATGCAGATGATGGTCGGCTATCTCGAATGATGTGGATATGGCGGCGATTATTTTTTCCGCAACGGAACTGGCGCTGTGGGAACTGCTCAGGTTTTCCAGAATGATGGCGAATTCGTCGCCCCCCAGTCGTGCCAGCGTATCACTGTTTCGTACACAACGGCTCAATCGCTCTGCCACACACAGCAGCAACTCATCACCTATATCATGCCCAAGGGCATCATTAACAGGTTTGAAATGATCCAGATCCAGATACAGCACAGCAAAAGTTTCATTACGGCGATCAGCACGAAAAATGGACTGATCGAGCCGATCTCGAAACAAGCTGCGATTCGCCAGTCGGGTAAGTTGATCGTGGTGGGCCATCTTATCCACGAGTCGCTGGGGATAAAGACATCATACAGCCCACGCCGCCTCCTGCCATCGCCGACAGCATCACAAGCCCTTTTCCATCACCGAAGTTCTCTTAAATTAACAAAACATCTGCCCGAGGTAATTCTGACATGAGGACTCCTGATAATGAGTGTCTTGAGCATTTCCCGGACAGCATTGAGAGACAGCCGCAAGCCACTCCACTCCCGTGAATTATTTACCCACTTAGCGGCATGAAAAAAAGATCCTTTAGAATAAGAAATGGCCGCCGGCAGTCAGGCTGCCCGGCTTTAGACGGATGGGAAAGTGTGGTAACAGACAAAGAGTGTCGAAACGACCGGATTATGCCATTTTATGGCTATACTGCATTCAGCTAACAAGGGGGGAATTTCATACAACAAAAACTGTACGCTGACACACTGAACTCCAGCTGTTATTTACCGCCGCTTCTCATGCAGCAGTGTTGAGCCCGGCCCGGACACAAACCACCGGAATAGTTGTTTTTCTCAGGACACTTTCTGCAACACTGCCCACCAGCATATACTCGACACCTGTTCTGCCATGCGTCCCCATAACGATCATATCAGCATTGACTTTTGCGGCTATTCTTACAATCCCTTCAGTTGGATCACCATAATCCACCTCGGCAACAAACACGATTTCAGCGTCTGACATCTTTTTTACCAGGGTTTCCAGTTGATACTGAAAATCTTTTAACATCCTTGCTTCAATGGAGTTGTTATCTTTCAGTTTGTCCGCCGTGACCTTGTCGCCATCCATATCAGCGATATACACAACATAAAGTTTTGCATTTAATTGCCGGCATAAATTAATGGCGGTTTCCAGTGCCTGTATCGAGGGTTTTGAAAAATCCAC
>JAJRTU010000216.1 GCA_024278135.1 Gammaproteobacteria bacterium
ATGAGTCATGAATTACGCACACCCTTAAATGCTATTTTAGGCTTCGCTCAACTGTTGAGCATGGATGAAGAGACCCCGTTGACAGCCGATCAACAAGATTCCCTTGCGCATATCTCATCTTCCGGAAAACATCTGCTGACACTACTTGATGAAGTACTTGATCTGGCAAAGATTGAGAGTGGCAAACTGGAGATATCCATTGAAAATATCAATGTGGGACATATTATCCAAGATGTCATCGAAATTATAAAACATCAGGCGAGCGAATACATCGTGACCCTGCATAACCAAAGCGATGACGGCAATGAGATATACATAAGGGCGGATTACACCCGACTCAAACAGGTCTTGTTAAATATTCTTTCCAATGCCATCAAATACAATCATGAAAATGGCGAGGTATTTCTCTGCAAGGCCCTGCAAAAAAATGGCAAGCTTCGACTCAGCATCAGTGACACCGGTCTGGGGATATCCGAGGAAAAAATAGCCGGTGTTTTTGAGCCCTTCAATCGACTGGGACAGGACAGCGGTGCTATTGAAGGTACCGGTATCGGTCTTACCATTTCGAAACGAATAGTGGAACTGATGGGTGGACGGATAGGCGTCAGCAGCAAATTGAACGAGGGCTCTACTTTCTGGGTAGAGTTCGAGGTAGGTAACAGTACGCATACCGGGACAAAACAGGAGATACTCACTTCGTATGAAACAAAGAACAGCCGGAACAAGGTACCGCACAGCAAACACGACAAAATTCTTTATATAGAAGACAACCCGGACAATATGGAATTGATGCGACAAGTTCTCGCAAAATTCTCTCACTACGAATTACTGGAGGCTGAAACAGCGGAACAGGGTCTGGATATTGCGATGATGGAAAAGCCGGCGCTCATCCTGATGGATATCAGTTTGCCGGGTATGAGCGGCTTCGACGCACTGGAGGTCCTGCAGGATCAGGGTATGACTGATGAAACCATCGTCATTGCCCTGTCTGCCAACGCCACAAAAGAAGATATCAAAAAAGGAAAAAAAGCCGGATTTTTTGATTATCTCACCAAACCTGTTGATATTCCGAAATTACTGGAAGTGTTGAATCGCAGATTTCCCTCTACATGATTGCGCCCGAGAATAAATACGCCGACGCACGATGTCTTATCGTGGATGACACCCATGCCAATGGCGTACTGCTGGGCAAGATGCTTAACAGGGCCGGTTACCGGAATATTACGCTGACCTCTAATCCGCGAGAAGTCACCGGACTTTACCAGGAAGAGTCATTTGATTTAATCCTTCTTGATATTCTCATGCCGGAGATGGATGGTATTGAAGTGATGCAGGCGCTGAATAAAATCAAGGGAGATGATTATCTTCCCATACTGGTATTGACAGTAGAGCTGGATCGCGATGTTCGTAATCGTGCCCTGGCCGAGGGGGCCAGGGATTTTCTGACCAAGCCATTTGATTACACTGAGGTGTTAAACCGTATTCACAACATGCTGGAAGTCCGCTTCATGCACAATCAATTGCGGGATCAGAAACAACATCTTGAATACGAGGTAAAAAGACGTACCAAAGCGCTCGAGGATACACGCCTGGGTATTATCCAGCGTCTTGGGCGTGTCGCGGAGTATCGTGACAATGAAACGGGTATGCATGTTATTCGTATGAGTAAATATTGTGAACTCATGGCACAGGAGTCCGGCATGAGTGAATCGGAGTGCTGGGGGCTGTTTAATGCGACACCAATGCATGATGTCGGAAAAATAGCGATACCTGACGAGATCATTCTAAAAGAAGGCCCTCTTGATGAGGCAGAATGGGAAATCATGAAGACCCATACCCTGTTAGGGGCGGAATTACTGGATGGATACGATTATGGTGTGCTGGCTCTGGCCAGAAGTCTGGCCTTGACCCACCATGAAAAATGGGATGGTTCCGGTTATCCGCAAGGGCTGAAGGCTGAAGAGATACCTCTCGACACCCGCATCCTCAAGATTTGTGATGTCTTTGATGCCCTGACTTCGAAACGCCCCTACAAAGAAGCCTGGTCTGTGGAAGAGGCAATGAAAGAAATCGAGGCGGGTACCGGCTCTCATTTTGAGCCTGATTTGGTGGGCCAGTTCAAAAATATCCTGCCTGAAATCCTCAGCATCCGTGAAGAATTCCACGACTAAACCCGGCAACATCCCTTAAAAAAATCAGCAGAACAACATGGTCCGGATGAACATTTCGGCTTATTTTCGATGCCGCCTGATTGTTTTCCCATACCACGACAGTCAAGATCGAACTTCTTCAATTATTGGAATATTTTATCGGCACAGGCTTGCCTATGGCGTAGCCCTGCGCATAATTTATGCCTATATTGCGCAACACTGCCAGTATGGCTTCATTTTCCACAAACTCTGCAATGGTTTCCTTGCCCATTACCTGACCGATCTCATTGATGGAACGCACCATAGCATGATCGATGGGGTCCTTATGGATTTCCTGTATAAACGAACCGTCTATCTTCAGGAAATCAACCGGTAAATTTTTCAGATAGTTAAATGAGGATACGCCAGTGCCGAAATCATCCAGTGCAAACAAACAACCGATCTCTTTCAGCGTATGTATAAACTGAATCGCAGTTCCCAGATTGGTGATCGCTATGGTTTCTGTAATTTCAAAACAAATTTTCTCTGGAGGAATCGCTCTTTTCTTAAACTGCTCAAGTAAAAAATCCAGGAATTCACCGTCACCCATGGAATGACCGGAAAGATTGATGGAACAAACTGCAAGTGCTTTCAATTCCTGCTGATTGTCAGTGAGCCACTTCAGTGCGGTGCTTACCACCCATCTGTCTATCTTTTCCGACAGATTGTAACGCTCTGCAGCGGACAAAAAAGCGCCAGGGTATATCAACTGCCCATCATCACCCTGCATGCGCAACAGAAGCTCATAGTGCTTTCCACGTCGGCGATCCGCCACTTTATTCAGGCAACTGATAGTCTGCATCTCCAGGCAAAAACGATCTTCTTCCAGTGCGTGATTGATTCTTGAGACCCATTCCATTTCACCGCGTCGTCGGGAAAGTTCAATATCATCAGAGTAGTACACATGTACCCGATTCCGACCTGCATCCTTCGCTGCGTAGCAGGCGGCATCAGCCGCACTGAGAATATCCGTCAGGCTGCCGCTGTTTGCGCGCATGGGTACCAGACCGATACTGATACCCAGTGTGAATCGTTTGTCTTCCCAAACAAAGCGCAGTGTCTCAATACAACGGCGCAATTCAAAAGCAACGCGTTTAGCCTGTTCTATCGAGCAGTGTTCCAGCAAGACCGCGAATTCGTCGCCACCCATTCTCGCTAAAGTGTCCCGCTTGCGTACAACAGTGCTCAATATATCGCTTATCCGGCGCAACAACTCATCCCCGGCAAGATGACCACAGGTGTCATTAATGACTTTGAATTGATCCAAATCCAGATAACACAGAGCATGATCAACATCGTCCGTCTCGGAATTCAGTACCCGCCGTAATCTTTTCTCAAACTCAACCCGGTTAATCAGCCCGGTCAATGCATCATGTTTGGCCTGGTATTCCAGTTGTTCCGACAAAATCCGGGCCTCTGAAATATCTTCACATGTCACCAGTACGCTCAACTGATTTGTCTCCAGACCGATAGCCCGCATTGTCGCCCGCACCCAGATGGCATCACCGAACCTGTGGATTTGTCTGATTTCACATCGTTGCACCCGGTTGGGTTGACTCGCACATACTTTTAGTTTTTGCTTAATAATTCGCCCATCGTCTACCTGGGTAATATCCAGGATGGATTTGCCGATGAGCGTGTTTACCGAGAAACCAAGAAGATCAGCACCATATTTATTGATGGATAAAATGGTGCCCTGTTCATCAAGCGTAAAAAAAATTGCGGGAGAATCATCATACAATGTCCGCAATTGGCGCTCACTTTCCCTGATACGTGAGGCCGCACGATTACGTTCAGTAATATCGATATGAGTACCGACCATACGAACGACATCTCCCCCTGAGGTGGTGCGCAATCCGGTAGCCCGGGAAAGAATATCCACATAGTGTCCTTGCTTATGCCGCATTTTAAATTCGATTTCAAAATTATCCCGTGCTTCCTGTAAAAATTTCTCCTCCACACCTTTATCATCAGGATGTATCAAACGCTGGAAAGTCGAGATATCATGCTCCAGCTCATCTTCCTCGTATCCCAGCATGCTTTTCCAGCGTGGTGAGAAATAGACCTGGTTTGTTTCAAGATTCCAGTCCCAGAGCCCATCCCGGTTCCCCCTTATTGCCAGGGAGAATCTTTCCTCGTTCTCTTTCAATATCTGGTCTACCTGCTTTCTTTCAATTATCCGTCCCACCTGCACACCGATGGTTGACACTACATCCAGCAGCCTGTCATCTCTGGCGAGTCGGACAGGATTGAAAAACTCGAATACGGCAACCACCTTATCAGCCACCAGAACCGGCACACCGAATGCGCTTGTTATATTCAACGGCAGATCGGATGCAGCCCGTGGAAAATTATCATCCCCTGAAACATCCTCTATCCAGGCCGGCTCTTTATTCGCCAACATTCTGCCTGGCAAGCCTGTCTTCTCATCAAATATTGTTTCCCCGGTAAGCCGTTTGAACACAGCGTACCTGCTTTCCGAGTCAAGGTGCCACACACCGGAACTCTCCAGTAACTTTCCCGAAGAATTTAGAATATAGGCATGTCCGACGGGCCAGTCGCAGTAGGCACAGATCTCATCCAGGCAGACCTGGAGAGCATGTTCGACACTTGTCGCCTCGTTAGCCGCTATGGTTATTTTCTGCAGTAACTTGATTGAACGTTTTTTTTCATCTAACTCGATTTCCACTCTTTTTTGCACGGTAACATCCCGGATAATTCCACCTACCCACGTCACCTTCCCCTGTTCGTCCAGTTTGCCTGCACCACGTTCTCTTAACCAACAATACTCACCATCCGTCCTCTGCACCCGATACTCTGCCACATAGTTTTGCCGCTCTGAAATTGCCGAGTGAAGGATTTGCTTCACCCGCTCGCGATCATCTTCATGGATAAGCGCAGCATAATTCTTGCTGCCGGACTCCAGTAAGCAATGAGAAGGAATACCCAGTAACTTTTCAATCCCGTCGCTCAGATAGCAAAATGACCGGTCGTTATCGATATCACGACGAAAAACCACACCGGATATACCTTCAATAAAATCATGAAATTGCTGTTCCTGTAACTCCAGACTTGCTTTTGCTGACTTTAATACATGTAATTCATCCAGCAGATGTTCAGTAATGTCTTGAATGAAACAGTAGTGACGGGTACTCGAACTCTCGGGTTCGAGGTTTTCCACAATAAGCAGGAGTTTGTAGAAAACCGATTTATTTTTCCGGATACCTCTTATTTGTACTTCAGATCTTCCGCTATGCAGCACTTCCGTGAATTTCTGATCAATTATCTCCCTGTCTTCCGGGTAAACCGTTTCTCGCCAACTCATCCCTGTCATTTCATCCCGTGTGTAGCCATATATCTGCGCATAAGCGGAATTTACACTCAGAAAGCTGCCCTGCTCATCAACACGAGCAACACACTCGAAAGTATGCGCCATGATATCCTGAAGAAACTCAGGAAGATCAGTACCAGCATTTTCAGCTTTGGTCATGTCTGAAATAAATTCCGTATCCAGGTGTTTTTTACCGGCGTACTGCTCTGCTTCGAATCTGCCTGGTCACCGATTCAATCACCGTTAATCAATACATCAATGCGAATTATAAGATAATAAGCAATTAGGGCGTTTTATTTCAGAGGGCAAACTGTGTTCCAGAGTGCTTATGTGGTCTATACCACTGTTTGTATTGCCTTATTATTTGCTTAACCACGCTAATGTCAATATCCGATGATCAAAACCCTGTCGAGATTATTGCCTTGAGCTTCTGATTTTATAGGCGTTCGGCAATCTGTTAATGTAGCGGGAATAAAACTGTACAGCTGGACAGTTCACCGTAAACATGGGGGTTATAATGTCGATTATCACCAGGATCGATCTACTGAAAACACGTCGTACCAAAATCATCGCCACAATTGGGCCGGCATCACAGTCCCCGGCCATTATCAAACAGCTGATGGAAACAGGAGTGAATATTTTTCGCCTGAATATGTCACACGGTGATCATAACAGTCATAGTGAAGTCTATAGACATATCCGCAATATCGCCGACGAAACAGGGCGAACCATCGCCATACTTGCCGATCTGTGCGGACCGAAAATCCGCACAGGGAAATTTGAGAACGGTCAGATAGAACTTACTGCCGGCGCTGAAGTCACCGTAACAACGCGCGATATCCTGGGTTCGGCAGCATTGATCCCCTCTCAATACAAATCACTGGCTGAGGATGTCGTTGTTGGCAGCAAGATACTGCTCAATGATGGTGAACTGGAATTCGAAGTGGAGGCGATTGAAGGCAGCGAAATATCCTGTCGGGTAATTTACGGCGGGCTGTTGAAAAATCACAAAGGCATTAACCTGCCCGGTGTCAATGTATCTGCACCGTCGCTTACGCCCAAAGACAGAGTGGATGCACTTTTCGCACTGGATCTGGGTGTGGATTTTCTGGCCCTGTCCTTTGTCAGAACGGCCGATGATATTCATGAGCTGAAAACACTGATTGAGAAAACCGGCAAGGATGTCAATGTCATCGCCAAGATTGAAAAGCCGGAGGCCCTGCAGGCTGCCAGCGCCATACTGGATGCCGCCGATGGTATTATGGTGGCTCGTGGCGATCTGGGCGTGGAGTTATTGCCCGAACAGGTGCCCGTCGCACAAAGCCAGTTGATTGATCTGGCCAGAGCAAAATTCAAACCGGTCATTGTCGCCACGCAAATGCTGGAATCCATGATCGGCAACCCGCGACCGACCCGCGCCGAGGTGACGGATATCGCCTATGCCGTCACTCTGGGTACCGATGCCGTTATGCTGTCGGCGGAAACCGCAGCCGGCGCCTTTCCCCTGGAGGCCGTCAAGATGATGGACCGTATCGCCAGACAAACAGAATCCCACCTGTGGCAAAGCGGTTCCTACGGCGATAACAAACGCAGTGCAGAAGCTTCCTCCAACAATGTCTGGAACATCATTGCCGCTACGACCTCTCATATGTCCAAGTATCTGAATGCACACGCTGTTCTCGTCATATCTCAGAGCGGGGTATCGGCAGCGACAATGAGTTCGGCCCGACCCGCCGCACCCGTTTTGGCCATCACCTCGCGACCCGAGGTATGCCGCAAGATTGCTCTGCTCTGGGGCGTGGTGCCGGTGCTGGATGAACAGACCGGCTCGGTTAACCCGAATGAACTGGCCCGCCGCATCGCTCAGGAACAGGGACTCGCAAAAAGTGGGGAATATGTCTTGTTGGTAAGAGGTTTCCATCGTGATCCAAAACTAAATACGCCTTCCATCACGACGATTACGATATAGCCACAGAGATCACCGGACATAAAGACCGGAAATTACGCGGTATTATTTCAGTCCTGAACAGCGTCAGCAGTTGATATTTGATACCGCGCTATCGCTGCTTATAAACCGGCGGTACCCCGTCAGCGGCGCTCTGGTAGCTCACACTGAAATCACTAAACCCGTTCATCGCATCGTCAATATCCTTGTCCTCACGCAGGTGAAACGAACTGATACCACAACGGCGCATAAAAAATAACTGATCACGCAAGACATCACCCACGGCACGAATATCACCCCGATAACCGTACCTTTCTCGCAACAGGCGTGCATGCGAATACCCCCGGCCATCTTTGAACGCCGGAAAATCCAGCGCAATTAAATCGAATTTCGACAGTGCCTCCGCCACATCTTCAGTGTTATCATCACCATCGAGACAAACACCCAGACGACCAGGTCTTTGTTCCAGCTCGGCCTGGTGCTCCTGCCAATAGCGAAATGGAACAATGACATCACCCTGCGGCAGGGTCTGTCCAATGTCCGTCGCCTGCAATCGTTGCCAACTGTCTTCGACCACCGTATTTTCTTTAATAACCCGCAACGGCCAGCTCCTTTTCAACAGTTTCCTGCTGTCGGTAAACACGCTCCTTGAAAGGTCCGATACCGATGCGCTTATAGGTATCAAGAAAACGTTCTGCTTCAATACGCTGTTCCACATAGACCTGAAGAATTTTTTCGATGGTGTCAGCAACCTTTTCTTTTTCGATGGCCGGCCCGAGCCTGTCACCTAGTGCCGCATCATTTTCAGAGCTGCCTCCCAGTGTCAATTGATAAAACTCAAGACCCTTTTTATCGACACCCAGTATACCGATATGGCCCACATGGTGATGGCCGCAGGCATTCATGCAACCGGACATCTTCAGTTTTATTTCACCGATATCATGCAAATAATCCATATCAGCAAACTTTCTGTTGATTTGATGGGCGATGGGAATCGAACCGGCATTGGCCAGTGAACAGAAATCCAGGCCCGGGCAACAGATCATATCGGTTAACAGGCCGATATTGGCCGTGGCCAGATTTTGGTCGGCCAACGCTTGCCAGACAGCATACAAATCAGCCTGTTTGACATGGGGTAAGACCAGATTCTGATCATGGGTGACCACTATTTCATCGTGGCTGTATCGCTCGGCGATATCAGCAATCGCATCCATTTGCCCCTCACTCACGTCACCGGGAGCCTCCCCGGGTGCCTTTAAGGAGACAAATACAGCACGGTAACCACTGACCCGGTGACGATGCACATTACGTTTGACCCAGATGGCGAATCGCTTGTCTGCCCGTCGCTGTTCTTCGAAGCTGCTGTCCTGGCCGGCATGCTCGTCGTATTCCGGCCCGGCAAAAAATGACTTCACCCGATCAATTTCTTTTTGCTCCAGCAGCAAAGCCGTGTCCTTGATCGCCTGCCATTCTTCTTCTACAAGCTGAGCAAATTTATCAATACCCAGTGATTTCACCAATATTTTGATACGGGCCTTGTAGATATTGTCTCGTCGGCCATAGCGGTTATAAACGCGCAATATCGCTTCAAGATAGGACAGCAAATCTTTCTTTTCCAGAAAGTCCCTGATAAACGAACCGATATGAGGTGTACGTCCCAGACCCCCCCCCACCAGTACTTTGAAGCCGACAGTACCCTGTGCATTGCGCACAAGATACAGACCAATGTCATGCACGGTGACAGCGGCCCGATCCTGTTTGGCGCCGCTGACGGCAATCTTGAATTTACGTGGCAGGAAGGAAAACTCCGGATGCAATGTTGACCACTGACGAATAATCTCGCAATAAGGCCGGGGATCTTCGATTTCATCTTCTGCAACCCCGGCCAGATGATCAGCAGAGGTATTGCGAATGCAGTTACCGCTGGTTTGAATCGCATGCATCTGGACGCTGGCAAGGTCCGCGAGTATGTCCGGTACGGTTTCCAGTTTTGGCCAGTTGAACTGAATATTTTGCCGGGTACTGAAATGCGCGTAATTCCGGTCATATTTGCGGGCAATATGCGCCAACATCCGTAACTGGCGTGAACAGAGAAGTCCATAAGGTATGGCAACGCGCAACATCGGTGCGTGACGCTGTTCATACAGACCGTTCATCAGGCGCAAAGGTCGATATTCGTCTTCGGACAGCTCTCCCGATAGAAAACGCCGGGTTTGATCACGAAATTGCGCCACCCGCTCATCGACGATGCTCTGATCATATTGATCGTATTGATACATCTGAATCCTCTTGGCCTTGCGTTCGCTTTTGTTTCAGGACGGAGAATAGTAACAACAATCCGTTATTCTAAAAAATACTGGATTTGACTATATATATAACTAATTAGAATGGATGAAAATAATAGAAGATATTCCCCAAGGCAATATTGACAAGAGCTAAGCCTCTTCAGCAGCCGGTTTGTAGGCCTGTATCAATTCCTGCTGCGTCCTGGCCGCCACCGGATCGTAATGGCTGAAGCTGATGGAAAACGAACCCACGCCGCCGGTAATGGATTTGAGTTGGGACTGATAATTATCCAGTTCACTCAAGGGCACCTGCCCTGTCACTGTTGTCATGCCTCCACTCATCGCCCGGGTGTCCTTGATACGGCCACGTTTACCGGAAATGTCTCCCGTTATATCGCCCATATACTCGTTTTGTGCCGTCACCACTATTTCGACAATGGGTTCCAGTATCACCGGTTTTGCCTGCTGGCAGGCCTGCAGAAATGCCTTTTTACCCGCTGAGATGAAAGCCACTTCCTTCGAATCAACCGCGTGAAATTTACCATCATAGACAGTGACCCTGATATCCTGCACCGGGTAACCTGCAATGACACCTTCCTCGTAGGCCTGTTTGACACCCTTTTCAACCGCAGGAATAAACTGCCTTGGTATCACACCGCCGACTATTTTATCAACAAACTCAAAGCCGGCTCCCCGTTCAAGAGGCTCGATGCGCAAATAGACTTCACCAAACTGGCCCGCCCCCCCCGTCTGCTTTTTGTGCCGGTGATGACCTTCGGCTTTTTTGGTAATGGTTTCACGATAAGCTATCCTGGGCGGGTGGGTATCCACATCGACATGATAACGATCCCTTAATTTCTCCAGCATAATGCGAAGATGCAACTCCCCCAACCCACGCACGACGGTTTCATTCAGGCTGGCATTGTGTTCCACGATGAAACTCTGATCTTCCGCTTCCAGCTTGCGCAGGGCATCGGAAATTTTTTGTTCATCACCACGACTTTTCGTCTCAATGGCCAGACCATACATGGGCGCAGGCAAGACCATCGGACGCAGGTGGATATGGTCTTCATCATGGGAATCATGCAGCACCGCGTCGAAATGTAATTCATCTATCTTTGCCAGCGCGCAGATATCACCAGGTATACCCTCCGCCACTTCAGTGTGCTCCTTGCCCTGTAATTTGAATAAATGACTGACTTTGAAAGGCTTGCGACCATCGCCGATAAAGAGCTGACTGTCCTTTCTGATGGTGCCCTGATGAATGCGAAACACCCCCAGCTTGCCGACGAAAGGATCAATCGTGATCTTGAACACATGTGCCAGCACATGATCATCCGGACTGGCCGAGATGGTAACGGGTACCGCCTCTTCCCCTTCGCCTTTGAGATACTGCGGTGGATTGCCCTCACCAGGATTCGGCATCAAGCGGGCAAATATATCCAGCAACTCCTCCACTCCCGCACCACTGGTGGCAGAGACAAAACAAACGGGGATCAGGTGGCCTTCCCGCAGGGCCTGTTCAAAGGGATCATGTAATTGTTCCGGGCTGATGTCTTCACCCTGCTCCAGATACAGGTCCATCAGCGTTTCGTCCAGTTCGACAACCTGATCGATAATATTCGTATGTGCCTCCGCTATGGACGAAAAATCCGTCGTCTCACCACTGGACTGAAAAAAACAGTCGATGACATCCTTGCCATTATTGGCAGGTAGATTAAGCGGCAGGCATTCACGCCCGAATTGTTCTCTAAGCTGTTCCAGCAAAGCCTGCAGATCAACCTGATCCGCATCGATCTTGTTGATAATGATCAGTCTGTCCAGTTTGAGGCCCTTTGCCTCTTCCATCATCTTGCTGGTGACTGTTTCAATACCCGTCTGCGCGTTGATCACGACGGCACAAGTCTCAACAGCAGGTAACACGGGCAGAGCCCGGCCGATAAAATCGGGATAACCGGGGGTGTCTATCAAATTAATGTGACCGCCATGATAGTCCATGCTGACAATCGTGCCGTCCAGGGAATGTTGGTGTGTCTTTTCCTGCGGATCAAAATCACAAACGGTGCTGCCGCGTTCAATACTGCCCATCTGACCAATCGCACCGGAACGGTGCATGAGTGTTTCAACCAACGTGGTTTTACCGCTGCCGCCATGACCGACAATGGCGATA
>JAJRTU010000217.1 GCA_024278135.1 Gammaproteobacteria bacterium
ACAGTGAACATCCCGGAAGCCGGTAATTTCCGAGCCGCTCCCCCGCTGCACGCACGGCAAGAATTTCTGCATGGGCACTGGGATCATTGAGTGCGATGACGCGGTTCCAGCCCTCACTGAGCAATTGACCGTCTTTGACGATCACGGCGCCCACCGGTACTTCGCCCTCTTCCCCGGCGCGGCACGCCAAATCCAGAGCCCGGCGCATCCAGGCTCGGTCAGATTCCTTCATGACCGGAGACACACTCATCGGAAGTTACGCAGGAGCATCATCGCATTGCACTCTTCCGTAGAAAGATGGTACCAGTAGCTATTCGCTGTTATGTCTGGGGGAGGATTTGCCCTTGCCTCATTTAAAAAACAGTTTTTCTTCATATTCCATAGCATTTTGAAAGGTCTGACTATTATTTATTAAACGCTGGATAACCAAAGCGCCTTGTATAGCAATTAAAAAATGTTCTGATCTTATTTTTGCTTCTTTTTTACTCAAGCCAGCGTCCTTAGCCAGCTTAATAAGTGCGTCAAGCCAATCACTATAGTCTTTATTTAACAGCTCACTGATTTCCTTTTTTTTCTCTCCAAGACTAAGAACATTTAGAAGACAATTTTTTTTGCCCTCATGATAAAACGAATTAATAGTAGTGAGCATCGTATTAAAGCGCTGTTCTGGCACTTGTTTATCATTGAGTAAAGGTCCAATGATATAAGTATGTAATTGTGAACTGACATACAACACAACGGCTTTAGCCATATCATCCTTTCCCGCTGGAAAGCGGTGGTAAAGGCTTGATTTTTTGAGTCCGGTTACTTCAGATAACAGCGATATCGACGTGCCTTCGTAGCCACGACATCGAAAAACTTCAAACAGCGATGCAGCCAAAGAATCATCATCTATTGTTGGTAACGCCATAAATCCCCGCAAAAACATTTGTTGACAGTATACCGAATGATCGTTACAGTATCAATATACCGATCGTTCGGTATATTGTAATTTTTAAATTTTATAAAGGTACTTATCATTGTGAACAAAACGTAAGCGTTCAAACCAAGCCGTCCTTCCACTGATCAGGCATCCTCGTTAACGTACTCCGTTTTAACCAGAGAGGAGTACGATGATGTCAGCGACAACCCATGCAGGCAAACGCCGTGACCGTGAAGAATGGCAGCGTCTGATCACACAGCAGCAAAGCAGCCAGCTCAGCCAAAAGGCATATTGCCAGCAACACGGACTGGGGCTTTCCACTTTCCAGTACTGGAAGCGAAAATTGATATCGACCGGACTACCTGCCTGTGCAGACGCATGGCTGGAACTGCCCTCGGGAGTGGAAGGTTCTTTGCTTAGCGGTTGGGATATTGAGCTTGAGCTCGGTCATGGTGTCTGCCTGCGACTGAAACAACACTGATGCTGTTTCCGGAATCGCAGGTTCGGATCTGCTTGTACAACCGGCCCTGCGATATGCGTAAATCCTATGATGGCCTGTCCGCTCTGGTCAAAAGCCAACTGTTGGAAAATCCGCTCAGTGGTCAGTTATTTGTCTTCATCAATCGCCGAAGAACCCAGATGAAGATTCTATATTTTGATCGCAGTGGCTATTGCATCTGGAGCAAACGTCTGGAGCAGGGACGATTTCACGCGCACGCCGGCGGCGGTCATAAACGGCGTCTGGAATGGACCGATCTCAAGCTAATTCTGGAAGGTATCGACAGCCGATATATTCGCCGCTACAAGCGTTATAAACACCCTGTTATGAGGCCCGTTCTGGTATAATACAGACCCATGAAAGCGGCTGTTTCCAAACAAGAAATCACCCCTGGAACCAGCGTACAACTGACCGCAGAAAACCGTGAACTCAGACAGCGTCTGCAGCAACTTGAGCAACACAATCAAAGCCTGCAAAATCAGCTTGACTGGTTCAAGCGTCAGCTGTTCGGCCCCAAATCTGAAAAACGGTTTATAGACGCACCTGGGCAGATGGATATTGCGGACCTGTTGGGAGCGGCAAAGTTACCGGTGCCACCCACCCCTACCGAGAAAGTGACCTACCTCCGGCGCAAGCGCAAACAGCGAAGTGCTGATTGTGTCACCGACGCGGGTCTGCGCTTTGATAAGGATGTGCCGGTCGAGGTGATCAACATCGCCCACCCGGACCTGCAGGGAGCGGATGCCAATGAGTACCAGATCATCGATCAGAAGATCAGCCGCCGTCTGGCTCAGCGTCCCGGCAGCTACGTGGTACTGGAGTACCGCCGCCCGGTCGTCAAGCACACACCGACCCAACAACTGAGCACCGCGCCGTTACCCGGGGCGGTACTCGATAAGAGTCTGGCCGATGTCAGCCTGCTGGCCGGGCTAATGGTGGACAAGTTCGCCTATCACCTGCCGCTTTACCGCCAGCACCAGAGGATGGCGCATAGCGGCATTACCCTTAGCCGCACGACGCTGACCCATTGGGTGAAACGGGCGATTGACCTGCTCGCACCCATTTATCAGGCCCAGCACAGGCACATTTTGCTCAGCCGGGTGTTGGCGATGGACGAGACGCCGATCAAGGCGGGGCGGAAAGCACCGGGCAAGATGCATCAGGGCTGGCTGTGGCCAATCTATGGCGAGTGTGATGAAATCTGTTTTACTTACTCGCCCACACGCGGCACGCAGCATATTGAGTCCCAGCTTGATGGCTTCAAAGGAGTCCTGTTAACCGATGGTTATGCCGCCTATGACAGCTTTGCAAGGAATAAACCGGAAGTTACCCGGGCCCAGTGCTGGGTGCATGCGCGCCGGTACTTTGTCCGTGCGCAGGCCATCGAACCCGCCGCAGTGGCACAAGCACTGGAACAAATCGGTGCCCTCTATGGTGTCGAGAAAGACATCCGGAGCAAGGAACTCTGTGGTGCAGAGAAGCTCGACTACCGAAACCGGCACGCCAGACCGCGGGCGGATGACTTCTTTGGCTGGTGTCGTCAGCAGCAACAGCGGATCGATCTGGTCAACAGTAATCCCCTGGCCAAGGCGTTGGTCTATGTGGCCAACCACCAGGCGCAGATGCGTGTTTATCTGTCCGATCCGGAGGTACCAATCGACACCAACCATGTAGAGCGCAACCTGCGGGCCATACCGATGGGTCGGAAAAACTGGAATTTTGCCTGGACCGAAGTGGGCGCAGTACATGTCGGCATCATCCAGAGCCTGCTGACGACTTGCCGCTTGCATGGCATTAATCCTTACACCTGGCTAGTGGATGTGTTGCAACGTATCGATCGGCACCCGGCCCGCGGGGTCACTGAACTGACCCCACGGGTCTGGAAAGAAATGTTTGCCAAAGACCCCTTGCGTTCAGCACTATACGACCATGACGATTGATATCGGGCAAATGTCAACGGATGAACTGGTGGCGCTGAATCACCGCATTGTAGAGCGTCTGAAATACCTGGAATCTGTGCACACACATAAGGCCATGATGGCGTTTAATCTTGGCGCACGGGTGAGCTTCGAATCACCCCGGGACGGGCGGGAACTTGGCACTCTGGTCAAGTTCAACCGCAAGACGGTCACGGTAATGACCGACAGCGGTTCACGATGGAATATCTCGCCGCATCTGTTAACGCTTGTGAAAGATGTCGGACCTACGCAAATGTTCGAATACGCTGGTCAGAAGAGCCTGGAATAACTGCCCTGCAGTAGACTACTGGCATAAAACATCGCAGATATTTATGCCAGGACGCCCTCGTTTGAACGCTTACGGTTTGTAATGGTGATTCTATTGAAGCCAATGTCATCAGTTGGCTTGGCT